>DATCSZ010000299.1:0-1729 GCA_036568205.1 Pseudomonadales bacterium
GCCAGCTTGGTTGTGCTGTATCGTAATATTGCCAAGCTGGTGGCATCGAGTCCGTATAAGAAAGATCCTGATTCCATTGCCGGATTCAGTATGCAGGATCCCGACGATCAGACTAGGTTGCAATTTATGCTCGAAGTCATGCAGAACGATATTGCTGATGCACATAAATCTGAAAATAGATTCAAAAGCATGATGATGTGTCAGAGTGGAAAACCTGGCTAATTGTGATTGAAAGGCCCGCTCAGGTAGTTATGCGGAATTATTTTCAAGGTTCTTCACTGCAGATGCTGCGTCAGATCAATTCGCAACAGCCCCCTGAGCTCCTTCTGCTTCGGCACACAGATATCCTCCAGCGTGTACTGATTCAGCGTGCGCAAAAACTCCCCCAGGGCATCGCTTAGCACTCCAATCAGCAAACACTGCGAGGTCACCACACACTGGTTGTTGTCGCCAAGGCATTCCGCCAGTGCCATATCCGGTTCCAGTGTCTGCACCAGATCACCCAGGCGTAATGTGTTTGCCGGCTTTGCCAGTTGCAGGCCGCCGCCCTTGCCGCGGGTGGCGTTCAGCACGCCGTGGTGTTGCAGCAGGTTGGCGATTTTCATCAGATGGTTGCGGGAAATAGCAAAGCTTTCCGCCGCTTCACGAATGGTGCAGCGCTGGCCGTTTTTCAGGGCCACATACATCAGCAGGCGCAGGCCGTAGTCGGTGTGCTGGGTCAGTCGCATCAGCCGGGTCTCCCGTCCACCCGCGGGCGCAGCAGGATCATGGTGTAGCGCATCAGAAGCAGCAGCCAGGCGCCGATCCACAGGGCGGCGGTGATTTCGATGCCGCGTTGCCAGGGAAAAATCTGCAGCGCAGTGAGTATGCGGATCAGGGCGCTGGCATGAATCAGTACATAGGCGCTGACCATGCCGTCCGGCAATTTCAGTGGCCGGCCGGTATGGCCGAGGGAGACGCGAGTTATCACGCCAAAAATCAGCGCGCTCATGGCGCCGATGCCAATAGCATGAATCCAGACATTGTTCGGCCACAGGCCGAAGCGGCTACCGGCCAGCAACAACAGGCCCACCGGAATCCACAGCAGGGAAAGATGCAGGATCCACAGCATCGGTTCGCGCCAGGTGAGCCAGCCGCGCCACAGGGCAATGCGGCTGAAGCTGACGGCAGCGGCGATCAATGCCAGAGCGGCGGTGAGTACCGGTATGCCCAGCGGCAGGGTAATGCATAGCGCCAGCATCGCTGCCAGCGTCAGTCGCTCCAGCCACGGCGGATTGCTGATGCGCGCTGGATCGCCGCCGTTGGCGCGCAGCCAGTTGCCGGAAAAGGCCGGGGTGATGCGTCCACCGACAATCAGCATCAATGCACTGGCGGCAACCAGCGCCATGGCGATGGCGTGCTCGCTCCATTGCAACAGGAAGGTTGCCTGCGCTGCCCACAGAAGAAACAGCACCAGCAGAACCGGTGCATGACGTGGTTGCCGCGCACTGATAACGCGGCGTCCGGCATCGATCATCACCAGCGGCAGGAACAGCAGGTTGATAGCGATCATCGCGGCTTCCGGCAATAGCGGCAGCGCTGTTGCCAGACGGCCGATGGCCCACACCAGCCACAGCACGATTAGTGGCAGGCCGTGCAGTCTGTCCGTGTTGGTCCAGTTGCACACGGCGGTGAGCAGAAAGCCGGCGATGGCCGGATTGAGAATGGCGAACAGCATTTCATGCTGATG
>DATCSZ010000300.1:0-9101 GCA_036568205.1 Pseudomonadales bacterium
CCCTGGATAAGAATTTGCTCAAACTGGAGCTGGTCACCAAACACCAGGCGGTGCCGCTGTACCGCCGTGGTACACGCCTGTATGTGGCGGTCAGTGATCCTTCCAACCTGCATGCACTGGACGAGATCAAGTTCAATACCGGCCTGAATACCGAAGCCGTGGTCGTGGATGTGCTGGCGCTGAAGGAGCTGATTGCCTTTCTGGAGAAGGGCGAAGAAGAGCAGGTTGGCACCGGCCTGGATGATCTGGATGACCAGGGTCTTGATGAGCTGGATATCGAGGCCGTGGATGATGAGGGCGGCGGCCAGGATGTCAACGTCAACCAGGCAGATGAAACGCCGGTGGTGCGGTTTATCAACAAGGTGTTGGTCGATGCCATCCGTACCGGCGCATCGGATATTCATTTTGAGCCGTATGAAAAAGCCTACCGGGTACGTTTTCGTACCGACGGCATGCTGCACGAGATCGCCAAGCCGCCGGTGCAAATGGGCTTCAAGCTGGCAGCGCGCCTGAAAGTCATGTCGCAGATGGATATTTCCGAGCGCCGGGTGCCGCAGGACGGGCGTATCAAGCTCAAGCTGTCGAAAAACAAATCCATAGATTTTCGTGTGAATACCCTGCCTACCTTGTGGGGGGAAAAAATCTGTCTGCGGATTCTGGATGCCGAAAGTGCCAAGATGGGCATTGACATGCTCGGTTACGAGCCGGACCAGAAGGCCTTGTACCTGGAAGCACTGAAATTCCCGCAAGGCATGATTCTGGTGACCGGCCCTACCGGGTCGGGTAAAACCGTGTCCTTGTATACGGGTTTGAACATCCTCAATACGGCCGAGGTGAATATTTCCACCGCCGAGGACCCGGTTGAGATCAACCTGGAAGGCATCAACCAGGTCAACGTGAACCCGAAAGTCGGGCTGGATTTTTCTGCGGCGCTGAAATCATTTTTGCGACAGGATCCCGATATCATCATGGTGGGTGAGATTCGTGACCTGGAAACCGGTAGTATTGCCATCAAGGCAGCCCAGACCGGCCATATGGTGATGTCGACACTGCATACCAACAGCGCGCCGGAAACCATCACCCGGATGCTGAATATGGGCATACCGGCATTCAACCTGGCTACCTCGCTGAACCTGATTATTGCCCAGCGCCTTGGCCGGCGTCTGTGCAGTGCCTGCAAGGAAGCGGTGGAATATCCCAAACAAATGCTGCTGGATGAAGGGTTTCTGGAGGAAGATTTTGAGACCATGACGTTGTTCAAGCCAGTCGGCTGCTCCAAGTGTGCCAAGGGTTACAAGGGGCGTGTCGGGATTTATGAGGTGGTCAAGAATACGCCGGCCATCCAGCGGGTGATCATGGAGGGGGGGAATTCACTGGATATAGCCGAGGTGTGTCGCAAGGAAGGGTTTAACAACCTGCGTCGTTCGGGCCTGTTGAAGGCCGCGCAGGGAGTGACCAGTCTTGAAGAAGTTAACCGTGTAACCAAGGATTAATCCATGGCTCAGGCAAAAGCAGCAAATAAAAACAAACAGCCGAAAACCAGTGTTTTTCTTTGGAAGGGTGTGGACAAAAAAGGCAACAAGATGAAGGGCCAGATAGAGGCCCTGAACAAGAATATTGTCATCGCCAACCTGAAAAAGCAGGGCATTAATGCCAAAAGCGTCAACAAGGAATTGAAGTTGCCGATTGGCGGTCCCAGCATCAAGCCGATGGATATTGCCATCTTTACCCGCCAGCTGGCGACCATGATGAAATCCGGTGTGCCGCTGATCCAGTCCTTCGATATTGTGTCAGAGGGTTCGGAAAACAAGGCAATGGCCAACCTGATTCGGGAAATCCGCAATGACGTGGCCGGCGGTGGCAACCTGGCCGGCGCCTTGTCCAGGCATCCGAAATATTTTGACGAGTTATTCTGTAACCTGGTTGATTCCGGTGAACAGTCCGGTGCGCTGGAGACCATGCTCGACCGTGTGGCCACCTACAAGGAAAAATCCGAGGCACTGAAATCAAAGATCAAAAAGGCGATGACCTATCCGATCGCGGTTGTGGCAATCGCTTTTATTGTGACCGGCTTGCTGATGGTCAAGGTGGTGCCACAGTTTGCGGATATTTTTGCCGGTTTTGGTGCTGAGCTGCCGGCCTTCACCCAGCTGGTGGTGAATATGTCGGACTGGTTTCAGGCTAACTGGTTGATTGCCGTGGTGATTATTGCGCTGGTGGTGACTGCGCACAAGGAGGCGTCCACCCGCTTCAAAAAATACCGCGATACCATTGATGCGATGCTGCTCAAGGCGCCGGTGGTTGGCAATATTGTCAACCAGTCAGTCTATGCGCGTTTTTCCCGTACCCTGGCGACAACATTTTCGGCTGGTGTGCCACTGGTGGATGCGCTGGATTCGGTGGCCGGTGCTGCCGGTAACGAAGTGTACCGCATAGCAATCAACAAGGTGCGCGATGAGGTCACCGGTGGTACCCAGCTCAACCATGCCCTTAAAGTGAGCGGCCTGTTCCCGTCGATGTTGATCCAGATGGTTTCTATCGGTGAGGAATCCGGCCAACTGGATTCGATGCTGGAAAAAGTGGCCAACCACTATGAGGCAGAAGTGGATAACGCGGTTGATGGCCTGACCGCATTGATGGAACCATTGATCATGTCGGTACTGGGTGTGCTGGTCGGTGGCCTGATGGTGGCGATGTATATGCCGATTTTCCAGCTCGGCAACGCGATCTAGTCCCTGATGCTTTCTGCTGCAGGACAGGTTTTTGCATTTCAGCTGGGGCTGGTGCTGGTGCTGGGCCTCAGTATCGGCAGTTTTCTTAATGTGGTAATTTACCGTCTGCCCATCATGCTGGAGCGCAGCTGGCGGCGTGAAGCGCTGGCCTTTCTGGCCAGGGAGGATGAGCAATCCGGGGCCGCTGAAGAGACGTTCAATCTGGCAGTGCCAGGATCAGCCTGTCCACACTGCAATACGGCCATCCGGCCCTGGCAGAACATTCCGGTATTGAGTTTCCTGCTGTTGGGTGGCCGTTGCGCCGGCTGCAGTGCAAAAATCTCCTGGCGTTACCCTGTGGTTGAATTGCTGACCGGTTTTGTCTCGGTGTTGCTGTTTCTGCAGTTTGGCTGGAATGGACAATTGCTGGCGATGCTGTTGTTCAGTTATGTCTGCATTGCGTTGATTGGCATTGATTACGATCATCAGTTATTGCCGGACAGCCTGACGCTGCCGTTACTGTGGGCCGGACTGATCCTGAACAGCCAGGCCCTGTTTGTGCCGCTGGAGCATGCCCTGTGGGGAGCGGTTGGCGGTTATCTGTTTTTGTGGACCGTGTTCTGGCTGTTCCGTATTGTCACCGGCAAGGAAGGCATGGGTTATGGTGATTTTAAGCTGATGGCGGCGTTTGGTGCCTGGTTTGGCTGGGCTGCCTTGCCCAATATCGTGCTGTTGTCATCGTTGACCGGCGCAGTGCTGGGTGGCCTGCTGATTGTCTGCAAGTTGCAGGATGCACAAAAACCGATCCCTTTTGGCCCTTTTATTGCCATTGCCGGCTGGTTGACAGCGGTCTATCCGGATTTTTTCATGATTTTTGCTTACCTGTAAAAGGCCTGACGTGCAGTTATCGATTGTTATTCCAGCCAAAAATGAACAGCAGGGGCTGCAGAAAATTCTGCCCGGGCTGATAAGCACTTACCCGCAAGCTGAAGTGATCGTGGTAGACGATGGATCAACCGATGATACCGCCGCCATCGCCAGCCAGCTGGGTGCCAAAGTGATCAGTCATCCGTACTCCAAGGGCAATGGTGCCAGCATCAAGACCGGAGCCAGGGCGGCGAGCGGTGAATTTATTGTATTTATGGATGGTGACGGCCAGCACCAGCCGGCGGATGTACAGCGTTTGATTGAAAAGTCTGCGCAGGGATTTGATATGGTTGTCGGGGCACGTTCATCCGCTTCCCAGGCTTCGGTAGCGCGCTGGTTTGGCAACGGGCTTTACAATGTGCTGGCCAGCAAGATTGTTGGTCATCGGGTGGAGGATCTTACCTCCGGCCTGCGCATTGTCAGGGCGGCATTGTTCAGGAAATTCCTGTATTTGTTGCCTAACGGATTTTCTTATCCGACAACAATCACCATGGCGTTTTTTCGTGCTGGTTATTCGGTCACGTATATACCAATTGTGGCAGATAAACGGCTCGGTAAAAGCCATATCCGTATCGTCAGGGATGGTGCACGTTTCCTGATAATTATTTTCAAGATTGCCACACTTTATTCGCCATTGAAGCTGTTCCTTCCGTTCAGCCTGGTTTTTTTCCTGCTGGGCCTGCTCTATTACAGTTACACTTATGTGGTATTTAATTCATTTACCAATATGACATTGTTATTGTTTGTGACTTCCGTCCTGATCTTCCTGATGGGGCTGATTTCTGAACAGATTACCAGCCTGATCTATCGGGATGACCACTGAGCGATGGTCAGGTTTTCTATTGTTATCCCGGTTTATAACAATCTTCCAGGTATTGTTCGCTGCCTTGATTCCCTGTGCAGGCAAAGCTATCCGGCATCGTCTTTTGAAGTGGTTGTTGTTGATAACAATTCATCACCACCACTGGTGTTGACCGAAAACTACCCGTTTTCCTGTCGGGTGGTCTGGTGCGGCAAGCCTGGCGCTTATGCTGCGCGTAATGCCGGTGCTGCCGAGGCTCGCTTTGAATGGCTGGTGTTTACCGATGCGGATTGTGTCGCCGATGAGCAATGGCTGGAAAATGCCTCTCGTGCAATTGGGTGTCATGGGGACAGTGCATTTTTGGGTGGTGAAGTCCTGTACCTGCCAGTGGAAAAGACAACACCGGTCAGTCTCTACCAGTCTGCCATTGGTTTTCAGCAGCAGGAAAATATACAGTGGAAACACTTCAGTGCTACAGCCAACCTGTTTTGCCGGCGCAGCCAGTTTGACCATGTTGGGCCGTTTGATGAGGAGCTGCTTTCCGGAGGCGACAGGCTGTGGTGCTGGCAGGCTAAAAGCGAAGGCTATCAGCTACATTTTTGCGACAAGGCTGTGATCTACACCGAACCTCGCACTGATCTTGTGGCGGCAATGATCCAGGCAAGAAGGGTGGCGGGAGGGCGTTACATTTTGCGCAAAAAGATGAAAGAAAATAACGTAATCTCTGAGCAGCATGTGATGCCGCATCGTGGACTTTTGGCAGCTATTGGCTGGTTGATGTCATACCCTTTCCATTCAAAACTTGACAGGGCAAAAGTGCTGGTGGCGGCTGTAATGATCAGGTTGGCCCAGATGACAGAAACATTACTGATCAAGCTGGGAAAAAAACCGGAACGTCGTTGAATGAAGATTCTGGTGCTGTGCAAGCGGCAATATACCGGAAGGGATTTGCTGGATGATACGTATGGCAGGCTTTTCCGGATACCTGAGGCGCTAATAGAGGGCGGACATCAGGTTGAAGGCATTGCGCTTAGTTACCGGAGCAAACCGGAAGGGTGTTTCAGGCTGGAACAGGTGACCTGGCATGCGTTGAATGGCCTGCCGTTTGAGCCGTTAAGCTGGCATCGTTACCAGAAGAAATTTCATGAGGTGGTTGGGCAGTTTCGCCCCGATGTGGTCTGGTGCAGCTCGGATGTCTGGCATGCCATTATCGGAGCGAAACTATGTCGACAGTACAGTATTCCGTTCTGCATTGATCTTTACGATAACTATGAAAGTTTTGCTCTGGCAAGGCTGCCGGGAGTCGTACGCCTGTTCCATAATGCCTGTCGGCAGGCTGACGGCATTACTGTGGTGACATCGACACTACGGCATCATTTGCAGAAGAATATGCGGCTGGGCAATGTGCCGACCCTGTTGCTGGGTAATGCAGCAGCTGATGCGTTTGCCCCTGTCAGCAAGCAGCAGGCTTGTGAGCGTCTGGGACTTGATCCGCGAGCGGCTTACGTTGGTACCGCCGGTGCACTGGTTGTCGGTCGCGGCATTGGTGTGCTGCTGGAGGCGTTTAAACAGCTGGCTGAGACAGTGCCGGATTGTTACCTGTTGTTGGCCGGTCCCGGGGATGCAAGCTTGCGGCGCTATCACCACGACAGGTTAATTAATCTTGGTGTATTGTCACCGGACAGGGTGCCACTGGTTTTCAATGCGCTGGATGTCGCGGTGATCTGTAACCGTCCGTCGGCATTTGGTGATTATTGTTATCCGCAAAAATTCAATGAAATACTTGCCTGTCGTACACCACTACTGGCGGCAAATGTTGGCGAGATGGCCGAAATCCTTGCTGACTGGCCGGAACTGCTTTTTTCGCCGGCATCGCCTGAAAGTCTGGCGCAGGCTATGCGGGCGCAGCTGGCGAATCCGGTACTTGCCGATATTCCTGTTGCACGATGGCCTGACCGTGCTGCGCAACTGGCGGTGTTTCTCCAGCAGTTTGCATGTTGATCAGCTGCCGGCTTTTTCACCCACCCGCATCGACAAATCAATCGCCCGCACATCCTTGGTCAGCGCACCGATGGAAATATAGTCCACGCCGGTTTCGGCCACGGCGCGGATCGTTTCACGGGTGATATTGCCTGATGCTTCCAGCCTGGCACGCCCGGCAGTCAGCGCAACAGCCTGTCGCTTGTTGGCATGGCTGAAATTATCCAGCATGATGATGTCGGCGCCGGCATCCAGCGCCTGTTGCAGCTCGTCCAGGTTTTCCACTTCCACTTCCACCGGCTTGCCGGGATGGCTGTTGCGTGCGGTGGTAACGGCCGCGGCAATGGAACCGCAGGCGGCAATGTGGTTTTCCTTGATCAGGAAGGCATCGTACAGGCCGATGCGGTGGTTGGCGCAGCCACCGCAGGAAACCGCGTATTTCTGTGCCGTGCGCAGGCCGGGAATGGTTTTGCGGGTATCCAGCAGCGTCACACCGGTGCCGGCCACCAGGCTGGCATAGTCATGGCAGGCGGTGGCCACACCGGATAATAATTGCAGGAAGTTCAGGGCGGCGCGTTCGCCGCTCAGCAGGCTGCGGGCCGGGCCTTGCAGGGTGAACAGGCGGCTGCCGGCGCTTACCCGTTCGCCATCGCGACACAGCCAGTGCACGGTGACGCGCGGATCGAGCTGGGCAAACACTTCGTTGACCCAGTCGACGCCGCAGATCACGGCATCTTCGCGGGTGATGACGCAGGCTTCAGTGACGGCATCGGCAGGAATCAGGCTGGCGGTGATATCGCCGCTGCCAATGTCTTCGGCCAGTGCCAGCCGTACGCTGGTCACCAGATCGTCGCGCCAGGCCTTTGGGATTTGCATGGGAGATGTTACCGTTAGCGTTTGCCGCGATTCTAGCAGAACGACAGCAGATGTGGCGAGTATCGCGTAATGGCGATTTTTGTCCGGCAAGCGGTTTGCCGATGCGATAAAATTGACAGGCGTTGTTGCTACCGAGGTTGTTATGGGTGTTTCTGCAAACCAGCTGAAAGCTGTGTATGAACAGGATCTGCTGCCGGATATCCGGGCAGCATTGCGCCAGCTGTTTGTTTCGGCTGACAGTGCCATCCTGGCACTGGCAGAGAAGGCGACTGGCAACAGCGAGCAAAATCGCCACTTTGAATCGGCGCAGAGCCTGCGCATCACCCACCATGACATCAGCCGCCGTTTTGCCGATCATCTGCTGGTTCCGTTCACGGCGGCACAGGCAAGCGCTGCCAATGACAATGAACACATCAACAGCCTGCGCAAGCTGCTGGCCGTGGATGTGGATGCCGACAGCCAGAAACATGCTGCTGCGCTGCAGGATTTGCAGCAGCGCCTTGATGCGCTGGGCGGTGACGGTTTTAACCCGCTGGCCCCGGCCCATTTTGTCGACGGCTTTTTGCAGGGCCTTGGCCAGGCCCAGCTGGATATTCACAGCAAAATGCTGGTGTTGCGCCTGTTTGAATCCGAGCTGTACCGCAAAATAGACGCCTATATTGCCCGGGCCAACCGCCTGCTGGCCGAACACGGTGTATTACCGCAGCTGAAAAGTGAAAGTCGTGCAGCGCCGGCAGCCGTTGCCGCGCCACAATTTGTCGATGAGCAGGGCGAGCTGCTGCGGGCACTGGCCGATTTGCAGGCCAATGATTACGAGCAGCTGGAGCACAAGCTGGCGCCTGCCAGCCTGGTGCAATGGCGCGCCAGTGAGGCGGTGCGTGACCTGTGTCTGGAGCTGGAACAGCAACAGTTACTGAAAGGTGGCCAGCAATCTATCACCAGCGACGAGCTGGAAAAGATTCGCCAGATCCAGCAGTTGTTTGCACTGGTACTGGTCGATCGTAACCTGCCCGATATTGCCAGGGCCCTCTTGGCCCAGCTGCAGCTGCCGTATACCCGGGTGGCGTTGACCGATCCCGGATTTTTTGCCGATGAGCAGAACATCGCCAAATCCCTGCTGCATGAAATTATCCGCCTCAGTGCCAGCTGGCAGCCGGATCTGCAGGCATTGGCCGAGGACGCGTTTTTTCGCCGCCAGGTGGATACCATTACGGTGTTGTGGGAAGCCGAGCGTATTGCCAGCGTGCCGTTCCGTGACATGCTGTTCGATTACCTGATGGTTGAGGAAGCCCAGCGCCAGAGTGATGCGCTGGCCAGTCAGCGGCTGATGGACAGTCAGCACAGTGCGGTGCAGTCGGAAGAGGTGCGCCAGCAGGTGGATTCGGCATTGCAGCAGCGGCTGGCGGCCCTGCAGTTGCCGGCTGCTGCCCGTGAGCTGCTGGACGAGGGCTGGAGTCATGTATTGTATCTGTATGCACTGAACGATGGCATGGAGAGTGAATCCTGGCACAAGGCGCTGGCGCTGGTGGATGAGCTGCTGTTCACCTTGCAGGATCCGCAGCAGTTTCATTCCCGCACCGAGTTGCTGGTACGCCTGCCGGCCTTGCTGAAATCCATACGGGAAGGCCTGTCGGCCATTGAGCTGAGCCCGGCGCTGATCAATCAGCTGCTGTCAGCGCTGGAAACCGAGCACAAACAGCAAGTCGCTGCGATTGCCGATACCCATATCGACGAGATTGCGCTGCACAATGCCCGCATTGCAGCACGAGAGGCAGCGCCAGCCTTTGCCAGGCCGGTTGCGCGCC
>DATCSZ010000301.1:0-1196 GCA_036568205.1 Pseudomonadales bacterium
GACGCCTCCCAGAATGCCCGCTCCTCTGCCTTGAGCGGCTGAAACGGATCAAGAAATGCCTTGTTGTCACCGGCCGTCATAACACGTCGTTCAACACCCAGCTTGCCCATCGCCTCAACAAAACCAAAACTGGCAGAAATCACACCAATCGAGCCGACCAGGCTGGCGCGGTCGGCATAGATCTCATCGGCCGCTGCAGCAATGTAATACGCCGCCGATGCGCCAAGATCCTCGATCACGGCATACACTTTCTTGTCGGGGTATTTACTGCGCAGACGCAGGATCTCGTCATAGACATATCCGGCATGCACCGGGCTGCCCCCGGGACTATTGATCACCAGCATCACCGCCTGGCTGTGCTTGTTTTCAAACGCCTCGCGCAATCCCGCCACCACCGTATGCGCACTGGCAGCCTCCTCATCCATGACAACACCTTTCAGGTCAACCACGGCGGTATGCTTGTCATTGTGGTGCCCATCTACCGCCAGGCTGTCCGGATCCGGCACCAGCAGGCCCAGCACCACAAACAGGTACAGAAACCCCAAGCTCTTGAAAAAAATACTCCAGCGACGCGCCTTGCGCTGTTCGCTCACCGAGGCGAGGGTAATTTTCTCCAGCAACTGCCACTCACGGTTTTTATCCTGCGATTCCATAAGCACTCCCCGTTTACAATTCAACACAATCGAATAACTGGCCCAGATGGTCAATAATGGCCAGCGGCTGGTGTTTTTCCAGCTGGGCCGGTGCGTGGGCGCCGTAACTGACGGCCACACTGCGAACCCCGGCATTGACCGCCATGGCCAGGTCAAATTCCGTATCACCCACCATCACTACCGCATGCTGCGGCACCGACAATTCATCCATCAGCTCCAGCAACATGCGCGGATGTGGTTTGGAGGCGGTCTCGTCAGCACAACGGCTGGCAGCAAACCGCTGCTGCCAGTTCAGCCTCTCCAGCACCCTGTCAAGGCCACGCCGGCTTTTGCCGGTGGCAATGGCAACATGATGACCGGCTGCTTCCAGTCGCCCCAACGCCTCTTCCACACCACCAAACAAAGCGCAAGGCGCCTGATCCGCCTCAATATAGGCCTGCGAATACGCCCGGGCATACGCTGCACGCGCATCAGCCGGCAGCTCCGGATATAGCTGCGCTATTGCCTCCGGCAGACCAAGGCCGATGATCTGGCGATAGGTCT
>DATCSZ010000302.1:0-4382 GCA_036568205.1 Pseudomonadales bacterium
GCATTGCCTTTATTGCCGCCGGCCATCATGCGACCGAGCGTTATGGTGTCAAGGCGCTGGGGGAGCACCTGGCCAGCCAGTTTGCCGTGGATCATGCGTTTGTTGATATTGCCAATCCGGTGTGACGGCTTATGGAGCTTGCCTGGCGTTGGCAGCGATGGCGTCCGCAATATCGTCAAACGGTTTTTCTTCCAGCTCGACTTTCTCCAGGCCGTATTCCTCGTTCAGTGTGCTGCGATCATACGGTGAGCTTTTGGGGGCGTAATCCAGCGGTGGAGTCAGCGGCGCTGCATCCTCGCTGCGGTCGGTAATTTCATCAATCTCCGGCAGTTTTTTCAGTACCGGCTGGCCATGGCTGTCCTTGCCAAGCTTTTCTGCGCCGGCCGCCAGGTGGTTGTGCACGTCACGGTAGCTTTCGGCCATTTGTTTGAGCAGCCGGGCGGTTTCTGCGAAATGCTGGGTTACTTCCAGCTGGTAGTTTTTCAGCTCATCCTGTTTGTCATACAGGTGTTTCTGGATGTCACGGTTTTTGCGCAGTTCCGGCGACAGGCGGACAAACAGCAGTGCACCCACGGCAGATCCGAGTAGAAAACATACAATGCCGAACACAATGGTTGTTAACGTCACGGTTCACTCCAGCTAACAATGGAAGCGCGATTATAAACGACAGCGGCCCGGTCGGCGATGTTTTTGTCGGCTGTGGCATCCGTGCTGCCGCGTTGCCAAACCGGTGCTGGCGGAGTAAAGTGCGCGCAAATTTTTTGTGAGTCGATCATGACGCCACTGGAACGCTACCAACAAGACCTGTTGCGACCAGACTTTATGGCCGATGATGCCCAGTGCATGGCGGTCGGCAAGTTACAGGGGCTTTTTGATGCCTTGCAGCAATGCCAGCAGCCGGGCCTGCTGGCGCGCCTGAGGGCGAAATGGTCTGGCGGAGAATGCTGGGAGCCGGTCACCGGTCTGTATTTCTGGGGGGGTGTCGGGCGCGGCAAGACCTACCTGATGGATGTTTTTTTTGATTGCCTGCCATTTGAGCACAAGCTGCGGGTGCATTTTCACCGCTTTATGCAGGGGGTGCACCAGCAGCTGACAGCGCTGGAGGGGCAAAAGAACCCGCTCGACCAGGTGGCGCGTGATATTGCCCGCCGCTACCGGGTGATTTGTTTTGACGAATTTTTTGTCTCGGATATTACCGATGCGATGATTCTTGGCGGCCTGTTCGAAAAGCTGTTTGCCTGCGGGGTGACGCTGGTTGCCACGTCCAATATTGTGCCGGATGAGCTGTACCGGAACGGTTTGCAGCGACAGCGCTTTTTGCCGGCAATCGCTGCGCTGAAAGCCAGTTGCGAGGTGGTCAATGTGGATGGCGGTACGGATTACCGCTTGCGCGCGCTGGAGCAGGCAGAGCTGTATTACAGCCCGCTCGGTGAGGCGGCCGAGGAGAACCTGATGAAGAGCCTGATCAGCCTGGCGCCGGATGAGATGGTGAAGGAGGCAACGATCGGCATCAATGGACGGCAGTTTTACTGCCGTTATGAAGCGGATGATATTGTCTGGTTCAGTTTTGCCGAGCTGTGTGACAAGCCGCGCAGCCAGAATGATTATATTGAGCTGGCACGTATTTATCATGCGGTGATCGTCAGTGATGTGCCGCAGCTGGATGCCGGCAAGGATGACCAGGTGCGGCGTTTTATCAACCTGGTGGATGAGTTTTACGACCGGCGGGTCAAACTGATCCTGTCGGCAGCGGTGCCGATTGCCAGCCTGTACAGCGGCGGGCGCCTGACATTCGAGTTTGAGCGCACCCGGAGCCGGCTGCTGGAAATGCAGTCCAGCCAGTACCTGGCTGCGCAGCACCGGCCCTGAGCCGGGCTGGAAAAAATCGCAAAAAATTGGCTTGAACTGGCGATTGACTTCCATTAGTATTCGCCCTCCTTATTGAAAGCGCACACTGATTTCAGGCAGAGCAAATATGAAAACCTACAGTGCAAAACCCAAACAGGTACAGCAGGACTGGTACGTTGTTGATGCGGCAGACAAAACCCTGGGTCGTCTGGCTGCCGAAATCGCCCATCGCCTGCGCGGCAAGCACAAGCCGGAGTACACACCGCATGTTGATACCGGTGACTTCATTGTTGTTGTCAACGCAGAAAAGATTGCAGTGACCGGCAACAAGGCCAAAGACAAGATTTACTATCACCACACCGGCTATATCGGTAACATGAAGTCGATTTCTTTCGAGAAGCTGATTGATCGTGCGCCTGAGCGTGTGCTGGAAACCGCCGTCAAGGGCATGCTGCCGAAAAACCCGCTGGGTCGTCAGATGTTCTCCAAGCTGAAAGTGTATGCCGGCAACAGCCATCCGCATGCCGCCCAGCAGCCCAAAGAATTACAGATTTAACGGAAGCTACGTTTATGTCAGTCACTCAGTATTATGGTACCGGCCGTCGCAAGACTTCGACTGCACGTGTATTTCTCCGCTCCGGCCAGGGCCGGATCCTGGTCAACAATCGTTCGCTGGATGAATACTTCGGCCGCGAAGTGGCGCGCATGATTGTTCGCCAGCCGCTTGAGCTGGTGGAAATGGATGGCAAATTCGACATCAACGTGACTGTCGCCGGTGGCGGCAGCTTTGGCCAGGCGGGCGCTATCCGCCACGGCCTGACACGTGCGCTGATCGAGTATGATGAAAGTCTTCGCAGCCCGCTGCGCAAGGCCGGTTTCGTCACGCGTGATGCACGTGAGGTTGAGCGCAAGAAAGTGGGTCTGCGCAAGGCGCGCAAAAAGCCACAGTTCTCCAAGCGTTAAGCTTTGCGAAACCCGGCCACTGGCCGGGTTTTTTGTTTGCCGGCAAGCCATTGCCGCCAATCTGTTTTGCCGGCGGGGCTGCTTTTTCTCCTTGTGCAAGACAGGGTTTTTCTATACCATTTGCCGCGTTTTTTTGCGTGTTGATGCCTGTCCTTTCGGGGACGATGACGGGGGACTTCCTGATGAGTAATGATGGGGTGAATACTTCGCGGCGGCGCTTTCTGGCTGCTTCTACAGCAGCAGTTGGCGCAGCCGGCGTTGTCGGTGTGGCAATCCCTTTCCTGGGTTCCTGGCAGCCCAGCGCCAAGGCCAAGGCAGCCGGTGCACCGGTAAAGGCAGACTTGAGCAAGCTGCGCCCTGGTGAAATGGTAACTGAGGAATGGCGTGGCAAGCCGGTATTTATTGTGCGCCGTACCGAGCAGCAGCTGGATAACCTGGCCAAGCTGAATGATGCGGTTGCTGATCCTGAGTCCGCAGTTCCCCAGCAGCCTGAATATATCAAGGGCATCGAGCGCGCCATCAAGCGGGAATACCTGATTGTGGTTGGCCTGTGTACCCATCTGGGCTGTGCGCCGGCCTATCGTCCGGAAGTCAGCCCTGCCGATCTGGGCAAGGATTGGCTGGGCGGTTTTTTCTGTCCCTGCCATGGTTCCAAGTTTGACTTGTCCGGCCGGGTTTACAAGGCGGTGCCGGCGCCGACCAACCTGGAGGTTCCTCCACACTACTATGAGTCTGAGTTTGTGATCATTATCGGTGAAGACGGAGGGGCAGCCTGATGAAAATGCTGATTGCTTTGCGTGACTGGGTTGATGCGCGCCTGCCCATCCAGCGTGCGTGGGATACCCACATGGGCAAATACTATGCCCCGAAAAACTTCAACTTCTGGTACTTCTTTGGCGTCTTGTCCCTGCTGGTGCTGGTTAACCAGCTGCTGACCGGTATCTGGCTGACGATGATGTATGTGCCCAGTGCTGATGCGGCGTTTGCGTCCGTGGAATACATCATGCGTGATGTTGATTACGGCTGGATTATCCGCTACATGCACTCGACCGGCGCGTCAGCGTTTTTTATTGTGGTTTACCTGCATATGTTCCGGGGCCTGCTGTACGGTTCCTACCGCAAGCCGCGCGAGTTGGTGTGGATTTTTGGCATGCTGATTTTCCTGGCGCTGATGGCCGAGGCTTTCCTTGGTTATGTGTTGCCGTGGGGGCAGATGTCCTACTGGGGTGCGCAGGTCATTGTGTCACTGTTCGGTGCCATCCCGGAAATCGGCCCGGCACTGGTTGAGTGGATTCGTGGTGACTACCTGATCTCCGGTATTACCCTGAACCGTTTCTTTGCCCTGCATGTGGTTGCAGTGCCTATCATTTTGCTGGCGCTGGTGGTGTTGCACCTGCTGGCATTGCACGAGGTCGGCTCCAACAACCCGGACGGCGTCGATATCAAGAAGCACAAGGACAAGAACGGTGTGCCGCTGGATGGCGTGGCGTTCCATCCGTATTACACGGTGCACGACCTGCAGGCTATCGGCGTATTCCTGTTTATCTTCTGCGGCATTATTTTCTTCATGC
>DATCSZ010000303.1:0-2140 GCA_036568205.1 Pseudomonadales bacterium
CGCGATAAACCAGGGCGCGAAAAACCAGGGCGCGATAAATCGCGCCCCTACGGTTGGGAATGTTAATTCAAGCCTTGAACAATTTGCCGCGCACCGCCTGGCGCCAGGCCTGCGGGCTTTGTTCGGTAATGCGGCGGAATACCGCGGCAAAGTGTGAGGCATCCACATAGCCGATCAGCTCGGCGATGTCCTGGATGTTCAGGTTGCTGTTTTGCAGCAGTTCGCGGGCATGCTGGATGCGGATGTATTGCTGGTATTGCAGCGGGCTGAAGCCGGTGGCGCGCACAAAACGGCGTTGCAGGCTGCGGCTGCTGATGCCGAGCCCGGCGGCCAGCGTGGCAAAGTTGATGGTGCTGGCGTAGTGCTGGCGGATGGTGTGCTGGCAATCGGCAATCAGCTCGTCATCGTGGCGGGCGGTGGGGCTGTTGTCGAACAGGTGGCTGTCGTAGGCGCGGCGGATTTCCGGCGAGAACTGGCTTTCCACCCGGCGGGCAATGCTGGCGGAAAAGCCCTGTTCGATAAAGTGGATGGTCAGGTCGGCGACCGAGTTGATACTGCCGGCACAATACAGCTGGCCGGCCTGGGTGATCAGGTGCTGGCGTTTCCATTGTACCGCCGGGTATTTTTTTTCCATTAAATCAAAATAAAACCAATGAGTTGTGGCTGGTTTGTTATCCAGTACATGAATATCGGCCAGCAGGCTGCTGCCGGTGCCAACCGCACAGATGCGACGGTGGCGATCCATATTGCCGGCCAGCCAGTGCAGCAGGTCCTGTTGTTTGCGCAGCAGCTGCTGCGGGTTGCGCCACAGGCCGGGGATAACCAGCAGGTCACTGTCTTCAAGCTCGTCCAGCCGGGTATCGGGCAGCAGGCGCAGGCCGCTGCTGCAGCGCACCGGCAACAGCTGTTCGGCCGCCAGCGCTATTTTTAATGGCATGCTGCCACGCTGCTGCACGCGGCGCAGGTTATCGGCGGCATTGAGCATTTCCATCGGCAGGCTGATGCTGCTGGCCATCATGTCGTCAAACAGCAGAAAAATAACCTTGTGCATACGATGTCTTTTTTGCCATGTTATTTGTCGTAAATGGCATTATCTTTGTTTTGCTGCTGATTACAATGCGCGCAATCATTCCATTATCCAGTCAGCAGGGAGACAACATGCTCAGATTGCCAGTGATTGTCGGTTTTGGCGGTATCAGCGGCGCCGGCCGCAGTTCGTTCCATCACGGCCACAACCGGCTGATTTTTGATCGCCTCGACAATGCCACCGCGCAGCGCACGTTGCAGTCGCTGGCGGTGCTGATGGGGGTGGACAGCAGCGAGCGTGATTACATCCTGGCCAATACCCTGGTGCGCAAAATCCATCCCGGCCTGTTTGATACCGAAAATATCCAGTGGAACAAACGCCTGCCGGTACGGCCGCTGGATGAACAGCACCCGATCAGCTTTATCACCCGGCCCAGTGGCATTCCCGAGCAGTTGCCACCCGGCTGGCGTATCAGCGAGCTGGGCGACAAACAATTGCGTGTGGATATCAGTGCCGACAGCGATTTGCTGGTGCCGTCGTGGCGCCAGAGTACGGTGCGTTCGGCCGGCCAGCTGCCGACCGGTTTTGAACCCGGCAACCTGTACCAGTCCCGCAATCATCCACGTGGCATCCAGATGACTGTGTACGGTGCATCCGATGCCTTGCAGTCGCTGGGTATCGATTGGGAGCTTGTGCGTGGCAAGGTGTCGCCAGACCAGATCAGTGTTTATGCCGGTTCCGGCATGAGCCAGCTGGATGGCAACAGCAATGGCGGCATGATGATGTCGCGCCTGACCGGTAAAAAAGTCACTTCCAAGCATTGCCCGTTCGGATTTGCCGAGATGCCGGCCGATTTTATCAATGCCTACCTGCTGGGCAGTATCGGCAACACCGGCACCAGCATGGGGGCCTGTGCATCGCTGCTGTACAACCTGCGTATGGGCATCAATGATATCCAGGCGGGCAGGGCGCGGGTGGCGATTATCGGTAATGCCGAGGCCCCGGTGTTGCCGGAAATTATGGAAGGCTATGCTGCCATGGGTGCGCTGGCCACTGATGACGAGCTGCGCGAGCTGGATGGCCTGGCACCGGATGCACCGGTCAACCATCGCC
>DATCSZ010000304.1:0-8808 GCA_036568205.1 Pseudomonadales bacterium
GGTATGCCGATGACCGGCGGTGGCCCCAATGCGATGGATGCGCCACTCAGTTATGCGCCGGGCGTGCTGCTGGATTCGGTGACTGTTCACCGGGGTATCACCCCGGTCAGCGTGGCCCAGCAGTCGATTGGCGGCAGCTTCCAGGTGGAAACCCGCCAGGCTGGTTTTGCCGACAGTGAAGACTGGCAGTTGCACGGTGATGTGACGGCCTTTGCCGGCAGTAATGCCGATTCCAGTGGTGTTTTTACCGGCCTGTATGCCGGCAATAACCAGCACCGCCTGCGCCTGGCCGGCATGGATGAGCGTGGTGATGATTACCGTTTTGCCGGTGGTGAAGTGGAGCCAGGTGAATACCAGCGCAGCCGTTTTGAGCTGGGCTATGCCTTTGATATTGGCGGGCACAGCGGCTCGCTGGACATTATCCGTAACGAAACCGGTGATGCCGGCACGCCTGCGCTGCCTATGGATATCCGTTATTTTGACAGCAATTTTACCCGTCTTGCCTATGGTGTCCGGCAGGGGCAGGGTAACTGGCGCATCAAGTGGCAGAATACCGATATTGAACATGTGATGACCAATTATCACCTGCGCCAGCCACCGGCGGACCTGGCCCGCTGGCGCAGTACCCTGGCCACGGCCAGGGCGAACGATGCCGGCCTGTATTATGAGCATGCCGGCGCCAGCCTGTTGTGGCGTGTCGGTGTGGATATGCACGAGGGCCTGCACGATGCGGTGATCAGCAACCCGAACAATCCTGCGTTCATGATGGTCAATTTCAATGATGCCGAAAGCCGCATTGCCGGCCTGTTTGTCGAGACGGAAACAGCACTGGATGAGCGCAACCGGCTGGATGCCGGCGTGCGTGTCAACCGGGTGGCCATGGATTCCGGTACGGTGGCGTTTGCCGGCATGATGGGGCCGATGGCAGCCAATGCCACGGTGTTGCGTGATGATTTCAACAACAACGATCGTGACCACGTCGACCACAATTTTGATGTGGTGCTGAAATGGCATTACCGGCTGGCAGAACAATGGCGATTTTCCACCGAGCTGGGTCGCAAGATGCGCTCAGCCTCGTACCAGGAACGTTATTTGTGGATACCGATGGAATCCACCGGCGGCCTGGCGGATGGCTTCACCTATATCGGCAACCGCGATCTGGATGCCGAGGCCGCCCACGAGCTGAACCTGGGGCTGGAGTGGAACGATGGCCGCAGCTATATTGCCCCGCGCATTTTCTATCGTGATGTTGACAATTACATCCAGGGCACGCCGGTTGTTGCCAACCCGGCCGATCCGGTGGTGACGGCAGCATTGATGCTGGCCAATATGATGAGCGGCCAGCCGCCACTGCAATTCAATAATGTGGATGCCACGCTGTACGGGCTGGATATCGACTGGCACAGCCGGCTTAACCAGCAGATTGGCCTGCGTGGGGTGATCAGCATGGTGCGCGGCGAGCGGGATGATATTGATGACAATCTGTACCGGGTATCACCGGATCACGCCAGTGTGGCGCTGGACTATCACTGGCAGCGCGTGATCAGCACGCTGGAAGTGGTTGGCTACCGCAAACAGAACCGGGTATCGGCGACCAACAACGAACAGCAGACGGCCGGTTACGGGCTGATCAATGTCAGCCTGTTCTACCCGCTCAGTGACGACCTGGCCATTTATGCCGGTATAGACAACCTGTTTGACCGCGAGTATGCCCATCACCTGTCCGGCAGCAACCGCGTTGCCGGCTCGGATGTCGCCGTTGGCGAACGCCTGCCGGGCATGGGCCGCAATGCCTGGCTGCGCATCAACTGGCAGTTCTGACACGGCGCTGATTGGCAGCGCCTGCCTGTCCGGTTATAGTGGCCTGCCCGCCTGGCGGGCGGTTTAACAAGCATTGCGGACGGCAGCTGCCCATGACCTTGCCTTTTCACCCGGTTTTGATGGCGATCGTGCTGCTGGTTTGCAGCAATATCTTCATGACCTTTGCCTGGTATGCCCACCTGAAAGAACTGAACAGCAAGCCGTGGATTATTGCGGCGCTGCTCAGCTGGCTGGTGGCGTCACTGGAATACCTGTTCCAGGTGCCCGCCAATCGTATTGGTTATACCGTACTCAGTGTCGGCCAGCTGAAAATCATCCAGGAAGTGATTACCCTCAGCGTTTTTGTGCCGTTTTCGCTGTATTATCTGAAAGAACCGCTGAAATGGGATTACCTGTGGGCCGGCCTGTGCCTGCTCGGTGCGGTGTTTTTTATGTTTCGCAGCAAGCTGATGTAGTGTTGGCTTGCCAGCCAGGGAGTAGATTATGCAGGTATTGTTGACCGGTGCGTTCGGTAACCTGGGCAGTTGTGTGCTGGATGCATTGCTGGAGCGAGGCCACCGGGTGCGCTGCCTGGATTTGCCCGGCAAGGCCGGCAAAAAAGCCGCTGCCGGCTATGCCGGCCGGGTTGAGGTGGTGTGGGGGGATATCCGTGACCGCGAGCTGCTGCAACAGGCGGTGCAGGGTGTTGATGCAGTCATCCATATGGCGGCGATTATCCCGCCGCTGACGGAAAGCCAGCCGGAGCTGGCCTGGCAGGTGAATGTGCAGGCCACCGAATCGCTGCTGCAGGCAGCCGCTGCCTGCGCCACACCACCGCTGTTTGTATTTGCATCGTCGTTTGCGGTCTTCGGTTATCGCCAGAGTGATGCACCGCCGCGCACGTTGCATGATAAAACCATTGAAAGTGACCACTATTCAGCACAGAAAATTGCCTGTGAGCAGCTGATCCAGCGCCTGGCCGGGCGCTGGTGCATATTGCGCCTGGGGGCCTCGGCGGATGAGCGCCTGCAACATGCCAGCCGGCCGGTGCTGGAAATGATGTTTGCGCTGGCGGCTGACAACCGGGTGGAGTTTGTCCACCCGAAGGATGTGGCCACCGCCATGGCCAATGCACTGGTGACGCCTGAGGCACATAACCGCATTCACCTGATTGGTGGCGGGCCGTCCTGCCAGATACGCCATTTTGACATGGTTGAAGCCATGGTCGGGGCGATGGGCCTGCATTTCCGGCAGCAGGATTTTGGTGACCAGCCGCTGTATGCCGACTGGGCCGATACCACCGAATCACAGCGCCTGTTGCAGTTCCAGCAGCACAGTTTTGACTGGCTCAGGCAAACGGCCTACCGCAAGTATCGGCCGGTGCGCTGGTTGCTGACGCCGTTTTCACCGCTGGTCCGCTTGCTGATGCTGCGGCTGTTTGGCCCGCAACGCCAGCGGCACTAACGGTAAAACTCGACATAAAACCGCACCTCACCTTGTGCGGTAACGTGGTGCAGCATCTGCGGCTCCACCACGCCGTCATGGCCCGGTGTCAGCAGGTGTTGTTCCGGCGCCGGTTCAACAATTGTGTAGCGCAGCGCCCCTTCCAGCACCACGATTTTCCCCCAGGTGCCAGCCTTGGTATTGTGGTTGGCCAGCAGGCCGGCCGGGATGCTGTGCTGGTCAAATACCGGTGTTTTTTTGTACGGGGCAACATGATCAGGCAGGGTTTTCATCATGATTCTCCAGATTAAAGTCGGCCAGCAGCCAGGTGTGCCGGCGGCCATGGATATGCGTGAACGGCACGTCGGCACCGGCCAGGCCCTGCATCACGACGGCTTTTTTTTGCCGGCCGCTGACCAGGAATATCACCTGCGCTGCGCTGTTCAGGCTGGCTTCGCTGAGGGTAACGCGCTGTGCCGGCGGTTTTGCCGCATTGGTGACGGCACAGGCAACATCCTGGCAACCGGCATGGCCGGGAAACAGGCTGGCACAATGACCATCCTCACCGATGCCGAGCAGCGCCAGATCCAGTGGCAGCAGCGCGGCGACCTGGCGACTGTAGGCGGCGGCTGCCTGTTGTACGGTGTCTGCAGCGGGCAGGGCATGATGGTTTTCTGCGGGAAAGTTAACCGCTTGCAGCCAGCACTCTGACACCAGTGTCGAGTTGCGCTCATTATCGCCGGCGGGCAGGAAGCGTTCATCACCATAAACCAGCTGCCAGCGGGAAAAATCGGCAGCACTGGCCGCCAGCCGGCGATAGAGCCCGGCCGGTGTATTGCCGCCGGCCAGTGCCATGACAAAACGCCCGCGTTCGGCAATCGCCTGCTCTGCCAGCGCCAGTATCTGCCGGCAGGCGGCTTCGGCCATCGCATCGGCACTGGCGAACGAACGGATTTGCCTAGTCATCATGGCAGTCGCTGTCGATGCTGCAGCGCCAGCGCAGGCCTTCATAATGAAACAGGTGCTTGACGTTTTCCGGCCCCCAGCTGCCGGCCTTGTAGCTGTCGATATAGCTGGTTTCGGTGGCCCAGTGGCGCAGCACCGGATCAACAATACGCCACGACCATTCAATCTCGTCCCAGCGCAGGAACAGCGACTGGTCGCCCTTGATCACGTCCAGCAGCAGGTCTTCATAGGCATCGGTGGTTTTTTCACTGCGCGCCAGGAAGCCGGCATCCAGGCTGGTGGTGCGGGTGCGCATTTCCAGGCCCGGTTCCTTGACGGTCATTTCCAGGCGCAGGCATTCATCCGGCTGGATCGCCAGGATCAGCCAGTTGTGGCCGCCGGCATCCACTTCGGTGCCATGAAAAAACTGCTGCGGCGGTCGTTTGAAACAGATCGATATCATCGAGTGGCCGGCCTTCAGGCGCTTGCCGGTGCGCAGGTAAAACGGCACGCCGCGCCAGCGCCAGTTGTCGATATACAGTTTCAATGCGGCATAGGTTTCGGTGGTCGAATCATCCGGTACACCGTTTTCCTCAATATAGGCACAAGCGGTTTGGCCGTTGACATTGCCTGCGCCATACTGCGCGCGGTAGGCATAGGCATTGACATGGTTGGCCGGAATCGGCCGCATTGATTTCAGCACCTTGACCTTTTCGTCACGCAGCTCGTCGGCCTGCATCGATACCGGTGCTTCCATCGCCACCAGCGTCAACAGTTGCATCAGGTGGCTTTGCAGCATGTCGCGCAGGGCGCCGTTTTGCTCGTAGTAGTCGCCGCGTGAGCCTATGCCGGCCGCTTCACTGTGGCTGATCTGTACATGGTCAATATAGTTGCGGTTCCACAAGGGCTCCATCAGCAGGTTGGCAAAACGGAAGACCAGCACGTTCTGCACCATGCCCTTGGCCAGGTAATGATCGATGCGAAAGACCTGCCTCTCACTGAGGTGGCGGGCAATGCGTGCCTGCAGGGCGGTGGCCGATGCCAGGTCATAACCAAACGGTTTTTCAATGACCACACGGCGAAAACCGTGGCTTTCATCAAACAGTTTCTGTTTGCCGAGTTGCTCGATAACAGCGGAAAAATCCTGCGGCTTGATGGCCATGTAAAAGGCGATATTCGGCGAATAATCGGCGCTGTCCAGCTGTTCGGCCAACAGCCGGTAACTGGCGCTGTCGGCCAGGTCGCCGGCAAAGTAACCGAGCCGCTGGCTGAAGCGTTTCAGGATACGCTCGTCGACGCCATCGCGTGCGCGTTCGACAATCCATTTTTTTGCCAGGTTCAGGTATTGGCGGCTGCTCAGCGGGCGCCGGCCGCAGGCCAGGATGCGCAGCTTGTCAGGCAGCTTGCCGGCTTTTTCCAGGTGGTAGAGTGCCGGTATCAGCTTGACCTGGGCGAGGTTGCCGGTGGCGCCAAAAATCACCAGTGTGCAGTCAGGCATGGTCTGCCCCCTTGTTGTGTTGCCAGTCGTGATGACAGGTTTCACCGGCTGGCCGGTCATAACGCAAAAAGCCATGCGCGCCAAAATAGTCACGCTGGGCCTGCAACAGGTTGGCAGCGGAATGGCCGGTACAAAGGCCATCAAAAAATGCCAGCGCCGAGGCCATGGCCGGTGTCGCAATGCGGCAGTCGATGGCCAGTTTGACGCTGTTGCGCAGGCCCTGCTGGCTGGCAAGCAGGGCCTGGTAAAAAAAGTCATCCAGCAGCAGGTGGTCCGGCGCCGGCTGGCGGCTGAATGCGCGGGCAATATCGTTCAGGAAACGGCTGCGAATAATGCATCCGCCACGCCACAGCCGGGCGATGGCAGCATAATCCAGCGGCCAGTCATGGCTGCAAGCAGCCTGCTGCAGCTGCATGAAGCCCTGGCAATAGCTGATGATTTTGCCGGCATACAACGCATCATGGATGGCGTGGATCGCTGCGCTGGTGTCGACCCTGGCCTGGCCATGCTCAGGCCGGTATAACGCTTCACTTGTGAGGCGGCGGGCCTTGTCAGCCGACAGGCTGCGGGCAAATACGGCTTCGGTGATCAGTGTCAGCGCAGTGCCGTTGTCGAGTGCGTCGATGGCAGTCCAGCGGCCGGTGCCTTTCTGGCCGGCGCTGTCGATAATCCGGTCCAGCAGCAGGCTGTCGCCGTCATATTCACCGAGGATGTCGGCGGTGATCTGCATCAGGTAGGAATCCAGCACGCCGTTGTTCCACTGGCTGAACAGCGCCTGCAAATCCGTTGCTGGCAGGCCCAGGCCAAAACGCAGCAGTGCATAGGCTTCGCTGATCAGCTGCATGTCACCGTATTCAATGCCGTTATGCACCATTTTTACGTAATGGCCGGCAGCTCCCGGGCCTATCCATTCACAGCAGGGCTGGCCATCCACATCGGCGGCAATCGCCTGCAGCACCGGCTGCACGATCGGCCAGGCACTGGCATCACCGCCCGGCATGATTGACGGGCCACTGCGCGCACCGCTTTCGCCACCGGATATGCCGGCACCGATATAACGGATGCCCTGTGCCTGCAGCTGCCGGTAACGCCGCTCGCTGTCGGCAAAGTGGCTGTTGCCGCCATCGATGATAATGTCGCCCGCGTCCAGCAGCGGCAGCAGGGCGCTGATGGTGTCATCAACCGGCTGGCCGGCCTTGACCATCAGCAGGATGCGCCGCGGTGGTGCCAGTTGCCGGCACAGTTGCGCCACACTGTGGCAGGCGATCAGCGCGGATTGCGGGTTGCTGCGCAGCAGCTCGTCGGTGACGCTGGCGGTACGGTTGTAGACGGCAACACAAAAGCCGTGGTCGGCGATATTCAGTGCCAGGTTGCGGCCCATGACGGCCAGGCCAATCAGGCCGATGTCTGCCGGTTTTTGCATGGCGCGCTCCTTACGGGTTGGATGTCCATCGATTATCGGATGCGCCATGGCCGGCTGCAAGCATTGCCAGGCAACAAAAAAGGCGGCCATGGCCGCCTGTGTCTGCAATGCCGGATTGTTCAGCGGGTGCCAAACACCACCATGGTTTTGCCGCTGACTGATACCAGCCCCTGGTCTTCCAGGGTTTTCAGTACCCGGCCGGCCATCTCGCGTGAGCAGCCGACAATACGGCCGATTTCCTGGCGGGTGATCTTGATCTGCATGCCATCGGGGTGGGTCATCGCATCCGGTTGTTTGCACAGGTCGAGCAGGGTGCTGGCTACCCGGCCGGTCACATCCAGGAATGCCAGGTCGCCTACTTTCTGGGTGGTGTTTTTCAGCCGGCGTGCCATTTGTTTGGCCAGCTCAAACAGGAACTGCGGTTCGGTGCGGGTCAGGTTAAGGAATTTCTCGTAACTGATTTCGGCAATTTCACAGGCCGCCTTGGTTTTTACCCAGGCCGAGCGTACATCCTCGGAATCAAACAGGCCCATCTCACCAAAGAAGTCGCCCTTGTTCAGGTAGGCAACAATCATTTCCTTGCCGTCATCATCTTCCAGTAACACCGTTACCGAGCCGTCGATGATGTAATACAGGCTGTCGCATTTGTCGCCGGCACAGAGAATGGTGCTTTTGGCAGGATATTTGCGACGGCTGCAGTGGGTGAGGAAGAGCTCTACATTATCAATGTGTGAGGTCAATGGACGGAAGGTCAAAGTCAATCCCCTTACTTTTATTTTCTGCTAATCATAGTGGCATCTGTTAACAAAGCCAGAAAATGCCAACCCGTCTTTCCTGAAACCGGAACAGCTTAACACAAACCACCGGCAAGCAAGCATACAACAGTGTATCGTGCTGTTTCGCCGGGTTACTGGACAGGCTGTGTGCTTCGCGGCCGGTTTTTGCCTGTGCTAGAATGCCGGCTTTTTCCAGGGGCGAAACGTGTTATGAAAGCAACGGTGAAATGGCTGGACCAGGCAATGTTTGTCGGTGAGTCGGGCAGTGGTCATGCGGTGGTGATGGATGGGCCGGAATCGGCCGGTGGCCGCAATATGGGTATCCGGCCGATGGAAATGCTGCTGATCGGCATGGGTGGCTGCGCCACGTTTGATGTGGTCAGCATTCTGCAGAAATCCCGCCAGGCGGTCAGCGATTGCCGTGCCGAACTGTCGGCCGAGCGCGCCGATGCGGTGCCGGCCGTGTTTACTGCCATTCATGTGCATTTTGTTGTCAGCGGCCGCCAGCTGAAAGAAAGCCAGGTGAAACGGGCGGTTGAACTGTCGGCAGAAAAATACTGTTCGGCGTCGATCATGCTGGGCAAGGCCGGTGTGGCGATCAGCCACAGTTATGAAATTGTTGAGGAAGGGCCAGCCTCATGAGCCTGCAGCGGCCCGGCAAGACCGGTGGCATGCGTCATGTGGCACTGTTTGTTGACAATCTGGACGCCTGTGTGGATTTTTACACCCGGCTGCTGGGCATGACGATTGAATGGCAGCCGGATGCCGATAATGTCTACCTGACCTCAGGCAACGACAATCTGGCCCTGCACCGCTGGACCGGCTCGGCAATGGCGCCGGCGCAAAAGCTGGATCATATCGGTTTTATCCTGCCGGACATGCAGGCGGTGGATGACTGGCATGCGTTTTTTGTGCAGGAGGGG
>DATCSZ010000305.1:0-7120 GCA_036568205.1 Pseudomonadales bacterium
CTGGGAAATCGACGAATTCCTCGGCGTCAATGCCGGCCTGGTGGTGGCCGAAATCGAGCTGGCCAGCGAACAGGAAAACTTCACCATGCCGGCCTGGGCCGGTGAGGAAGTCAGCGGTGATGCGCGTTATTACAACAGTGCATTGAGCCGGCGGCCGTTTTGCCAGTGGTAAGGGTGAGGAACAGAGCGCAGTCGGGATAACGGCCTGCCCGCAACGCGGCAAAATCTGCTACCCTTGGCCATCACCAACCACCAGGGAGAGATCACCATGGCTTTTGCATTGTCCGATATCAGCCTCAGCTCCAGCGCCTTCGCAGCACATGCCAATATCCCGGCCAAATACACCGGCGACGGTGAAGACGTTTCCCCGCCACTGGCCTTTGCCCAGGTGCCGGCAGTGGCCAAATCACTGGCGCTGTTCTGCCATGATCCCGATGCGCCACTGGCCAAGCCGGGCAGTTATGGCTTCAGCCACTGGGTGTTGTACAACCTGGCGGCCGATACCCGCAGCCTGGCCGAAGCCAGTAATGCAGGCACGGCCGGCATCAACGATTTTGGCAACAGCGGCTACAACGGCCCGCTGCCACCCAATGGCCACGGCAATCACCACTATTACTTCTGGCTGCTGGCGCTGGATGCCGATCTGAAACTGCCGGCCGGCCTGACGCTTGAGGCATTTCTTGCCAGGGCCGAACCGCATATTATCGCCATGAACCGGCTGGTGGGTATTTATCGGCGCGACTAATGGCCTGTGGCCGGCCATGCAGCCCGGCCGGTCACCCAATCAGTGATGTACACCCGATGAACAACGACAGGCAAACCGAATACTTCGAAGACATTACGCTGGATGTCGTGCATACCTCACGCCCTTATGCCATCAGCGAGGACGAGATTATCCGTTATGCCAGCGAATGGAATCCGGAGCCGTACCATATCGACCCGCAGGCGGCGGCTAAAAACCGCATTGGCCGTATTTTTGCCAGCGGACCGCACCTGATTGCCATCTGCACCAAACTGACCAATGAAAAACGCCCGCGCCCGGCCAGTGTGGCCGGGCTGGGCTGGGATACACTGCGTTTTACCACCCCGGTATTTGGCGGTGATACGCTGCGTGTGGCCATCGCGGCGCAAAGCAAACGGCGCTCGGCCAGCCGGCCGGATGTCGGCATTGTGGTTTATGCCCTGCGGCTGTTCAACCAGCATGACCAGGATGTATTGACCTACACGGTCACCACAATGGTGGAATGCCGGCCGCAGTGATGCGGCATCGCTGATAAAAAAGGCCGGGCAGTAACGCTGCCCGGCCTTTTTTGTGTTGCCCGCGCCTTAATCCAGCGTTCCAAACAGCTTGTCAAACAGCAGCGTAATGGTGGCGTAGTTGCCCTTGTGCATGTCGATATGGTGGATCGAGTGCTTGTGGGCAATCCAGTTCAGGGTTTTGTACGGGAAGCGGTCCAGCTCCATGTGGACGTGGTTGAACGAGTTGATCTGTGAGTAAATCACGATGGTGATGATCATTGTCACCACATGGAACGGCCCCGTCAGCAGTGATAATCCGGCCGATACCGCAATAAACAGCGCAATGCCGATAAACGCCTCCCACGGGTGCAGCAGCAGTGCATCCAGCGAGGTCGGGTTACGCGCCTGGTGGTGTACCGCATGCACCTGGCGGAAGTAGCCCTTGCCGTGAAACAGGAAACGGTGGGTCAGGTAATAGAAAAAGTCGTACACCATCAGGATGGCAACAATATCCAGCAGCACTTTCCACACCGGGTGGGCGGCAAAGGTGGTGATAAACGGCAGTACCGCAATCACAAAAAACAGGTTGGTGGCCAGGGCGACCTGGTGGCTGGATTTGATGCGCTCCGGGTAGCGGCGCTTGGTTTTGTATTTGTTGCGGTTTTCGGCCTTGTTGTGGGCGTAGGCGTCGGCAAAGGCCGGGATACGCAGCAACACGGCGCGGCCGATGGCAATGCTGGCGACTACGCCGACCAGTACGGCCAGGCTGGCTTGCCAGTTGTAGATAAACTCGAATTCCATGATGTACCCCTCTGCTTGCGCATGGCGTGACTGAACATGGGGGCATTATACGGCGGCCCGACATTTAGTCAAGTATGATTGACTAAAAGGTCAATGCATCTTTGTCTTTTGCCGGGGCCAGGCTGGGCGCGGCCTCACGGTGTCTGGCCGCACTGTCCGCAATAAAGGGCATGCCCTGCAGGCCTCGGCAGGGCGTGAGTGGCGGTTCAGCCAAGATTGACATTGCGGTAGTAGATGGACAGGTCAGTGATTTTGCCCTGTGCATCCACCTGGAACAGATCCAGCGCATACTGGATCTTGTCCGGGGCTTGCGGGCTGGTGGCGCTGACTTCCACCACACAGATGTCGTTTTCGGCAGCGATACGGTGCAGCACCAGTGTGGTGTCTGCCTGCATTACCAGGCCGCCGTAGAATTCTGCCAGCTTGTCACGGCCCTGGAACAGGCCGAACGGATGGTTCAGCTGGCCATCGGCGGCAAACAGTTGCAGCAGTGGCTCCAGCTGTTTGTGGTTGATGCAGTCGATGTAGCGTAATGCGGCCTGGCGTGCCAGTTCCTGTGTTGTGCTCATAACGGTTCCTCAGTGGTGGATACGGATTTTCATGTCGGCCAGGCCCTGGTGGCGGTTGCTGCGGATAAAGCGCAGCTCACCAACCGGCTCAATACGTTTGCCGCGATAGCGCTGCAGCAGGCTGGCCAGCATGATGCGCATTTCCCGCCGTGCCAGGTCGGCACCGAGGCAGTGGTGGATGCCGTGGCCGAAGGCGATATGCGGATTGCGCTGGCGGAAAATATTGAACTGCTCCGGCTGGTCAAAAACGCGTTCGTCACGGTTGGCCGACGGATACCAGACGGTGACCTTGTCACCCCGGTGAATGCACTGGCCGTTGAATTCGATATCCTCGCTGGCGGTGCGGCGGTTGAAGTGCACCGGCGAGGTCCAGCGCAGGATTTCCTCAATCGCACCGGCCATGTATTTGTCCGGCTCGTCCTGCAGTGCCCGGTATTGCTCCGGATGCTGCAGCAGCTGGTAAAAACCGCCGGCAATCGCGTTGCGGGTGGTTTCGCTGCCGCCGGTAATCAGCAGGTTGAAAAAACGGATCAGCTCCAGGTCATCCAGCCGGCGCGGCTGGCCATCCTCGCCAGTGATTTCAGCCTGTACCAGTTTCGACATGATGGAATCGTTCGGGCTGGCGCGCAGTGTGCCAATCAGCGTAAAGGCATACATGCCCATGTCGGTCAGTTTGGCAATCAGCGGGGCGGTATCCACGTCGGCATCGTGGGCGGCAAAGGCAATGGCGGCATCGGCCCATTCCTTCATTTTGGGCCAGTCCTGGCGTGGCAGGTCGCCGATGGTACAGATCACCTGCAGCGGCAGCTGGGCAGCCACATCATTGAGGAAATCCACCTCATCCCGGCCTTCTACCGCATCGAGTATGTCGTCGGTCAGCCGCTGCATGGCCGGTTCCAGCAGGGCCAGGTTTTTCGGGAAAAAGCCCTGGTTGACCAGCCCGCGAATGGCACTGTGTTTGGGTGGGTCCATCATCGCCAGCACCACGCCGGGCGCCATGTCGGTGCTCATGTCAGCCAGTGTGGTGCCGCCGCCCTGGCGTGCGCCGTGGCCGGTCTCAGAGGAGAACACGGCATGGTTTTTCAGCACTGCCTTGGCATCCTCAAGCCGGCTGATCACCCAGAAGCCTTCATTATCGGGTGCCTGCAGGTGTTTTGCCTTGTCACTGTTGGCCGGGTGAAACCACACCGGTGCCTGCTCGCGCAGGGTCTTGAAGGCCTGGTGCGGGCAGCCGCCGGTGAAATTGTCGAGATCGCAGAGGTTGATGTCTTCAGGTTTCATGATCGCTCCGTATCGGGTTTGTTATACATCCGGCAGGCAGGCGCCGCCGCCAGCGTTTTTCCCGCCGGGCCAATCATCATGCCGCTCAGCTGATGCCCTGCAAATCTGCCAGCAGTTCGTTGATCGACTGGTAACGATCCTGCTTGTTTTTCTGCAGCGACTTGTTGATGATCTGTTCCAGTTTTTCCGGTGCCTGTGGCAGGCGGCTGCGCAGTGACGGTGGCGGCTCATGGAAATGCCGGCTGGCGAGTTCATCAATGGCCGGTGCATTAAATGGTGCATCACCAGTGAACAGTGTGAACAGGATAACGCCGACAGCATAAATGTCGGTGCGCTGGTCCAGGCCCTCGCCCAGAAACTGTTCCGGCGCCATGTATTTGGGCGTGCCGGCAATGGTCTTGCTGCCGCTGCTGTCGTCTGTCTGGTTGATCTGCATGGCCAGGCCAAAATCCATTATTTTCAGGATGCCTTGTTTGTTGATCATCATGTTGGCCGGTTTCAGGTCGCGGTGGATGATGCCCTGGTCATGGGCGGCTGCAATGGCAGAACAGATCTGGCGCGCCATGACAATACCGATATGGATGTCCAGCGGCCCCTTGCTGTTGATCAGCCGTGCCAGGTCGTGGCCATGCACAAACTCCATGGTGATATAGTAAAAACCCTGCCAGATGCCGAAATCAAAGGTGCGCAGGATGTTGCGGTGGGTGATGCGCCGCGCCAGCCGCACTTCCTCTTTCAGCATCTGCAGTTCCTGCTTGCTGAAATGGTATTGGTTCAACAGTTTCAGGGCGATGAACTCGTTCAGGTCCATATCGCGGGCCTGATAAACCTGCCCCATCGCACCGCTGCCCAGCAGGCGGATAATCTGGTAACGCTGGTCGATCAGGGTGCCGGGGACAAGGGTCTGGCCTACCGCCAGTGATCGCTCGCGCAGCACGGTTTTTCCGGCAGGGTCGGCTGCCATGATCACGGTGGTTTCGATGTCTGTTGTCTCGTCGCAGCCGGTGGCGCCGGTATTGGCTGCAGGCCTTGCATCGGTGGCGGTGTCGTCAAACAGTTTCAGGTCGCTTTGCTGTTCCATCAGCCAGTCGGCGTCATCAATGGCCTCGGCAATCTGTGCCAGATAGTTTTCCATTTCGGCTTTTTCGCGGATCGATTTGCCCATTCGTGTCAGTGCCCGGTATAACAGGCCCACTTCATCGCGGCGACGAGCTGAGTTGCCCTGTTCCGGGTAATTGCCGTTCTCGATAGCCTGGGTCATTTGCACCAGTTCGTCGATTGGCCGGCTGATGTGGCGGGCGATCAGCCAGGCAATCAGGAAGGCAATCAAGAGGCACAGCAGGCCGACCAGGATGACTTCCTGCTGGATGCGCATGAATGGCCGTAGCAGCTCGGTCTGTGAGCGCAGTGCCATCACAAAACCAAGCGGGTCACCACCGCTGCCAGCCAGCGGCTGGATGATGGCATGAAATTCCTCGCCGGCCAGGTCCAGTGCGATGTCGTTATCAATGCGCTGTTGATGGATTTGTTGCCACAGTTCGGGATGCTGGCGGAAATAGTCATCAAGTATGGCCTGCAGTGCAGGTGCCGTGTGGTAGGTGCTGGTCACGCCGTTGATCTGGCGCTGCGGGTCACGGCTGAACAGGTAAAAGCCGATATCGCTGGCCGTCAGGGTGTTGATCTCGCGCGCCATCGCCGGTGACAAGGCATAGGCCAGGGCAATGCTGCCGCGCACCACGTCACGTGCAACATTATCAAAGACCGGCACGGCCACCAGCTGCAGCAGCTGCCCCTGGCTGGTGATGATGCCGCGTCCGCGCTGGCCGGCCAGTGCCGCATCAAACACCGGGCTGCGGCCAGCCATGGAATAACCGATCGCTTCGGGGCGGTCGGAACGTGCCAGAATCATGCCGCTGGCATCGGTGACAAACAGGATGTCAAAGTCCAGCGCCTTGCGAAATTCCTGGCTCAGGTCCTGCAGGGTCAGTGCATCACCGTCAAACACCCGTGGTAGTATCCGGCCATCACGGCTGAGGCTGATAGCGGTATCTTCGATGGCAGCATAACGGCTGTTCATCTGGGTAGTAAGGATAATGGCGGACTGGCTCAGCGAGCGCTGCAGGGATTCGCCGGCCACTTTTTCCGCCTGTTCGCCGATACGCCAGACGGTCAGCGCGATCAGCAGGCTGAAACCGATCAGCACCAGGATAAACAGTTTCAGGCGGATGCCGAAAAAGGCCTTGTCGGTGGTTGCCATCAGTAGAACTCATCCTCGAACAGCACCGGTTTTTTCGGATAAGGCTTGCCGAACTTGTTCAGGTGCATGGTGGGCTGGTAGTCGCTGGTATCCAGGGTCAGTGATACGCTGGCGGGTGAGTTGCCGATCGCCAGCGATTGCTGCATTTCGCCACGGATATGCCAGAGTTGCAGGGTGTAATCGCCGGCGGGCAGGCCGCCAATGACAAAGCGGCCATCAGGGCCGGTAATTGTTGTTAGCTGCGGGTTGCCAACCGCAACAAAGGCTGCCATTTCCGGGTGGATATTGCAGTAAATCTTGACGATACCCGGCGCAGTCATGGTGACGGTTTCGCTGCTGCCCGGGCCGTAGGTGCCCAGATCAAAGCGGTTGGCGCCGGATGAGGAAAACACATTGTGCTTGATGCGGTCACGGTTGGGAAAATGCAGCTGGTCGTTGACGGCAATGCTGAGCATGCCTGGCTGGTATTGCTTGTCCTGCATGTCAATGGCGTGGCTGGTGCCGCCACTGACGGGCAGCAGGTTGGGGTTGGCGGGTATCAGCCGGACAATCACATCCGCCGCCGGCCGCGGCGGGCCGCTGCCATCCTGCAGCAGGATACTGCCTGTCAGCGAAACGCCGGCCGGGGTAGCAGCCGGTTCGGGTTTGCCGGCAGCCACTGCAGCACGGCGGACGGTGGTTACAGCCACCGCCTGCTGGCGCTGGTAGCTGGCGGCCGTGGCCGGTGGTGGTTCTGCCTCGCGGTTTGCTGCAGTCTCGGCTGTGCCGGTCGGGGCGGCGCGGCTTGCCGGCGCCGGATTCGACGTCTCTGCTGTGGGCGGTGTTGGCTGGGCTTCAGCCGCAGTGGCCGCTGCAGTGTCCTGTGGCACAGCCGCCGCTGCCGGTTCGCCGCCAATCTGCGCCGGCGTGCTGTTGCAGCCGCCCAGGACGAGTGCGGCCAGCAACAGCAGCAAGGCAGGCAGGGCATTGTCGG
>DATCSZ010000306.1:0-1190 GCA_036568205.1 Pseudomonadales bacterium
GGCTGATTATTCGCAGTTATCTCAATCTCAACCGGGTGGATGATGCACAGCGCGCCATGCGCCGATATCGCCAGGATTATGGTGAGCTGGCCGGCGCAGACGGTATCGAATGGAAACTGCTGCAGGCCCAGTTACTGCTGCGCAGTGGTGGGGCCGAGGAAGCGGTGCGGCTGTTACAGGATATCGACACGGCGGAAGCCCGGGCGCTGTTACTGCTGGCCGGTTTGCAGGCCAAACAGCTGTCGCTGCAGACGGTGCAGCAGCAGCTACAGGCACTGCTGGATGATGCCGAGCTGGATGCCGGGCAGCAGAGTGTTTACTGGTATGCGCGCCTGCAGCTCGCAGTCGCCGGCGGGGATGTCCAGGCGCGGGTGACGGCACTGGAAAAACTGTTTGCCCTGGGCCGTACGGATTATCTGTTTACCGTGTTCACCGATGCGGAAAAATACCTGTCCATCGATCATCTGTGGGATGCCTATGAGCAGTACGGTATTCAGCTGGCCAATGATTTCAGGTTATTACGGGGCGACGATGTGGCCTGGTATAGCAAGGCCAGCAACCTGTTCGAGCAGCAGCCGCAACAGGCGCGGGCGTTACTGGCGGTGCTGGCCTTCAGTGCCCGGCAGCAGGAACATCGCAGCCTGGCGATGCAGCACATTACCAGCCTGCTGGAACAGCATGAACAGGGTCTGGAGCTGGTCAATCAGCTGTTCATGCACAGTCAGCGGATCAGGGATATGAGCCTGGTGCCGGCGGATGTGCGTTATCGCCTGGTGGACTATGCGCTGCAAAAAGCCGACCTGCAAAGTGCCGCCCGGCTGATGGAGCAACTGCCCAGGCCGCCGGAAGGCCAGGACCTGTTCGAATGGAGCCTGCGCCGTGCCCGTATCCTGATCCTTGGCGGTGAGTATCAGGATGGCGCCGAGATCCTGCTGGCCTCGCTGGACACCGAGGCGCAACCGGAGCCAAAGCAGATCGACCAGTACATGCAGGTGGTATTCGACCTGCAGAACGTGCAACAGCACCGCTATGCCCTGTCCGCCTTCCAGAAGCTGGAGCAGAAGACCCTGACGCCGAAACTGCGCCGCGAAATTGCCTACTGGAAGGCGGAGTCCTATCAGCAACTGAAAGACTATGAACAGGCGGCCTTCCTGTTCCTTAAATCAGCCATCCCGCTGGATAATAAAATC
>DATCSZ010000307.1:0-4254 GCA_036568205.1 Pseudomonadales bacterium
GGCTGGTCCAGCCGATGCCAGCGGCGAATGCGGGCATAGTCGGGCAGTTGCCGGTTGATCGTGGCAATCGCGGTGCGGATGGCCTCATCGGTGGCTGCCGGGTCGGCATACAGCAATGCACAGCAAAAGGGCTGGCGATCGCCAAAAACCACAGCCTGGCGAATCAGCGGGCAGGCCAGCAATGCGGTTTCCGGCCATTCAGGGTGGATGTTGCGGCCAAAGCTGGAAATCAGCAGGTTTTTCTGCCGGCCACTGATATGCAGAAAGCCGTCACTGTCGAGCCAGCCCAGATCACCGCTGTCGACGGTCCGGCCATGCCAGCTGTCAGGCTGGCCGAGATAGCCGAGAAAACATTGCCCGCTGACCATTATTGATCCGTTAGATTCATGGGCCTGCTGGTGTGGCAGCACAGTGCCGGTGCTGCCAGGGCGATGCCGGTCGGGTGTGTTGAGGCTGACCACCGAGCAGCATTCGGACAGGCCATAACCTTCATACACCGGCATGCCATAATCGTGTGCCTGGGCAATCGACTCTGTTGCGACACTGGCACCGCCAACAGCAACAAAACGCAGGCTGTCGGGTGGCTGCCAGCCTTGCCGGCAGGCGCTCAGCAACAGGCGCAGCAGTTCAGGCACCAGTATCAGCGTTGCCGGGCGATAGTCACTGATGCAGGCGCACAATCGGGTGATGTTGGCTGCCGTGCCGTTAAAGCCCAGCGTTGCCGCCGATGGCAGGTGCAGGGTAAATCCACCCAGCAGGGCACGGTAAGCACCGGCGATATTCTCCAGCAAGGTGCTGAGTGGCAGCAGGCACAGGTGATCGCCCTGATAAGCGTCCAGGGTGTCAAGCAGCGAGCGGCCAACCTGCAGCTGGCTGTGGTTGCTGAGGCAGACCCCTTTGGGGTGGCCGGTCGAGCCGGAGGTAAAGGTGATTTTGCCGGTGCCAGGCGGTATTGCCGAACCGGCTTCGGGCAGTGGCCGGTAACCCAGGGTGAAGCCGGTGACCGGCTCGATGGCGGCGTGTTGTGGTGCGCCGATTTTGGCCGTCAGTGCGGCCGGCTGGTCGACCAGCCAATGGCAGCAGCCGGCCTGCTGCAGGCTGTGGGCAATTTGCCGGGCGCTGAAAAAATGTGGCAACGGCAGCAGGATACAGCCGGCCATCTGGCAGGCCAGGTCAACGATCAGCCATTGCGGGCAGTTATCGGCATACAAAGCCAGTACCCGGATGTCCCGATCGGCCAGCCAGCCGGCCAGCTGTGTTGCCGACGCCATCAGTTGTGACTGGCTCAGTACGGCATGATCGCCGATCAGCCTGGCCTGGCCATGTGCGGGCAGATACCGGTACAGCGCCGTCATGCCGCACACCCGGCAAACTGCATTGCCAGCCGGTCGATTGCCGGTTCAAAGGTGTTGATAATGGCGCAGGCGAAACGGTTTCCAGCCAGTGTTTGCCAGGCATCGGCAATGGCGATGGCAGCGACCTGTGGCTGGTTGCGGTAGTAGCTGCCCCAGCGGCTGCCGCCATCGGGCAGGCGGCGCTTGTCGGCGGGACACAGGCAAAGAGTGGCCAGGTTCAGTCGCTGCAGCAGGTGCTGCACCTGGCTGGAGGCGGTGAAAATGACCCAGTTGATGCCGGCGCGGTGCAGCATCGCCGTCAATACCACAAACAGCAACTGGCTGCTGCCACGCCGGGTGGAAACCAGGTTGCCCAGTTCGGTCATGCGGCTGCGTTCAACACGGTGACCAATCAGCCGGCCCAGTGCCTGCTCAGCCGGCAGGTCCAGGTAATGCTCAACAAACAGTGCTTCGCCGGCAGCAGGCTTCAGGCCAACGGCAGCGCTGAACAGGCCAAGGCAGTTGAGGGTCAGTAGTTGCGGCATGAACTGGTCGATGCTGGCATGATGATCCTGGCGAAACTTGTCGGCGATATATTGTTCCGCGAGCCGCCGACCGGCATGGTGTTGATTGATCAGCACCAGCTCGGGTCCGTTGCCCAGCAGACGGGTCAGCAGCTGGCTGCCGTTGTCGGCGATCGCCGCTGGTGCGGGTGACAGAGATAATGTGTGCATGGTGGTTTCCCTGCAAGCTGTTGTTGTGATCAAGCTTACAGGCTGAAACTTAAGCCAGTCTTATCAGCTGGCCGTGCGGGCGGGACATGCCGGTATGTGGCCGGGGATCTTCCCGGCCGGCTTTTTATCTAACGATTCATATTTGTGGTTACAGTGCGCGCCTGATCCGCGCCAGACGCAGGGCATTGCTTAATACAAACACACTGGACAGGGCCATGGCGCCGGCGGCAAACACCGGTGACAGCAGGATGCCGAAAGCCGGATAGAGCAGGCCTGCCGCCAGCGGAATCAGCGCGGTGTTATAGGCAAATGCCCAGAACAGGTTCTGGTGGATGTTGCGCAAGGTGGCGTCAGCCAGCAGCAGTGCATTGACAACACCGCGCAAGTCCCCCTTGACCAGTATCACATCGGCACTTTCTATCGCGATATCGGTGCCGTTGCCGATAGCAATGCCGACATCGGCCTGCGCCAGTGCCGGCGCATCGTTGATGCCGTCGCCGATATAGGCCAGCGGGCCATCGGCCTGCAGCTGGCGGATCAGCGCCAGCTTGTCATCCGGCAGCAGGCCGGCATGCACGTTGTCGATGTGCAGCTGGCGGCCAATGGCGCGGGCTGTGTCTGCGGTGTCGCCGCTCAGCATGACCAGCCGCAGGCCGTGCGCCTGCAGCCAGTCAACCGCTGCCTGTGAACCGGGTTTGAGCGGATCACTGACCGCCGCCAGTGCCGCGGCCTGGCCATCAATGGCAACAAACAGCGGTGTCTTGCCGGCGCCAGCCAGTCGGCTGGCCTGACTGGCCAGGGCGCCGGGATCAATGCCCTGTTCTGTCAGCAGCCGGCGGTTGCCGGCCAGCAGCTCATGGCCGGCAACGCGGGCACGAATGCCACGGCCCGGCAGGTTTTCAAATGCGCTGGCTGCCGGCAGGGCAGCGCTGCCGGCGGCGCTGACGATCGCCCGTGCCAGCGGATGCTCGGAAGCGGATTCAGCTGCTGCCAGCAACACCAGCAGCTGTTGCCGCTCAAACCCATCGTTAGTAATAAAGTCGGTCAGTGTCGGCCTGCCTTCAGTCAGCGTGCCGGTTTTGTCGATGGCGATGGTGTTGACCTTGTGCAGGGCCTGCAGGGCTTCGCCACGGCGGAACAGGATGCCAAGGCGTGCGGCACGGCCAGTGCCAACCATGATCGAGGTGGGCGTGGCCAGCCCCATTGCGCAGGGACAGGCGATAATCAGCACCGCCACGGCATTGACCACCGCCAGTGACAGCGCGGGTGCCGGGCCAAACAGCAGCCAGCCGGCAAAGGTCAGCAGTGCCGCAGCCATAACCGCCGGGACAAACCAGCGGGTGATGCGGTCGACCAGGTTCTGGATCGGCAGCTTGCCACCCTGGGCTGCCTCCACCATGCGGATGATCTGTGCCAGCATGGTGTTCTCCCCGGTACGGCTTACCTCAACCGTCAGCGTGCCATTGCCATTCAGGGTGCCGCCGATGACGTGATCGCCGCGCTGTTTGTTGACCGGCATTGGCTCGCCACTGATCATGGATTCATCCACCCACGACTGGCCATCACTGACGATGCCATCCAGCGGTATTTTTTCACCAGGGCGGATCTGCAGCCGGTCGCCAATCTGCAGTTGTTCCACTGGCAGCTCAACGGTTCTGTTATCGCGCAGCACAATCGCGGTTTTGGCCTGCAGCCTGACCAGCCGGCTGATTGCCTGGCTGGTGCGACCGCGTGCCCGGGCTTCCAGCAGGCGGCCGGTCAGGATCAGGGTGACAATCACTGCAGCAGCTTCAAAATACACGTTGACGGTGCCTGCCGGCAGCAGGCTGGGTGCAAAGGTGGCCACCAGCGAATACGCCCAGGCGCTGGCAGCACCGATCGCCACCAGCGAGTTCATATCCGGCGCCAGCCGTGCCAGCGCCGGCAGGCCGAGCAGGAAAAACGGCCGGCCGGGGCCAAACAGGACCAGCGTGGTCAGCAGGCACTGGATCAGCCAGTTGTTATGCTGGCCGATGGTGGTGGCCAGCCAGTGATGCATCGCCGGTATCAGGTGGGCGCCCATTTCCATGACAAACACCGGCAGGGTCAGCAGTGCGGCGGTGGCAGTGCTTTTTTTCAGTGCGACCAGTTCGTCGTGCTGGCGCTGCTGCTGTGCCTGCAGCGACGCAGGCTGCAGGCGTGGCTGG
>DATCSZ010000308.1:0-6977 GCA_036568205.1 Pseudomonadales bacterium
ATACCGCCACGCACACCATGCGGTGACCTGCAGCTGGTGACCCAGGTACTGGATGTCAAAGGCCAGCGCGGTGACCTGAAAAACCTGTCCAGCTGTGTGGCTGAATACGAAGTGCCGCACGATGCCTGGTATTTCACCCGCAACAGCCACCCGGCCTGGATGCCGTATTCGATCCTGATGGAAATCTCGCTGCAGCCTAACGGCTTTATTTCAGGTTATATGGGTACCACGCTGAAATACCCGGAGAAAGACCTGTTTTTCCGTAACCTGGATGGCACCGGCACCTTGCTGAAGCAGATTGACCTGCGTGGCAAAACCATTACCAATAAATCGGTGATGCTGAGCACCTCGATTGCCGGCGGCTCGATTATCCAGAGCTTTACCTTTGAGCTGCTGGCCGATGGTGAGCGTTTTTATGAAGGCCGTGCAGTGTTTGGTTATTTTGGTGCCGATGCACTGGCCAACCAGCTTGGCATCGACAATGGCCGCACCACCAATGCCTGGTTTGTTGACAACAACACGCCAGAGGCAGAAAAAACCGTGATCAACCTGGCCGACAGCGCACTGGCACTGTACCAGGCACCACAGGGCAAGCCGCATTATCATCTTGCCGGCGGGCAGATGAACTTTGTTGATACCGTGACGATTGTTGAAGGCGGCGGCAAGCACGGCAAGGGCTATATCTTTGGTGAGCGCACCATTGATGCCACCGACTGGTTCTTCCGTTATCACTTCCACCAGGATCCGGTGATGCCGGGCTCACTGGGTGTGGAAGCGATTATCGAGCTGTTACAGACCTATGCGCTGCATAACGATCTGGGCAAGGGTTTCAAAAATCCGCGCTTTATTGCGCCGCTCAGCACCGTGGTGTGGAAATACCGTGGCCAGATTACCCCGGAAAACCGCCAGATGGCGCTGGATGTGCACATCAGTGATATCGTCAGGAGTAATGGTGAGGTGCGTATTATCGGCGATGCCAACCTGTCGAAAGACGGCCTGCGCATCTATGAAGTGAAAGACATCGTGCTCAGCATTGTCGAGGCTTGAGTAGGGTGGGAACCGCCCACCAACCCAAAGGTGGCCAATGGCCACCCTACGGGTAAACAGGCAATGCATGGCCATACCATTAATAACACAAACAACGTAGGGTGGGCACCGCCCACCACAGAAGGAAAACAACCAACATGACATCCATTCACAACAACCAGGCCAAAAACGTTTCCTACAACTGGCATACAGCCGCAGGCGGCATCAAAAACGATGATGATGCCATCAAGGCGGCACTGATGGACCTGGCCAGCCCGGTCTATATTGCCGGCAAGGCCGGCAATCCGGGCGTTGCCAGCCGCCTGGCCGACAAGGGCGAGGCGGTGTTTGCCTTTGCCCCGGCACTGCTGCCGGAGCAACTCGGCGATGAAGCCTTCAAGCAGCAGCACAAGGTGAAATACGCCTACCACGGTGGCGCCATGGCCAATGGCATCGCCTCGGTAGAACTGGTGATTGCCCTCGGCAAGGCCGGCTTTTTGTGTTCATTTGGCGCAGCCGGCCTGGTGCCGGATGCGGTAGAAGACGCAATCAAGCGTATCCAGGCCGCCTTGCCGGATGGCCCGTATGCCGTCAACGTGATTCACGCACCGGCCGAAGAAGCACTGGAGCGTGGCGCGGTGGAGCGCTGCCTGAAACTTGGCGTCAAGACCGTTGAGGCCTCGGCCTATCTGGGCCTGACTGAACATATTGTTTACTACCGGGCAGCCGGGCTGTCGCGCAATGCCGATGGCAGCATCAACATCGGCAACAAGATTATCGCCAAGGTGTCGCGCACCGAGGTCGGCCGTCGTTTTATGGAGCCGGCGCCGGAAAAATTCCTCAACAAGCTGCTGGAGCAGGGCAAAATCACCGCCGAGCAGGCCGAACTGGCAAGACTGGTGCCGATGGCCGATGACATCACCGCCGAAGCCGATTCCGGTGGCCATACCGACAATCGCCCCTTTGTCACCCTGTTACCATCCATTCTGGCGCTGCGAGATGAAATCCAGGCGCAATACAACTACCCGGTCGCCCTGCGTGTCGGTGCCGGTGGCGGCATTGGTACACCCCAGGCGGCGCTGGCGGCCTTCACCATGGGTGCTGCCTATATTGTGCTGGGCAGTGTCAACCAGTCCTGCATTGAGGCCGGCGCCTCGGAACACACCCGCAAGCTGCTGTCCACCGCCGACATGGCCGATGTCACCATGGCGCCGGCCGCCGACATGTTCGAAATGGGGGTGAAGCTGCAGGTGTTGAAACGTGGCACCATGTTTGCGATGCGCGCACAAAAACTGTATGACCTGTATGTCGCCTATGACTCGATCGAGGCAATACCGGCCGAGGAACGCAAAAAAATCGAGGAGCAGGTGTTTCGCGCCAACCTTGATGACATCTGGGCCGGCACCATGGAGTTTTTCAAACAGCGTGACCCGGACATGCTGCAACGTGCGATGAACAACCCGAAACGCAAAATGGCGCTGATCTTCCGCTGGTACCTGGGCCTTTCCTCACGCTGGTCCAACCAGGGTGAAAAGGGCAGGGAGATGGATTACCAGATCTGGGCCGGCCCGTCACTGGGCGCGTTTAATGCCTGGGTAAAAGGCTCGTACCTGGAAGACTACCAGAACCGCAAAGCGGCGGACGTGGCACTGCATATGCTCAAGGGTGCCGCCTACCTGCAACGGCTGAATATGCTGCAAATGCAGGGCGTCACCTTTGCCACCGAGCTGGCGGCCTACCGGCCGTAGAGGCAGGGCAAATGCGGGTGTCAGGCCTCAGCTTGAGGAGGAAGCCTGCCTCCACACGTCACCCCGGAAGCCACCAGGCTATCCGGGGTCTCAACGGCTGGGGCCAGGCATGACTGATCTGGACACGCTTGTTATCGAACCGCAACCCGAACGCCCCGTGCAGTATTTCAAGCCGGAAGATCTCGAACGCGGCAGGCAAATGATGCCGGAGCAGATTGTGCAGTTTCTGGATGATTTTGCCAATATGATGGCGACGGCAAGAAGGGTTGATGATTAATGGCTTTCCGACTGGCCTATCGATAAAAACCTTGAATGTTGGCCTCACCCCATCATTGCCGAATTATTGGATCAGAGCGATTGTGAAGATATCCGGCGGGGCTTTCATACTGGGGTACGTAATTCTCGTGGTATTACTTCTCGCATGCCTTATGACGGCGGTGATCAAGAGAGAGGAGTTGCAGACAGTTTCAGAGAGTTTTCTCGACACTGGGTAGATTCAAAACCCAATCTTGCCGAGATGATTGAAAGCCTTGCTAAATCTTACGATTATGAAGCCAGACGTCATGATGATGATGGTTTATGGACACAAGAGTCGTGAAGCGTTTCATGAAGGTTAGTCGTAAGCAGTACGATCCTCAGCCCGATTAACAATAACCCCCGGATATTCAATCCAAAACTGGCCCCTGAGCCGAATAATTGCCATAATCGGCTCATAAATTGATTCGATTAGGCGGATTATTCGGCTCATGTATATCTGGCAGCAGGCTGACTGGCCCCGGTTTTACTGGGATGAGGGTGCATTGAAGGTGCGGCTGGATGCTGTGCGTCTGTTGCAGGGCCGTTTGCTGGGTCGTGTGGATGCGGCGCCGGCCGAGGCGGATATGGCGGTGGAAATGGATGCACTGATCCAGAATGCCATCCGCACCAGCGAGATTGAAGGCGAGCACCTGGATGTGGCTTCGGTGCGCTCTTCAGTGGCACGCGGGCTGGGTCTTGAGCAGGCCGGCTTTATCAATCGGGCAACAACAAAATCCGATGCATTGGTGGACTTGCTGCTGGAGGCTACTCACAAGCCCGATGAAAAATTGACGTTGGACAAGTTATGCCAGTGGCAGGCCCTGCTGTTTCCTGACGGGCCGGGATTGCTGGCTCCGGTACGTATTGCCGAACTGCGCGGCGAACTGCCGATGCAGGTGGTTTCCGGGCGTATGGACAGGCCGCATGTGCATTTTGAAGCACCGCCGCGGCAGGGGCTTGAGCAACAGCTGGAGGCTTTTCTGGACTGGTTCAACCAGCCGCCGACCGATCTCGACCCGTTATTGCGGGCCGCTATTGCCCATTTATGGCTGGTAACACTGCATCCGTTTGATGACGGCAACGGCCGGGTGGCGCGTGCTGTCACTGACCGGGCACTGGCACAGGCGGAGCGGCAATCCATCCGGTTTTATTCCCTGAGTGAGGCCATTATGGCCCGCCGTGAGGCTTATTACGACCAGCTGGAACGCACCCAGAAAGGGTCGCTGGATGTTACGGCCTGGCTGGACTGGTTTCTGACGGTGCTGGAAGCGTCGATGCAGCAGGCATTGCTGCGCCTGTCTCGTGTGATGGACAAGACACGATTCTGGCAGCGGCACGCCACGACGGTTCTTAATGAGCGACAAATCAAGGTATTGAACCGTTTACTGGATACTGCCGGGGAGGGATTTGGGCATGGCATCAATGCCGCCAAATACAAATCCCTGGCCAAAGTCAGCAAGGCGACAGCCACCAGGGATTTGGCCGAGTTGCTCGACAAAGGCTGCCTGGAAAAATTACCGGGCGGCGGCCGCAGTACGCGTTATGTGATTGCGCGGGTCTATTAGTGGCGGTTTTCCCGCACAGTGATCATGCTTAAAAAACCGCTGCAGAAAGCAAAAAGCTCCCCGATGGCAGCGCTGAAGCTGTAACGCCATTGGCTGTAACGACAATAACGTGCCTGCCGAAAGCAGGATAAAACGTCTATCATCACAGCATTTTGGTCAGTACCACGAGGCTGCCGTTATGAAACCACGCATCAGCATGATTACCCTCGGCGTTGACGATTTGCCGCGCTCCATCCGGTTTTACCAGCAAGGGCTGGGTTTGCCGCGTATGGATTCACCGCCGGAGGTGGCATTTTTTACTCTGAACGGCAGCTGGCTGGGTTTGTATGGCCGTCAGGCGCTGGCGCAGGATGCTGGGGTGGAGGCTGCAGGTGGCGGCTTTGCCGGTTTTACCCTGGCGCATAATGTGGCATCGGAGCAGGCAGTAGATGAAGTGATGGCGCAGGCGCTGGCCGCCGGTGCAGTGCTGAAAAAGCCCGCGCAGAAAACCGGCTGGGGTGGTTATGCCGGTTATTTTGCCGATCCGGATGGTTTTTTGTGGGAGGTGGCGCATAATCCGTTGTTTTGGGTTGGCCCGTACGACGAAGAGCCGCAGCAAGCGCCAGGCGAAGGGGAGCAGCATGCTGTTGATTGAAAAGGCAATTATTGATGCAGAGCCGCAAGCGGTATTTGATGCGCTGACGGATTTTTCTGCCTACCCGTTATGGAATCCGTGGATTGTCTTGGTGAGCGGTGACTGCACGCCCGGCCATACCGTGACGGCGCAGGTCATGCTGGCTGGCAAACAGAAAACCGTGCATCACCGGATTGAGCGTGTCGAGGCGCCGGAGCTGTTCCAGTGGTGTGATCTGGGCTGGTTTACTGTGCTGGCCTTTGGCCGTCGTACGCGTTATCTCAGCCGCTTGCCGGATGGCCGTTGTGATTATCGGGTTGAGTTGTCGATTAGCGGCCCGCTGGCCTGGCTGGTCGACGGGCTGTACCGCAAGCCCTTGTGCCATGGGCTTGGACAGGAAACCCTGGCCTTGAAAGCCTGGCTGGAAAAAACTGCCAATCATCATAAGTTACCTGGTTACTGGAATGGAGCATGTCATGAGCAAACTGTTTGAACCTGTCACACTGGGTGCGCTGCAACTGAAAAACCGCCTGGTGATGGCACCATTGACCCGTTGCCGTGCCGGTGTTGAGCGCCTGCCGAATGCGCTGATGCGCGATTATTATTGCCAGCGTGCCGGTGCCGGGCTGATTCTCAGCGAGGCGACGTCGGTGACGCCGATGGGGGTGGGTTACCCGGATACGCCCGGTATCTGGTCGCAGCAGCAGGCAGCAGCGTGGAAAACCATTACCGATGCGGTGCACCAGGCCGGCAGCCTGATGATGTTGCAGCTGTGGCATGTCGGGCGTATTTCCCACCCGATGTTCCTTGATGGTGAGTTGCCGGTGGCTCCATCGGCCATTCGCCCGGCCGGGCGTGTCAGCCTGGTGCGGCCGGAGACCGATTATGTGACGCCGCGGGCGCTGGAAACCGCCGAGATTGCCGGTGTTGTCGATGCATTTCGCCAGGCCGCGGTGAATGCCAGGGCTGCCGGTTTTGACGGGGTGGAAATCCATGCAGCCAATGGTTACCTGATTGACCAGTTTCTGCAGGACAGCACTAACCAGCGTACAGACCAGTATGGTGGTACGCTGGAGAACCGTGCCCGATTGTTGCTGGAGATTACCGATGCGGTGGTGGATGTCTGGGGTGCCGACCGGGTCGGGGTGCATCTGGCGCCGCGCGGTGACGCGGCGGATATGGGCGATTCCGACCCGCGTGCGCTGTTCACTTATGTTGCCGGTGAGCTGGGAAAACGCGCCATTGCGTTTGTGTTTGTGCGGGAATACCTGGCCGATGACAGCCTGCTGGGCGAGATCAAACAGGCGTTTGGCGGGCCGGTGATTGCCAATGAGCGGCTGGAAAAGGCCGATGCGGAAAAACTGCTGGCCAGCGGGGTGGCCGATGCGGTGGCCTTTGGCTGCAAGTTTCTCGCCAACCCGGATTTGCCGGCCCGTTTGGCCGGTGATGCGCCGCTGAATGAGGTGAACTGGCAGACTGTGTATGCCAAGGGTGCCGAAGGTTATACCGATTATCCGGCGCTGGCATAAACAAGACAGCGGTGGCTGTTGCCGGCCGCCGCAGCTTTATCGGCTGTTGCCGATGGATCCGGCAATCACGTCCTGCAAGGCAGCCTGGCCACTGCGGCTGACCATTACCCGGGCAATGCCGCCCTGTCGCAGGGCTTTTTCCAGTGCCAGCGCCTGTTGTTTGGGGGCAAAGAATGCCTCAATACCGTAGTTGACCCGG
>DATCSZ010000309.1:0-9321 GCA_036568205.1 Pseudomonadales bacterium
GGTGATGTCATCTCATGCGTCATGCCAGATCCTAGCGCTGTTCAACGGTATAGAGCCGGTGCAGCAAGGTCACCAGCGTCAGCAACAACACGGCACCGCCAAAGTTATGGGCAACAGCAACGGCCACCGGAAAATGGAACAGGATATTGCTCAGGCCCAGGGCAAACTGCAAACAAACCATCACTGCCAGGATCGCCGCCATGCGGCGTGACTCGGCCACCGGCACCCGGAAAAGCTTCCAGGCCAGCAACAGCACGTACAGGAACGTGATAATGGCGCCGATACGGTGCGTCAGGTGAATGGCCACCCGGGCCGGGTTTTCCATTTTGCCGCCGAGATAACTTGGGCCAATGCCCTGGAACACGTTGAACCCTTGCGCGAAATCGGTGTGTGGCCACCATTGTGCCTGGCAGGTCGGCAGGTCGGGGCAGGCGACTGCAGCATAATTGGATGTCGTCCAGCCGCCCAGGGCTATCTGGGTTACGACAATCAGCAGTCCTGCAATGGCCCATGGGCGCAGTGCTATTAACAGCGCTCGCTCCGGGGCCTTAAGCCACCACACGCGATTGTCCAGCCGCAACACCAGCAGCCATAACAGGCTCAAGGTGGTAAAGCCCCCCAGCAAGTGCAAGGTGACGACTTGTGGCCACACTTTCAGGGTAACCGTCCACATGCCGAACAGCCCCTGCAGGATGACAAAGCCCACAATAAACCCTGGCAAGCACAGCGGCTGGCGCGCACGGGGGTCACGCCAGCGACTAAGGCCACCGAGCACCACAAAGCCGCCGAGCACGATCAGGCCGATCACGATGTCTGACGCGCCATGAAACGCGGTTGCCGTCACAACCGTATTGGCCTTGATCACAATCTTGGTGACCAGGGCTGCGAACCACAGGCCTGCCAGCGCGGCCAGCGCCCACTTCAAGCGTGTATTGCTGCTCTGGCGCATCGACAAGGCCAGCAACAACAAGCTCACCAGGCCCAGGCTTGAGGCAAACAGGCGATGCACTTGCTCCGGCCAGGTTTTGCCGGCTTCTACCGGGGTTTCCGGAAAAGCGGAATTGGCTGCATCGATTTCATGCGCTTCATCCGGCCACAAGGCGTGCCCATAGCAGGTCGGCCAGTCCGGGCAGCCCAGCCCGGCATCCACCAACCGTGTAAACGCACCCAACATGATCACCACTGCGGCCATGATCACCGCCAGCAAGGCGAGCCGGAAGGGGGATTTGCGTTTGACGGGTGCGTTAAACCAGATCATATTCGCCTCAGTTATGCCGGATCAGGAAATTCATGTCTTTCATGATGTCCTTGTAGGAATGACTGTCGTTGTAACGCATCATGATGTTGCCGAAGCGATCGGCAAAATACAGCTTGGCCGGTTGTACGTCATCCGGCATCAGGCGATCCCAGTCGGCCTGCTGTACAAGCCAGACCGATAAGTCCGGGTGCTCTTTTTCCAGGAACGCGGCAAAAGCCGCATCCGGCTGCCCGCCAAGCACAATCGCTGCACGCCTCACACGATCACTTAACCGGCCCATTGCCATGCGCGTTTGCCGCGACTCCCACAAATGCGACTGGCAGGCTTCATCACAGTGTATGGGCAGCACGTGCAGGAACGTCCATGAGCGTTCGCCGGCCTTGCGGATCGGCTCTTCGCCCCGCAGTACCTGCAGGCTCGACAGGCTGGCCAATGACGGGTACGGGCTGGATAGCAGCTCGCCGCGCGAACGCGATTCACCGCCAAACAGGGTAATGCCGTTAACGTTCATCCAGTACACCGCACCGGCCATCCCAATCATGAGAAATGGAAACACCAGCAACACAACCAATGTATGGATTTTCTTGCGATGTTGTTCAGGCGTCATGGGAGTCATCCGGGGTTGTCGGCTGGCCACGCAACCAGGCAGCCAGGTTGCTGTTACGCAGCACAAACAGTACCAGCAAGGCGACCGCCATCAGGAACCACTGCACCGCATAGCCGGTGTGTTTTTCCGGCATGGTATTCATCGGCTGCCATTGGGTAACCAATGCCGCCGGGCTTTCGGGCGCCAATCGTACCAGATAGGGCGCTATCGACTCACCTGCCATGGCTTGTAATTCGGCCGGCATCGGGGTCTGCGTGATCTTCGGCCACTGCGGGCTGGCCGCAGCGCCCTTGAGCTGCCAGCCGGCCTGAGGCCAGTACGCATGCCCGTCTATCGTCATGTCCCCCTGCGGCATGTTCACCGCCGGCAAGGTGCTGCGATCGGGGCTGCCGGCCACCCAGCCACGGTTTACGGCAAACCAGTCGCCGCCGCTTAACTGGAACAGGCCAATCACCTCAAAGCCGACCTTGCCCTGGCGAGTGCGGTTATCCAGCAAGAAGTAGCGCTGCGGATCAAAATGCCCGCGCAGGCGCACCGGACGGTAATGGGCCACAGCGTCATCGGCATTCGTCACCACCAATGGCTCGCTGTGTTGCCAGGCGGTCAGCTGCGCCTGGATGGCGCGCTTCTCGTCAGCACGCTCAAGCTGCCAGAACCCCAATGACAGCAACACCGGCAACAAGATGACGGTGAACAGGGCGCTTTTCCAGTCCAGGGCCCAGTGCAAGGCAGGTCGAGTCTTCATCAGGGGGCGGATTGTACTGCAAGCCCGGAGGCCTGTCGTCATTACGGTATACTGCCGGCCTGATGGATACGGAGAAATACGATGTGGATTAAGCCTGTCATCGTCGTGCTGTTTGTGCTGCTGGTGATCGCACTGCTCTCGGGCGGCTTTTTCCTGTTCAAGGACCAGGGTGCCAAAGACAAGAAGCGGATTCTCTGGTCGCTGGGCATTCGTGTCAGCCTGGCCATCATGCTACTGGCCGTGGTGGCCTACGGCATATTCACCGGCCAACTGCATTCCCATGCCCCCTGGTCGCACCAACCCCCTTCATCGCAGCAGAATGGCGAGCATCCCGAAGCCCCCATACCCGCAGACGATCCGGCACCGCCATAAACAGGGCAATAAAAAAGGCAGCTTTCGCTGCCTTTTTTATGGTTTATTGCCTGCGAATTACAGGATATACACGAACAGGAAGAGCCCAATCCAGACCACATCCACGAAATGCCAATACCAACTGGCGGCTTCAAAACCGAAATGATCGGTCGGGGTGAAGTGCCCAGCCAGCACCGAACGCAGGAACATGATGGTGAGCATCAAGGCGCCCATGCAGACGTGAAAGCCGTGGAAGCCGGTCAGCATAAAGAACGTGGTGCCATAAATACCGGACTTCAGTGTCAGGCCCATCTCCGTGTAGGCATGATGGTATTCCACGCCCTGCAAATACACGAAAGAAAACCCCAGGATCAGGGTAACCGCCAACCACAGGTGGAACGGCTTCTTGTGACCAGCTTTCAAGGCGTGGTGGGCCAAATGCACCGTGAAGCTTGAAGACACCAGGAGAATGGTGTTCCACAAGGGAATGCCTTTCCAGCTCATTTCTTCAAGGGCGGCATTAAACGTGCCGTTCATCGCGATGTACTGCTCACCGCCCGCTGCCAGCAAGGCTTGCTGCGGCGTCGGGTTGGTGGAAGCCCAGTCCGACACGAAACCGCTCCACAACAACGGGTTGGTGAACGAGCCGTGGTCGCCTTCACCGGCCAACCAGGGTGCGACCAGGTTGCGCACGTAAAACAATGCGCCGAAAAAGGCCGCGAAGAACATCACTTCCGAAAAGATGAACCACTGCATGCCGATCACATAGGAATGCTTCAGCTGGGCGCTGTTAAGACCCTGCAGGTTTTCACGAATCGCCAGGCCGAACCAGTTCCAGAGAATGGTGACCAACAGGCCAAAACCGCCAAGCAACATCCAGGTGTGCCTGGTGGTATCAACACCCGCTTTCATATCGTTCAGCAGGCCACCGGCACCGAGTACGATCAACCCCAGGCCCATTGCGGCAAAGAAGGGGAAGCGCGTGGATTCGGGCACGTAGTAGCTGGCGTGTCCTTGGTTGCTTGCCATGACGTTTGTCTCCGCTCGTTCAGTCCAGTGCCGCTACCGTTGCCTTCTCGGCCGCCGGTTTCGGCGTTACATCAAACAATGTGTAGGACAAGGTGATCGTCCGGATAGCCGCCGGCAGGTCCTTGTCCACGATAAAGCGCAACGGCATATCTGCCGATTCGCCTGCCGAGAGGTGCTGCTGGCTAAAGCAGAAACACTCGGTCTTGTGAAAATACGCTACGGCCGATGACGGCACGATGCTCGGCACCGCCTGCGCTGTCATTGCCGCCGTGCTCGGGTTGCGGGCAAAAAACGTGGTAGCGTTCTCTGCACCCGGGTGCACCCTGAGCACCTCCGTTGTCGGGTGAAACTCCCAACTCATGCCTTCGTTATTGGTGGCCACAAAGCGCACCATGATCGAACGGCTTTCATCAATCGTACCCGCAGCTTCTGCGGTATACCGGCCTTTCGTTTTACCATTAAGCCCGGTGACATCACACAACAGGTTGTACAACGGCACCATCACCACAAACACAAAAGCAAACATCAGTGGCACCACCACGGCCGCTTTCCAAGTGGTGCCGAGAACCTTCTTTTTGCCCTCGCCCTGCATTCGCCTTATTTAATAGTCGGTGGCGTTGTAAAGGTGTGGTACGGCGCCGGTGTTGGCAGCGTCCACTCCAGGCCTGTCGCGCCTTCCCACACTTTCGGGTCGCTCACCGGCTTACCCTTGCGAATGGTCTGTATCACGATAAACAGGAACAGGATTTGCGAGAAGCCGTAAGTGAACGCGCCAATGCTCGACATCATGTTCAGGTCAGCAAACTGCAGGGCGTAATCCGGAATACGGCGTGGCATGCCGGCCAGGCCCACAAAATGCTGCGGGAAGAACGTCACGTTAAACCCGATAAAGCCAATCCAGAAATGCGCCTTGGCCAGGGTTTCGTTGTACATCTTGCCGGTCCACTTCGGCAACCAGTAGTACACGCCCGCAGACATACCAAAGATCGCACCGGCCACCATCACGTAGTGGAAGTGTGCAACCACGAAGTAGCTGTCGTGATACTGGAAGTCGACAGGCGCCAGTGACAACATCAAGCCGGTAAAGCCGCCCAGGGTAAACAGGATCACAAACGCGATGGCAAACAGCATCGGCGTTTCAAAGCTGATCGCACCCTTGAACATGGTGGTGACCCAGTTGAACACCTTTACGCCAGTAGGCACGGCGATCAGCATCGTGGCGTACATGAAGTACAGCTCGCCGGCAATCGGCATACCCACGGTAAACATGTGGTGCGCCCACACCACAAACGACAGGAACGCAATCGCGGCGGTGGCATACACCATCGAAGCATAACCAAACAGCGGTTTGCGCGAGAATGTCGGAATGACTTCAGAGATCACGCCGAATGCCGGCAGGATGATGATGTACACCTCCGGGTGACCGAAGAACCAGAACACGTGCTGGAACAGGACGGGGTCACCGCCACCGGCGGCACTGAAGAAACTGGTGCCGAAGTTGATATCCATCAGCATCATGGTCACACAGCCCGCCAGTACCGGCATCACTGCTACCAGCAGGAATGCGGTGATAAACCAGGTCCATACGAACAGCGGCATTTTCATGTACGTCATGCCCGGTGCGCGCAGGTTGACGATGGTTGCGATGATGTTGATCGAACCCATGATCGACGAAGCACCCATAATATGGATGGCAAAAATAAAGTAGTTCACACTCGGCGGTGCATAGGTGGTCGACAACGGCGCGTAGAATGTCCAGCCGAAGTTCGGTGCGCCACCGTCCATGAACAACGTGGACGCCAGGATCAGGAACGCAAACGGCAGGATCCAGAAGCTCCAGTTATTCATGCGTGGCAACGCCATATCCGGCGCGCCAATCATCATCGGGATCATCCAGTTCGCCAGGCCCACAAACGCAGGCATGATGGCACCAAACACCATCACCAGGCCGTGCATGGTGGTCATCTGGTTAAAAAATTCCGGCGCGACCAGTTGCAGCCCGGGCTGGAACAGCTCGGCACGGATGATCATGGCAAAGCTGCCGCCCAGCAAAAACATGGCGAAGCTGAACCACAGGTACATCGCACCGATGTCTTTGTGGTTGGTGGTCAGAACCCACCGGGAAAAACCCTTAGAAGGACCGTGTGCCATCTTGTTACCTCCTAATTACCGTCTTTGAAATTTTTAACATCGATGGCTTGTACTGCATCGCCCATGTTGTTGCCAAACGCATTGCGCTGGTAGGTAACAACAGCAGCCAGCTCCAGGTCGTTCAGCTGGCCGCCAAAGGCCTGCATCGCTGTACCGGACACACCGTTGACCACAACATTCAGGTGACCGGCCAGCTCGCCGGTGACAATGGCACTGCCGGCAATCGCCTTGCCGACGCCGCCTTCACCCTGCATGCCATGACAGGCCGCACAGGAACGCTGGTGGATTTTTTCACCCAGTTCGGCCAGCTCGGCCAGGGTTTTGGTTTCGCCGTACACCTTGTTGAACTCGGCCACTTCAGCCTGCTTTTCGGCAAACCAGCGGTCAAACTCGTCCTGCTCCACCACGTTGACCACCACCGGCATAAAGCCGTGGTCGCGGCCACACAGCTCGGCACACTGGCCACGGTACACACCGGTCTTGACCGGCTTGGTCCAGGCTTCATTGATAAAGCCGGGAATGGCATCTTTCTTGACCGACAGCACCGGCACCCACCAGCTGTGGATAACGTCGTTGGCGGTCAGCAGCAGGCGGGTCTTTTTGTTGACCGGCAGCACCAGCGGGTTATCCACTTCCAGCAGGTAGTGTTCGCCCTTGGCTTCTTCGTTGTTGATCTCGTCACGCGGGGTACGCAGGTTGGAGAAGAAGGACACTTTTTCGCCTTCCTTGCCAATGTACTCGTACTTCCACTTCCACTGGTAACCGGTGATCAGTACATCCAGGTCAGCTTCACTGGTGTCATAGATCTGGATCAGGGTTTTGGACGCCGGTATTGCCATGGCAATCAGGATGATGGCCGGCACAATCGTCCAGGCCAGCTCGGCGGTGGTGTTCTCGTGGAAATTGGACGGTTTGTGTCCCTTGGACTTGCGGTAGGCAATCAGGGAGTAGAACATAAAACCGAATACACCCACGCCGGTCCAGACACAGATCCAGAAAATCAGCATGTGCAGGTCATAAACCTGCTGGCCGATCTCGGTAACGCCCGGCACCATATTGACTTGCCAGCGCTGTGCCTCTTCAGCCCACGCACCGGTGCTCAATACACCCAGCAGCGGCACAAGACCAGGCGCCAGCTTGTTAAGCAGCTTCGCTCTCAGGTACATAATTGCCCAAGTCTCCATAAAGTTGTTGAAATAACCCTGAACCGGCGCAGATTTCGGCAACACAGACAGACAATCCACAAAAAAGGGCAAGCCACAAGATATTGTGCTCTTGCGTTCTCCTTTCCGCTACAGGTTGTATTTTGCGTCGAAAAAATGCTTTTCAGGTGCGGCAAAACGTCGCAGATTATAGCGACAGCGCCCTGTAAAAGCCACCGCTAAACCAACAAATCCCCGCTGCCTGCAGGGTCAATAGACAGCTGCGTGCTTTGTCATTACCATGCCAGCCTGCCTTGCCGGAACAAGCATAATGACCGACACCGTAAGCTCTCCTGCCATGCTGGCGCGCCTTCTCGGCCCGCTACTGCCATTGTTCAGCCTGCCACGCCTGCTGCTGCTGACCCTGTTGCTGCTGTTGCCGGCGCTCAATAACACGTTTTTTGGTGACGATTTCCATCACCATGCCCAGCTCAACGGCCATGCCGATTTCCTGCACAGTGATGATTTGTCGCTGTTCAACCTGTTTTCGTTTGTTGATGACAACCCGCAGCGCCGCCAGCTGCTGCAAAACCACAGCCTGCTGCCATGGTGGGCCGGCGAGCAGTTCTCGTGGAAATTCTGGCGCCCGGTCACCGAGCTGAGCCTGTATGCCGATTATGTCTGGCTGCGTTACCCGCCGCTGATGCATCTGCACAGCATTGCCTGGTATCTGGCACTGATTGTGTTGCTGCACCGCCTGTTCTGCACCCTGTTCAGCTGCCAGCGTACGGCGCTGCTGGCCAGCGCCCTGTTTGCGCTGAACGGTGCCCATGGCATGCTGGTCGGCTGGCTGTGCAGCCGCAGTCCGCTGCTGGCCTGTTTTTTTGCCGTGCTGACCCTGCTGCTGCACCGGCGCGCCATCACTGCCGGCCAGCCGCTGCTGCAGCTGGCGGCAGTGGCCTGCCTGGCGCTGTCATTGTTGTCAGCCGAAATCGGCCTCAGCACCACCGCCTGGCTGTTTGCCTGGGCAATGTTTATTGACCGGCGGCGGCTGCTCGCACGCCTGCTGTCGCTGCTGCCGTATGCCGTGCTGGTGATTGCCTGGTGGAGTGTTTACAAAAGTGCCGGTTTTGGCGTCAGCGGCAGCAATGATTTTTACCTGGAGCCGCTCAGCCAGCCGGCCGCCTACCTGCAGCAGCTGGCCGGCCATATGCCGACGCTGCTGTTCAGCCAGTGGCTGGCCATCCCGTCCGATCTGCTGGGCCAGGGCCCGGCGGCCAGTGTAGCCATCAGCGGCGGCCTGGCCAGCCTGGGACTGCTGTGGCTGCTTTACCGGCATGCCCGCCAGCCCCGGCTGCTGCTGTTTTTTGCCTGTGGGGCGCTGCTCAGCATGTTTCCGCTGGCCAGTACCGCGCTGCAGGACCGCAACGTGGTGTTTGTCAGCCTTGGCTTTGCCGGCATTCTCGCTTTGGCCATCAGCCAGCTGTGGCAGTCACTGCAACAACACGGCAGCAGCCTGCGCAGCAGTGCCCTGGCCGGCCTGCTGGCACTGCATTTTGTGCTGTCGCCGCTGGTACTGCTGGTGATGGAAAAATCACCCAGCTGGCTGGCCGAGCCGGCATTGCGCCGTGCGGCGGCACTGGATTATCAGCCGCAGCAGCCGCTGGTGATTATCGGCGCACCGGCGATGGAAGTTGCCTATCTGGCGCCCAGCCTGCTGTACCTGAACGGCAGCATGCCGGTACGGCTGTGGAATCTGGTCGGCAACCAGCAGGATTTTCATATCGCGCTTGTTGATGATTACACCCTGCAGCTGAGCAGCAGCGAAGGGCTGATCAGCCGGCCCGAACAGTTTGTTCGTGACCTGGCACTGGAGCCATTCCAGGCCGGCGACCGGATCGACCTGGATGGCCTGCAGATTGATATTCTTGCCGTCAACACTGCCGGCCAGCCACTGCAGCTTGCCTACCGCTTTGCCCGGCCGCTGGCCGGGCAGCAGCTGGTGCGCTGGAGCCGGCGCGGCTACCAAGCGCTGACC
>DATCSZ010000310.1:0-1151 GCA_036568205.1 Pseudomonadales bacterium
GCCAGATCCGGTGCCGATAACCGCAAGAAAGTCAGCGACACGATCAGACCGACAATGCTGATCAGCAACAGGGCAACCAGACGTTGCCGGCGCAGAATAACCGTCGCCAAAGATGCCGCCACAGCCAGCGCCGTGCCCAGCACCGCCAGACCGTCGACTGGCATCATTGCATGATCGCCGAGCCAGTCCGGACCTGACCCGATCACGGTGAGCATGATCAGCGCCACCGGCAGCAACAGCCAGGCCATATAGCGCTGCAGGGCGCCATTATCAACAAAGCGGACAATGGCAGCGGCCGCTGCAATGAATTGCTGAATGCTGTGCTCGAAGACATCCGGCGCATGCGGCCTTGGCCAGCGGCGCTGGAGCGCAAACAGCGGCATGCGGAAATGATAGAGCAGCGCGCCGCCCACCAGCGCCACCACACTCATCGCCAAAGGCAGATTGAAACCGTGCCAGATGGCCAGACTGTACTCGGGCAGTGTGCCACCCAGAGTCGCCGTTGCCGACGCCGCCAGCACTGGTCCGATCACGAACGCCGGAACAATCCCCACGGCCAGACACAGCACCACCAGAATTTCCACTGGCACACGCATAAAGCGTGGCGGCTCATGCGGCTGATGAGCCTGCAATGCGGGCGGCGCCATACCGAAGAAAACGTCGTGAACAAAACGCAGTGAATAGGCCACCGACAGCATGCCGGCCAGTGTCGCCAGTAACGGCACAAGCCAGTGCAGGTTGCCATACAAGGGTGTATCCAGCGCTTCGGCAAAAAACATTTCCTTGCTGAGAAATCCGTTCAACAGCGGCACACCGGCCATCGCCATGGCGGCGATCGAAGCCAGCGCAGCGGTGTAAGGCATGTAACGACGCAGCCCGCCAAGCTGGCGAATATCCCGGGTGCCGGTTTCATGATCGATAATACCGGCGGCCATAAACAGCGACGCCTTGAAGGTCGCATGGTTAATGATATGAAACACGGCGGCCACCGCAGCCAGAGAGGTATTCAGGCCGAACAGCAGGGTAATCAGGCCAAGATGGCTGATGGTGGAGTACGCCAGCAGGCCTTTCAGATCATGCCGGAACAACGCCATCCAGGCACCCACCAGCAGCGTCGCCAGACCGGCGGAACTGACCAGCACAAACCACAG
>DATCSZ010000311.1:0-3598 GCA_036568205.1 Pseudomonadales bacterium
GGTCAGAACGGCATGAAAAACGATCGGGCCAAAGGCGATTTTCTGGGCGTCGAACTTGGCTTGCAGGGCTGACTTGGTGTCCGGGGCGTCGTAGGTGATCATAATGGTCCTGTTTTTGATTATGTGATATGGCATGCGGAAAATACCGGGCGAATTACAGCATAAATCGCCATGCCACCCAACACAGTGCAGCTATTTTTTTCCCGGACAAGCTACAATAGCAAGCAGCGATAAATGGAGCTGAATGCCATGCCATTAACAACCCGCCTCGGCCTTGCTCTCGGCGGTGGCGCTGCCAAGGGCACTGCCCATATCGGCGTACTGCGTGCGCTGGAAGAAAACAATATCCGTGTCGACATGATTGCCGGTACCAGTGTCGGTGCCGCGATTGCCTCGCTGTACGCATTCGGCAAGCCGGTTGAGGATATTTATGCGATAGCCCGGGACATGAGCGCATCGAAGCTGTCCGGTTTTACCTTGCGCAAAAAAGGCTTTGTCTCGACCCGGCGAATGGAAGAGTTGCTGGCCGACCTGCTGGGTGATGTCAATATCGAGGATGCCGCGATTCCGCTGGCCATTGTCGCCACCGATATCCGCAGCGGTGCCAAGACCATTTTCCGCAACGGGCCGGTGGTCAAGGCGATTGCAGCGTCGGCTGCGGTGCCGGGCATTTTTGTGCCGGTCGGGATTGACGGCCATGAATATGTGGATGGCGGCCTGGTTGAGAATGTACCGGTATCGGCGCTGAAGGCCATGGGTGCCAATATGCGTATTGCGGTAGACCTGAACGGAGTGCAGCGTTACCCGGAGCCGCAGGATGTGATTGATGTGCTGAGCAATGCGCTGGACATTGCCATCAATTCCAAGACCCGTGCCCAGCTGACCGAGGCCGATGTGGTGATCGCGCTGGACCTGAAACAATACAGCCGCACCGACAATCGTGAGGTAACCGATGAGCTGGTTGACCTGGCGTATCGTGAAACCCTGCGCAAGCTGCCACAGATTCGCTGGCACCGGCGCCTGTCACTGCTGCCACGCCTGTACCGCCTGTACCAGCAGGTCAACCCGGTGCGCATGCCGCGGTTTCTGCGCAATGCCTGGCAGCGTTACCGCAAAATGGACACAATGGCGGAATAAAGCTGTCGTATGGCGTCAGCGGTGATCCGGCATGTCGCCGTGGTGGTCGTCCGGGCTGTGCATATGCCAGCGTGAGCGACTGCGCTTGGCCTTGTACATGGCGTGATCGGCCAGTACCCGCAGCTGCTGGTCATCGTCGCCGTGCTCTGGATAAAGAGCGATGCCAAGGCTGCCGGTGACACGCAGCGGCTGGCCATGAAAATCAATCGGTTCGGCAATGGCCGCCAGCAGCTTGTCGCAGATGGTGGCCACATCCTGCAGTGCATGCACATTGGTCAGGATCAGGCCAAACTCGTCGCCACCGATACGCGCCACCCGGTCGCTTTTGCGCAAGGCGGCTTTCATGCGTTCGGCCACAACCTGTAATACCACATCGCCTGCCTCGTGGCCGACACGGTCATTGATCGGCTTGAAGCCGTCCAGGTCCAGCAGGCCAACCGCCACCTTGCTGCCATTACGGTCGGCCAGTGCCAGTACCGAGGCCAGCGTCTGGTCGAAGCATTTGCGGTTGGGCAGGCCGGTCAGTCCGTCATGGGTAGCCATGTGCAGATAACGCTTGCGCTCGGCGTCGCGCTCTTTTTTCAGCCGGCCGGTCATCGCCTCGTAAATTGCCACCAGCAACAGCAGGATGGCAAAGGTATACAGCCAGTGGAATATATGCAGCGCCTCACGGGCGCTGTCAGGGGTGACATCAACAAAAACAAAACCGCTGTAGTGAAGGGCAAACAGCAGGCCATTGACGGCAGCAATCAGGATCGCCGTGACCAGGCCGGCCTGGAAACCCAGCATCAGGAAGGCCAGCACCATCACCACCGACAACAACTGGATCAGCCCGGTATTGGCCGGGCCGCCGGTAACCACCAGGCCGCCAAACAGTGCAGCGGCGCCGGTGCCGATCACGGCATAGGCGGCCAGCCGGTAACGATGGCCACGGCGCACCATCCACAACAAGGCGGAAAAAAACAGCACCAGTGGCGGCGCAAAGCCGAAATACAGGTGCATGATGTCGGTGGACAGTGCTTCGATACTGATAAAAAACGGCAGCAGGCTGAGCACGCTGGCAATAATCACCAGGATAAAGCCGACCAGCAGGCGCAGCTTGAAGTGCATGTCGATATCCTGACGGAAGTTGTCATGGATAAAAAAGTCAATCAGGTCGGTGAGGCGATTGAGCAGGGATGGACGCATGTTATGGTTCTTTTTGTGATCCTGTTACCAGAATAGCTGGCATCTGCTGCCTGTAAAGCGGTTTCTAGTTGCCGGCAGCGGCAGCACGGGAAAACAGCAGCAGCTGCTCGACAATACGCTGGTGGATGCTGCCTGCAGCAAAGCTGCCATCGGCCAGCTGCTGGCCGGGTTCGCTGCCGGCCAGGATAGCCAGCGCCTGATCGACATGGCTGACGGCATAAATGGCAAACTGGCCTTCACTGACGGCCTCGATAACCCGGTTGGCCAGCATCAGGTTAATGCAGTTGGCTGCCGGGATGATCACCCCCTGATGGCCGGTCAGGCCGCGTGCCTGGCAAATGTCAAAAAAGCCCTCGATTTTTTCATTGACACCACCGACGGCCTGCACTTCGCCAAACTGGCTTACCGAGCCGGTCACGGCAATATCCTGGCGCAGTGGCAGATTAATCAGCGTTGACAGCAATGCACACAGCTCGGCCAGGGAGGCACTGTCGCCATCAATAAAACCGTAGGATTGCTCAATGGCGATATTGGCTGACATCGCCAGGGCAAAGCTTTTGGCATAGCGGCCACACAGATAGCCGCTCAGTATCATTACGCCCTTGGAATGAACCGGCTGGCCCAGCTTCACCTCGCGCTCGATATCCACTACACCCTTGCTGCCGGGATGGGCGGTGGCGCTGATGCGCAACGGGCAGCCAAAGCTGGTCTCGCCACCGCTGATCACCGCCAGGCCGTTGATCTGGCCGCTGACATGGCCGGTGGTGGTGATATTGACAAAGCCGGCCAGGATGTCCTCGATAATATTGTCACGCAGCCTTGCATGGCGCTGCTCGCGTGCACTAATGGCGCGCTCGATATGGGTTTTGTCGATCAGGGTTTCGGCGGTCTGCTCACGCCAGTAATTGGCCTCGGTAACAATATCCATTAACAGGTCGATACGGGTGCTGAGCCGCTGCTGGTGTTCGGCCAGCCGGCAGGCATATTCCGCCAGCCGGGCGATGGCAGTATTGCTGAGCTCAGCCACTTGTTGCTCACGTGCACGGGTGTGCAGCAGGCTGGCCAGTTGCAACAGGCTGTCCTGGGTCAGGGCGAAATGGCTGTCAAAATCCACCAGCACCCGGAACAGCTCATGAAATTCGTTATCCACGTCAGCCAGCGCATAATAAATCTCGCGCGGGCCAATCAGGATCACTTTGATGTCGACCGGAATGGCCTGGGGTTTCAGGTTGCAGGCCATGCCACCACTGCTGTCTGCCAGGTTGGCTTCCAG
>DATCSZ010000312.1:0-4129 GCA_036568205.1 Pseudomonadales bacterium
CCGCACACCCGTGTATCGCCGGCCTGTGCTGCAGTGACTGCTGGCCAGCCACTGCCGCTTTGTCTACAATACCCGCACTCACGCCCCATGCCGGGCAACAACCGCGGAGACTTCCCATGTCCGACAAACCGATCAGTGCCGCCATTGAAGGCTGGTACACACTTGATCAGGGCAAACCTCACCTGATCGGCAGCCGCTGCAAGGCCTGCGGCACCTACTATTTCCCCAAGCAGGATCGTTTCTGCAAAAACCCCGATTGCGACAGCACCGAGTTTGAAGAAAAAGAGCTCAGCCACTATGGCAAGATCTGGTCGTATACCGATGCCCAGTACCAGCCGCCGGAGCCGTTTGTTGCGCCCGACCCTTACCAGCCGTTTGCCATTGCCGCCGTTGAGCTGGAAAGGGAAAAAATGATTGTACTGGGCCAGATGGCCAGCGGCATCAGCGTGGAACAACTGCGTGTTGGCCAGCCGGTAGAGCTGGTTCTGGAAACCCTGCACGAAGACAATGACAGCAAAAAACTGATCTGGAAGTGGAAACCCACTGCCTGAACCCCGGAGACAAGCAGATGACAAAAGAAGTGGCCATTATTGGTGTTGGCATGCACCCCTGGGGCAAATGGGGCAAAAACTTTGTTGAATACGGTATCCACGCCGCGCGCGAAGCGCTGGCCGATGCCGGCATCCACTGGAAAGATATCGACTTCATTTCAGGTGCGGCAACGATGCGCTGCGGCTATCCCGGCTATGTGGCCGGCGCCACGTTTGCCCAGGCACTCGGCTGGCAGGGTGCTGAGGTCAACACCTCCTATGCCGCCTGTGCCTCCGGCTCACAGGCCCTGGCTGCCGCGCGCGCCAAAATCCTGGCCGGCGAGGCGGAATGTGCGCTGGTGATTGGTGCCGACACCACCCCCAAAGGCTTTCTGGCACCGGCCAAGGGTTATCGCCCGGACGATCCGGACTGGGTGCGCTTTTATATCGGCATTACCAACCCGACCTATTTTGCCCTGTACGCACGCCGGCGCATGGATGTCTACGGCGATACGCTGGCCGACTTTGCTGCGGTAAAAGTAAAAAATGCCGCCCACGGCGCTACCAACCCGTATGCGCGCTACCGCAAAAAATTCACCGCCGAGGATGTTGCCGCATCGGCAATGGTCGCCAACCCGCTGCGGCTGATGGACATCTGCGCCACGTCCGATGGCGCGGCTGCGGTGATTGTCTGCTCCGAAGCCTATGCGCGCAAAATCGGCAAGGCGGATGCAGTGAAGATTGCCGCAATCTCCACCGTCACCCCGACCTTTGCCAACGAAGTGGTGGAAATGCCGGATATCGCCACCGACTCCGCCGTGGCTGCCGATGCCGTGCGTTTTCGTGCCCAGCTGCCGAAAAAAGCCTATGAAGAAGCCGGCATTGGCCCCGAGGATATCAGCCTGGCGGAAGTCTATGACCTGTCCACCGCGCTGGAGCTGGACTGGTATGAAGACCTGCAGTTCTGTGCACGCGGCGACGCAGCACAACTGGTCCGTGATGGCGTGACCACGCTGGGCGGCCGCCTGCCGGTGAATGTCTCCGGCGGCCTGGCCTGCTTTGGTGAGGCGGTACCGGCCCAGGCGCTGGCCCAGGTGTGTGAACTGACCTGGCAGCTGCGCGGCCAGGCCGGTGACCGCCAGGTGGAAAATGCCAAAGTGGGCATTACCGCCAACCAGGGCCTGTTTGGCCATGGCTCGTCGGTGATTGTGAAAAAATAAGCCGCCGCTGGCTGTCGCCCAGCAAACACAAACCGGCCGTTATGGCCGGTTTTTTTATGCCTACAACCAGCCCTTGCGTTTGAAATACAGGTACGGCGCAAACCCGGAGGCGACCATCAGGCCCAGTGCCCACGGATAACCGAGCAGCCATTGCAGTTCCGGCATATGGTCAAAGTTCATGCCGTAAATGCTGGCCACCAGTGTCGGAGGCAGGAACACCACTGCCGCAATCGAGAAAATCTTGATGATCTGGTTTTGCTCAATATTGATAAAACCCTGGGTGGAATCCATCAGGAAGTTGATTTTGTCGAACAGGAAGGTGGTGTGCGACATCAGGGTTTCCACATCACGCATGATTTCACGCAGGGTATCAATGTGTTCCGGTTCGGATTTCAGGTGACGCAGCAAAAAGGAGATATTGCGCTGGGTATCCATCAGGCACAGGCGCACCTTGCCGTTGCCGTCTTCCAGTCGCGCCAGCCGGCTGATGCCTTCTTCCAGGTCTGCTTCCTCGTCTTCCAGCACCAGGTAACTGACGGCCTCCAGCTGGCGGTGCAGGTCTTCCAGCAAGTCGGCATGGTTTTCCACTTTCTGCTCCAGCAGGGTCACCAGCAGCTCGGCGGGAGTCTCGCTGTTGACCTGGCCACGCCGGGCACGCATGCGCAGCAGGCGGAAATCGGCCGTGTCACTTTCGCGGATGGTGATCAGCCGTTCACGCTGCAGGATACAGGCTACCGAAACCGTCGTGTGGCGGCCTTCGCTGGCGGCCAGAAACAGCGAGTGGACATGGATACCGACCTGGTCGACAAAATAACGTGCCGATGCTTCAATTTCCTCCACGTCATCGGATTCCGGCAAATCGATATGCAAAAGCGAGCCCAGTATGTCACGTTCCTGTTCGCTCGGTTCATAAGCATCAATCCAGTGAGCCTGGCGCACTTCGGCCAGGTTTTGCGGGTCGAGGTCCACTTCACGGATAACACCCTGATGAATCTTGAACAGCCTGATCATTGTCTGCCTCCCGTTGCGATTAATCTGGCAATTAAACAGGTATCCTCCCTGTTTAATTGGGCGCGACTGAAATGCTGACGAAGAGGTGTGATTCTTCTTGCATTTCAGTCGCTTGCGCCGGACATGTCCGGCGGCGGCAACGTCCTGTGCCGCAATAGTAACCCGACAATATGGATTGCCGGGTTACTATTGGCGCTGCCAAAGCTGCCAGTGTAACAGGAAGCAGGCCGGCAGCCACACGGTTTGCCGGCGATCCGGGCTTTTGTTATTGTCCGGCTTTTGTTAACCGGTATACGACATGCTGAATCGCCTGTGGATCGGCTTTTTCCTGCTCAGCTTTATTGCCTGTGTGTACCAGTCTCTGGTACTGGGCCACACGGCCGTGTTCAGCGAGGTGATGCAGGCCATTTTCAGCATGGCGCAAACCTCGGTTACCATTGCCATCGGCCTGATCGGTATCATGTGCCTGTGGCTGGGCATTTTTTCCATTGCCGAACATTCCCGGCTGGTGGATATACTGGGCCGGGCACTGGCGCCATTACTAAGCCGGCTGATGCCGGAAGTGCCACGCGGCCATGCCGCACAATCTGCCGTTACCATGAACATGGCCGCCAATATGCTGGGGCTGGATAACGCCGCCACACCGCTCGGCATCAAGGCCATGCAGTCACTGCAAACACTGAACCCGCAGCCGTTTGTCGCCAGCAATGCGCAAATCCTGTTTCTGGTGCTGAATACGTCTTCGGTGACGCTGTTGCCGGTAACGATTTTCATGTACCGCAGCCAGGCCGGTGCTGCCTCACCCACCGATGTGTTTGTGCCTATCCTGCTGGCCACCAGTGCATCGACCTTGTGCGGCCTGCTGGCGGTAGCCTGGGTGCAGAAAATCCGCCTGTGGCAACCGGTCATCCTGGCCTACCTGGCCGGCTTTGCTGCGCTGATGAGCGGCATCATACTCACCCTCGGCAGCCTGCCCGCCGCCGAGCTGGCCGGCATGTCCAGCCTGGTGGCCAATGTCGTCCTGTTTGGCTTTATCTGCGGGGTAATAGGTTGGGCCGCCTGGCAACGGCAGGATGTGTATGAACGGTTTGTTGAAGGCGCAAAAGACGGCTTTGCCACCGCCATCCAGATTATCCCGTACCTGGTGGCGATGCTGGTGGCGATTGCTGCATTGCGTGCCAGCGGCGTGATGCAGCTGGCCATTGACGGCATTGCCTGGCTGGTAACCCAGGCCGGCCTGGCGGATGATTTTGTCGCCGCGCTGCCGACCGGCATCATGAAACCGTTCAGCGGCAGCGGCGCAAGGGCACTGATGCTGGAAAGTTTTGCCGTCTATGGTGTGGACAGCTTTATCGGCCGGCTGACATC
>DATCSZ010000313.1:0-1225 GCA_036568205.1 Pseudomonadales bacterium
GCGTCGGCTATGTTTGAATCCGAACAGCTCACCCATATCATGATAGGATCCCTCGTCCATGCCGGCCGTCGCCTGGTGGAAACGGCAGGCCTGGTCAGCACCGTACGCCGAAATCTGATCCAGGAATGCGATAACGTCGTCGAGAAAATTCCCCGCCATCACCGCCGGCGATACCGGCGGATCGCCGACCACCTTGCCGGTGAGCACGCGGCTGTCGGTGTTGCTGAATATACGGTCCAGCTGGTAAAAATAGTTAATGGCATAGATGTCCCGGTGCCGGTTGCCACTGGCAACACTAACCCTGAACTCCTGGTCACTGTCGATAAAGTAAAACAGCGGGCGCTGTTTCTGCGCGGCCAGTTGCTGCAACCTGAGATAGGTAATATTACGGGTAATCGACGCCCCCTTGTGAGCGAAACTGTCACGCTCGGCGCTGCCGATAATGCGCTGGATATGGACCTGTTGTTCGGTGGGCAAACTGTTGACCAGCGCCTGTTGCTGTTGCTGACCGAAATAGATCGTCTGCAGGCCCTGCTCCGTGTAATGCTGGGCAATTTGCTGGTGTCTGGCAATATTTTCCGGCCCGGCTGAATCATCGGCGATCAGTACCGTCAGCTTGCCGAAGCCCTGCTGCTGCATGCCCCCGTAATGGTATAATCGGCACAGTTGCAGCACACTGTTAATACATTCATCCAGATGCAGGGGTCGATCGGCTACCGGGATCACGATAATAAAATCATGCCGATCATCCTGCGGCAGTCGGCTGATATGGGATTCCAGTTCACGAAACAGGGCCTGGTAGCGGGCCACCCGCTGATCGTCCATGCCCGCATCCCAGAGCATTTTTTCAATGGGGTCCAGCGCCTCCTGGTACAGGCATACCAGTTGCTGCAACTGCTGCACGTCCTCCGCCTGCTGTTGCAGCTGCCACAATCGATCGCGCAGCCCGGCATCAGCACTACAGGTTTCGAGCAATTCACTGAGCACGGCACATTGCATAACAGGCTTCAGCAAACGGGCTTAGCGCCGCGACTGGTAATTTGGAAACGCATCCCGGTCGATAACCAGTTCTATCAGGTTAATGGAATGCTGCAAATCGCGGCTGGCGAACAGATCGTCCAGGTCCTGCGCCGAACTTATGGGGATATGATTGATGCCGAAGGACTCCGCCAGCAGCTGATAATCGGGATTGACGAAATCGCTGTTGATAAAACGTTTGTGGTAT
>DATCSZ010000314.1:0-1242 GCA_036568205.1 Pseudomonadales bacterium
AAGTATCCCCAGCCAAATCATGGATGTTTTATCGAAGACAGCCACCATAATTATACCGTTACCCGAGACCAGCCCCGGTCTCCGACCTGAAAACATATTGACCCGCAGGAGTACTCCATGGCCCTGAATATTGATAACAGCCCGGTTGCAACAAGCATCATTGCACCCCTGCGACTGGCGTTCAGGCCGTTGTTTTTCGGCGGCATTCTGTTTTCAGTGATTGCCATTGGATGGTGGCTGTATTTCTGGTTACAGCCCACTGACTGGGTGCCTTATGGTGGGCCCATCTGGTGGCATGGGCATGAAATGCTGTTCGGTTTTGGTGCTGCTATCGTGGTGGGTTTTTTACTGACCGCGGTACAGACCTGGACCGGTGTTCCGGGCTTGCGGGGCACGCCGTTGCTGGTGCTGGTGTTGAGCTGGCTGGCCGGTCGGCTGGCACTGGCGTTTGCGGGTGCGCACGGACAGGTGTGGATTGGTGCGGTCGACCTGAGTTATCTGCTGCTGGCCACCCTGGCCATGGCTTACCCGGTGATTAAAGTTAAGCAGTGGCGCAACCTGATGTTCGTGCCCATGCTGTTAATCCTGGCCATGTTGAACGGCACTGCACACTGGGCAGTGATTAATGGTCATGGCGCGCTGGCAATACAGGCGCTGCATGGCGCCATTATGCTGTTCGTGTTACTCATCGCCGTGCTCGGCGGTCGCGTCATTCCGTCCTTTACCAGTAATGGCACAGGCTGTCGCAAGCTGCCGCCGATCAACTGGCTGGAGGCGTTGAGCATTCTCAGTATTATCGCCATGCTGCTGTTTGCACTGTACGGTTTTTCGCGACTACCGTCGGTGCTGCTGGTACCGGTCGCGGCGCTGGCTGCGCTGGCCAACGGCTGGCGTTATTTGCGCTGGGGCATTCAATACAGCAGCTCGGTGCCCTTATTATGGTCATTGCATCTTGCCTACGCTTTTATTCCCCTGGGTTTCCTGTTGCTCGCGCTGCACGGGCTGGGACTGATGGATAATGTCAGTGCGGCATTGCACAGTTTCACCGTGGGTTCCATTGGTGGCATGATCCTGGCGATGACATCCCGGGTGACGCTGGGACATACCGGCCGACCGTTACAGCCGCCGCGGCTGATGAGCCTGGCGTATATGCTGATCATACTTGCCGCCGTGCTGCGGGTATTGCTGCCCGCATGGTGGCCGGCGCTGGCATCCTGGGGTATAGCTCTGGCCGGGGCGGGC
>DATCSZ010000315.1:0-4219 GCA_036568205.1 Pseudomonadales bacterium
ATCCAGCTGCAGGCTGGCCGGATCAACAGCGATACTGACGGTCGGCACATCAATGCCGAACACGCCGGCATCGACTTCCACGCCATCTACCAGCAGGCGGCCAGTGGCGGTGCCACCAAGGCTGCCAATGGTGGCGCTGGAAATGCTGCGGTCAATATCATTACCATACACAATACTCTGGTCGATTGGCGCCAGGCTAATGCCTTCAATAACCGGCAACACGGAATACAGCAGGCCATTGCCGGATGGCAGCCAGTCTGGCAATGGGTCGGCCGGATTGTAGGCAATGCCATAATCATGGAAATCCCTGGCCATGGCCATGTCACCGGTGTTGTTATCCGGCCGGGTAGAGTACACCAGCCAGCGACCGGCAGCGGCCAACGGGTTCACCATGGCACTGTCGTTATAAAAATTGCCACCGGCGGCCAGCACAATATCGGCAGCGCTGCTGATGGCACCGGCAACAGAAATATCGTTTCCGGCTTCAAGCCACAATCCGCCGGCACCGGCACTGACCGTGCCGCTACTGCCGATAAAATCCATTGCGGCATCAAGACGCATTTGCTGGCCGGCAGACAACACAGCCGGCATGGCGTCGCCCGCGCCGTCAAAACTTTCCGGCATATCCACCATGGTAATACTGCCTGCACTTTGCAGCGTCACATCGCCGTTAGCTACCACACGATGCAGCGACAGGTCCGTGCTATCAACAATCGTGACATTGCCTGCTGTGCCTTCCACGCTTATGTCATACAACACGCTGCTGCTTTCTTCCGGCGCCGGATCGAACGGATCGTCCGGCAGGGCGGATGCAACAATCCGGTTATCCTGGTGGGTCGCGACAATATCACCCTGGTCCGCACCCATGACAAACGTCAAGGCACCGGCATCAATCGGGCCGTCAATCACAATATCGCCCTGCACTACTTCCAGCCGCACTTCAGCCGGTACCGGTTCGCCCGGCCCACCCTGGCCGACAAAGCCGACCGTGCGTGTTGTCAGCCCGGTGATATACAGGCTGTCACTGCTGACGATATCCACCGTGCCGCCCTGAATGGAAAGACCGCCGACAAACAGGTTGCTGCTGTTACCCATGTCGATACTGCCCTGCTCACTGGCCAACAGGCGGGTATGGCCGGCTACCTGGACGGGGCCATCCACCTCCAGTGAACCGCCGCCAAAACCAGAGGCGGCACTGACGGCATCCAGCAATACATCACCGCTGGCAGTCAGGCTGCCAAAACGCACACTGCCCTGCATGACCAGGGTAATATTGTCAGCGCTGACCGACAGGCCTGTGCCAACACCACTGCCACCCCAGGTCTGGCGCAGGTTTTCCAGCCGCACATCACCGTTTTGGGCAACAAAATCGGCCTGGGCAAATTCCAGCCGCTGGCTGTAATCGCTGCTGTCGCTGCCATGCCAGAAAATACCGCCAGAAACCGATGTGACAGCCAGCCTCTGATTACTGTCGACAAACGCCAGCTGCACATCACCGGCTTCGGCATAATCAATGCTGGCGGCTGACAGTTTGACAGTGCCACCCACCCGGTTGGCCGGGTTATCCAGGCGGATCACCCCGGCCGGGCTGCCACCGCTAAAGGTGGCAATATCAAGCTTGCCGTTGATATCAACAACACCACCATACTGAAAGTTACCGCCGCTTGAGCCTGTCACCAGCAACGTCAGGTTGTTGCGAACCTGCAAATCATCCAGCGTTGTCAGGTCGCTGTTATAACTGACGTTTACACTGTTGCCGTCAAGCGACAGCGTGGCGGCATTGCCCACACTGGCGGCAAGATCGCCGCTGGCGCTCAGTTGCATGGTGTTGATGGCGGACGTAAACGCATCCAGGTCACCATTGGTCGCCACCAGGGAAACGCTGTCACCATACAAATGGCCGGAAGCATTAATGGCGGCTGCCTGTATCTCCAGCGAGCTGACGCGTGTCCCGACCAGGTCGTCTGCACGCATTTCACCCAGGTTCAGGACACTGTCGGTCACGATACGGATATTGATCGCATCGGCCGTCAGTACACCGCCGATGCTCATGTCCGGATTGTTCATCACCAGGTCAGCTTTAATCGAGCGGAAATCCAGGTCGTTGCCGATAGTGATCACACTGCCGGCCGTGACAATGCTGCCGTTATCCGAGCGGACAGCCGCATTACCGTTTACCAGCAAGGTGCCAATAAGGACATCCCCCTGCTCGGCATAATTCAATGCGCCGGCAGTGGCATTCACCTTGCCGCCCACTGCATTGTTATTGCCAATCGTGATCAGTCCCGGTGCGGTGAAGGACGCATCACCTGCCACCTGCAATGCCCGGCCGACAAACAGGTCACCGGCCGTCACTGCCAGCGCCAGGTCACCGCCTATCGTCAGTGCATCACCGCTGTTGCCAATCGTCAGATTGCCTGCCTGCAGGCTGGCATCGCCTGTTGTGTCCAGCGCTGTCAGGTCAATATTGGCAGCCGTCACATCGACGGAAGCCGCACTCAGGCTGATGCCATTGGCAAAATCATTGCTGCTGTTATCCAGCCGGATCAGGCCGCCCGCCTGCAAATCCATTGCCACGGCCGAAGACAGTGCGCCGCTGCCGGTAATGGCACCGGTGATGGCCGCCAGGCTTGTCTGTTGCTGTGTGCTGAGCGTGCCGGTCACAACCAGGGCATCAGCGCTGGCCTCCAAGCCACCATCGAGCGTGATGTTGCCCAGTGTCAATGTGCCGGATGCTGCCAGTGCCACATCAATTTCCGGCAGGCGATAATAGAAATCACCCGCCGGGATCCACAGGCCGACATACGGGTCATTGCCGCTGACGATATTGCCTGCCGGCGAACGCTTGTCCTGCAATGCGGTGACATCAAACACATTCACCTGGCCGACAAAACGGTTGCCGGCATTGGCCATGGTGACATCACCGGTGGCCTCGATAAACGTGTCACCCCCCACGTAGGCCGGACCGGTAATGGTGATCTGGCGCCCTTCGGCGCCAATATTGCTCTTGAAGTGGGTGCTGAGCGAGAGATCACCTTCAACATGCACATCGTTCAGCAGAATACTGAGACCGGCCACATCGGCATTGCCACCGGCGCTAATCGAATTCAGCACAATCGCTCCGGCTGAAGCGATTGTTATGGTGGAATTATCCGGATAGGTGATTTCACTGAGCGGATTCACCACAACCAGGTTGTTGCCGGCATACAGATCCAGCACACCGCCGACAGTGACTTTCGACTCCTGCACGTTGTAAACCAGGTCGTTATGACCGCCCAGCCACAGATCACCATCCACCCGCATGCCCAGCTGGAAGTCACCCAGCGAACCGGCCAGCACACGCGCATCACCGGACACGTCCAGGAACACGCCGGTGGAGCCGGTCTCCGCCACCCACAAGGGCACCGGCGTGCTCGGCGCCAGCGCAAACTCGCCGCCCACTTCCACGTCCAGGCTGGCCAGCGCACTGCCGGCATTCAGCAAGATATCATTGCGATCACGCAACACCACATTGTTGTTGCCGCTGGTGTTAAATACATACACCTGACCAAAATCGTTTTGTGCATTGTCCAGCACCACGTCATGGGTCGCGGCCAGGTAACTGGTACCTGCCGCCTCGATCACAGCGCTGCCACGAATACTGCCGCTGCTGGACAGGAACAGGTCAGAGGCCTGCACATTGCCCAGCTGCAAATCAAAACCACTGTTGAGGATTTTTACCGGGCCGGTGGCCGTGATATTCACCGGGCCGGCAAACTCGGCATGATCAAAATCAATCACGTTGCCGACCAGCGTGACTTCCCCATCGACGCTGAAACGGCGCAGGCTGTCCTGCAGTGGCTCGGCTTTCACCAGCGCACCGGTGCCGATGTTGGCCGCTTCCACATGCAGGCTGCCCACATGGTTGGTCAGCGGTGCAGACAGGCCGATCCAGTCACCGTCTATCGCTGTTTTAGCGGCAAAATCCACATGCCCGGCCTTCAAGGTCAGCTTGCCGTCAATGGCAAATGGGCTGACGACCAGCGCATCACTGGAGACCAGCGTTATATCCTGTTTGGCCACCCCGCCAATCACACCCAGCTGGTTGGCGCTGTTATCCAGCACCACACTGCCGTATTGGGTAAAAAACCGGTTCAGCCCGCTGCTGGCCACCACATCATGGCCGATGATATTGCCACTGGAAAACAGCGCAAAACCGTTAGAAGAAACAGCACCCAGG
>DATCSZ010000316.1:0-6702 GCA_036568205.1 Pseudomonadales bacterium
AGCGGGCGCAGGCGGCCCAGTTCATGGAAGACTTTTTCCTGGGCTTTCTCGCGGATTGAACAGGTGTTCAGCAGGATCACGTCGGCGTCTTCGGGATTGTCGGTTTGCACCAGCTGGTGTGATTCGCCCAGCAGGTCACGCATGCGGCTGGAGTCATATTCGTTCATCTGGCAGCCGTGGGTCTTGATATACAGCTTTTTGACCTTGTCTGTCATGGTGCTCCCGAAAGCGTCTGAAAAAGGCGCCGATTATAGCGCGCATCGGCGCTGATTGCAGCCATGCAGCGGAGTGAAACAGCTGAATTTATGTCTGCACTCTGCTATAGTTGCGCCCCGTTTTTTTGACACAGGCGCAGCCAATGGATCAACCGATTTACAAGGTGATTTTTTACAACCAGAACCAGGTGTTCGAGGTGTATGCCCGGCAGATTTTCCAGAGTGATCTGTACGGCTTTATCGAGATCGAGGAGTTCCTGTTTGGTGAAAAATCCAGGATGATTGTTGACCCCGGTGAAGAGAAGCTGAAAAACGAGTTTGCCGGTGTTCGGCGCAGTTACATTCCTGTTCAGGCCATTATTCGCATAGACGAGGTTGAGCGTGAAGGCACTGCCAAGGTGTCTGACAATCCCGGCGGCAGTAATATTGCCACATTCCCGCCCAGCGGCATCTATCGGCCGGGGCCGGGACACAGCGCCGACTGATGGCGGTGCTTGAGGTGCGCGTCAAGCCCAATGCGCGCGACAACCGGCTGGAGCAGCAGGCCGATGGCAGCTGGCTGGCGCATGTGAAGGCGTTGCCGGTGGATGGCAAGGCCAATGATGCGCTGATCCGGCTGGTAGCCAGCCACTTTGGCCTGCGCCGTGCCCAGGTCAGCATCAAGAGCGGTGGCAGTGGCCGGATCAAGCGGCTGGTCGTGGATAACGACTGACAGCGGTTTACCCGTCCACTCGCGGCGCGCCGCATTGCCAGCAAAAATCAAACGCCGCACCATTGCTTTCGCCACAGCCCGGGCACGACCAGTCACTGCCATCGGCCTGGTCAAGTGGCTTCAGCACGGCCAGCGCCTGTTGTTCATCCTGTTCATTGACCAGCCACAGTTCCAGCCAGGTATCCATCGGTGCCAGTTCGCCGGCAGCACCTGCGGCGAATTCGTTTTTCAGCACTACCGGGATGCCTGCCTGCTGCAGCAGGTTTTGCGCATTCAGCACCAGGTAGCGGTTTTCCCGTGTGTAGATCAGTTTCATGCCCTGCGGTCCCTGTCAAATTCACGCACAACATCCAGGAATGCCTGGCCAAAGTGTTCCAGCTTGACATCACCAATGCCACTGATAGCCAGCATACTGGCCAGATTTTGCGGGCGTGTCTCGAGAATGCCCATCAACGTGACATCGGAAAATACCCGATAGGGCGGGATGCCGTGTTCATCGGCCAGTTCACGCCGGCAGTCGCGCAGTGCTTGCCACAATGCGCGGTCCTGGTCGTTTTGCAGTGCCTTTTGTTGCTTGTTGCTGCGGTAACGCTGGCGTGGCACGTCGGCCGGCTCGTGACGCAGCCGCAAGGCCGTTTCACCGCGCAGCAATGGGCGGCTTTTTTCCTGTAACGTCAGCGCGCCGAAACCGGCTGTATCGACACCAACAAAGCCGCGTGCCACCAGCTGGCGGAATACGCTGCGCCATTGTTTTTCATCCAGCTCGTCACCAATGCCGAAGGTGCTCAGCGTATCGTGCCGGTGCTGCTGTATCTTCTCGGTTGGCTTGCCGCGCAGTACGTCAATCAGGTGGGCAACACCAAAGCGCTGGCCGGTGCGGAAAATGCAGGACAGGGCTTTCTGGGCAGCGACTGTGCCGTCCCAGGTGTCAACCGGGTTAAGACAGGTATCACAGTTGCCGCAGTGATCCGCTGCCTGGTCACCAAAATAATGCAGCAGTGCCTGGCGCCGGCAGCTGGTGATTTCGCACAGCCCCAGCATCGCATCAAGACGGTAACGCTCTACGCGTTTGTGCTCATCGCTACCATCGCTGGCATCGAGCATCTGCCGCAGCTGGATGGCATCCTGCAGGCCGTAAGCCATCCAGGCTGTAGCCGGTGCGCCGTCACGGCCCGCCCGGCCGGTTTCCTGGTAATAGGACTCCAGGCTTTTCGGCATGTCGATATGGGCGACAAAACGCACGTCCGGTTTGTCGATGCCCATGCCAAAGGCAATGGTGGCGACCATGATAATGCTGTCTTCACGCAAAAAACGCTGCTGGTTGTGCTGGCGCAGTGCCTGGGGCAGGCCGGCATGGTAGGGCAGCGCAGTCAGGCCCTGGTCGCTGAGAAAGGCGGCCGTTTCCTCAACCCGTTTGCGTGACAGGCAATAGACAATACCGGCATCGTTCAGGTGCTCATTGCGGATAAACTGCAGCAGCTGCCGGCGCACCTGGTTTTTATTGTCGATGCGGTACTGGATATTGGGCCGGTCGAAGCCGGCAATAAAATGCCGCGCCTGCGCCAGCTGCAGTCGCTCAATGATCTCCTGCCGGGTACGGTCATCGGCGGTGGCGGTCAGGGCAATGCGTGGCACGGCGGGGAATTCCCGTTGCAGCAGGTCAAGGCTCAGGTAATCGGCACGGAAATCATGGCCCCATTGGGATACGCAGTGCGCCTCGTCAATCGCAAACAGCGCAACAGGAATTTGCTGCAGCAGCTGCAGGCAGTGGGGCTGGATCAGCCGTTCCGGGGCGATGTACAGCAAATCCAGCTGGCCTTGCTGCAGCTGCTGGATAACAGCCTGCTGTGTTTGCCAATCCTGGCTGGAATTGAGAAAGCCGGCACGAATGCCGAGCTGGTGCAATGCCTCGACCTGGTCCTGCATTAACGCAATCAACGGTGAAATCACCACGCCGACCCCGTCGCGAATCAGTGCCGGGATCTGGTAACACAGGGATTTGCCGCCACCGGTCGGCATGATGACCAGTGCATCACGGCCGGCCACCAGCTCATCAATAATGGCCTGCTGCTGGCCGCGGAATGCATCATAGCCGAAGGTATGGCGGAGAATGTCGAGGGCGGTGTTGCTCATGATTGCCGGTGCCTGTGTACGGCCGGCCACTATGCCAAAGCCGCCGACGCTTGTAAAAAGGTGGTGGCAGAAAATCAAAAAAGGCTTGTTTCGTGATTTGCCATTAACTTACAGTGTAAGGCAATAACAATGACGGTTGCGGAGGCCTGCCATGCTGTCCAGATTCGATGATTACCCGATTCACCAGATCAGCGACCTGCTGCGTTTTACCCAGACCAGTGACCGCAATTTTTATGACCGTTACTATTTCAACCTGCATAACTGCAGTGACGAGATTTTTGTGGTGTTTGGCCTGGGCCAGTATCCGAACCTGGGTACCCAGGATGCCTTTCTGCTGGTACGCCACGGTGAGCAGCATCATGTCCTGCGTGCCTCGCGCACACTGGGGGATCGTGCTGATATTTCCGTGGGGCCACTGCGGGTGGAGGTGCTGGAAGGCCTGAACAGGCTGCGGGTAGTGGTTGATGACAATGAATTCGGCATTCGTATGGATGTGGTCTGGGAAGGGGTGCATTACCCGCATCTGGAGCCGCGCCATTATATCCGCAAGCATGGCCGGGTGCTGTTCGATACCATGCGTTTTGCCCAGCTGGGCCGCTGGCAGGGCAGCCTTACGGTGGGTGAAAAGACCTGGCAGGTGACGCCGGATCAATGGATTGGCAGCCGGGATCGCTCCTGGGGGGTGCGGCCGGTTGGTGAGGCCGAGCCGGCGGGTATTCACAGCGGTACACCGTCAATGGAAGGTATGTGGAACTACTTTCCTGTATTGTTTGATGATTTTGCCTTGCTGTATATCGTCAATGAGAATAACGATGGCAGTCGCAGCAACGAAGAGGCAATCCGTATCTGGTTTGATAATGACCGTGAGCCCGAGTGGCTGGGCCGTCCCGAGCATGACCACCGGTTTGCCCAGGCGGCACCGTTCAAGGCAACAATCCGGGAAGGGGTAGTACGTTTTCCTGATGCACCAGGCGGGCCGCTGGAGCTGCGTGGCACCCCGCTGTTGCAGACTTACCTGACCGCCGGCACCGGTTATGGGCTGGAGCCGGACTGGCGTCACGGCATGTACCAGGGTGAGCTGAAGGTGCAGGGCTTTACCTGGGATGCACGGGCAGATGATGACAAAATGTGGGGGCTGATCGAAACCCCTGCGCGTTTCACCCTGGATGGCAAAACCGGCTATGGCATGATGGAGTTTGCCTTTTTCAGCCAGTTTGATCGCTATTGCTGAACCGTTATCACTGACAGCTTTGCTGGATCCTGCTGCCCAGCCGGCGGATCTGCCGTTGATAACGGTAGTCATCCATGTCGCTCAGTTCGCCTGAACGACGACGCTGCTGCAGAGCCTTTCGATACGCGTCGTGTTGCTCATTCAGTTGGCGGCAGTAGGGCGATTCGCTGACGTTATCGGTGTAATCCCGGTAGTGTGCCAGCCTTGGCGGACGCTGGTTGTTGCTGACCGGTCCGTTGATATAAAAGCGGCCACTGTTGTCGTGCCAGACCGGGGCTTGTTGACTGTGGCTGTGGGAGGCGAGCAGCAATAACGCCAGCAGGCTGGCAGTAGCGGGGCAGAGTCGCATGGCAAAATCCTTTTATCCATTGTCCTTTTCCTTTCCATGACAAGGGGCAAGCCATTGTCCCTTATCCTGTTTTCAGCCTAGGTGGCGGTTCCGGTTTTGTCCAGATCAACTGCGTTCGATGCCGCGGATAACAAAACGGGCCGGGTTGAGTGCCTGGATCAGCTGGCTGGGCATCGGCCACATCTGGCCCAGCAGCCAGGCACGCAGCACGGCTGCGCCAACCGGCGCCGAGCTGAATCCGCGTGATCCATAGCCGATGTTGACAAACAGTCCATCCATATAACGCCCTGTTTGCGGAATCACGGTGCGTGCGTTGTGGCGCAGGGCCGCATAATCACGCTGAAAGGCGGACTGATCCGGCACCGGGCCGATCAGCGGCAGGTAGTCAGGCGCACTGCAGCGAAAACCCACCCGGCCATCCAGCGGCGCGTTATCAATGTCAAAATCCGGCAGATACTGTTGCAACAGCGCCAGGTTATGGGTTTGTGATGCCTGGCTCAGTGCCGGATTGCTATCGCCCAGATCAAAGCTGGCCCCCAGCGTGTATGGCTGGTTGTTGCGTGGCGGGCAGATATAACCATCATGGCAAACAACGGTGTGCAGCTGCTGATCAGCCTGTGTCAAGCGGGTGATCTGGCCACGGATATTACGGGTTGGCACCGTTAGCCACGGCGCCAGCAGTTCGCTGGCAGCCTGGGCATTGCAAAGCACCAGCGCATCCGCCTGGTAAGCGCCGGTGTTGCTGTCGACTTGCCAGCCATCACCGGTGTGTTGCAGCTGGCTGACCCGGCAATTGCCGATAAAACGCGTTTGCAGGGCATCACAGAAAAAGTCCCGCAGGTGGGCGGTATCCAGCCAGCCGGATTGCGGATAATAAAGGCCGCCGTGTGCCAGCCGGGTATTGGCCAGTGCCGAGGCTTCAGCGGCCGAGACAGCTTGCAGCAGTTCAGGCAGTGCCGCCCAGTGACGGGCGAGCCGCTGCATCTTGTCCTGCTGGTCCGGGCTTGCCAGCTGCAGCAGGCCACAGGCATTCAGTGCTGTGTTGAGGCCATCCCGGCGGTAGTAGCGCCATGCATACAGCAGGCTGAGCAGATTGAAGCTGGCAAAGGCATCGCTGCCCAGTGACAGTTTGGGGAACAGCACTGCCTGCGGATTGCCTGATGCCTGTTGCATTGGTGTTGCCTGTTGATCCAGCAGCAAGACGTCCATGCCGGCATCAGCCAGTGTGGTGGCAGTGGTGCAGCCGGCAATGCCGGCGCCTATCACAATCACCGAGCGGTAATGGCGCTGATTGCGGCAGACGGGCCAGAACGGCATGGCCCTGTGCCTGGTGGAATGCGTTTCCGCCAGGCTGCTGTTTGGCAGGCCACGGTATTCGCCGGTCAGCATGTCACGTTTACGGCCGAAGCCCCGGCTTTTGTTAACGGCGAAGCCGTTCGCCATCAGTCCTCGCCGCACATGGCCGGCGGCAGTGAAGGTGGCAAACGTGCTGCCGGGTTTGCTCAGTCGGGCCATCAGCTTGAACAGCCCGTCCTGCCACAGGGTTTCATTTTTGCCGGGCGCAAAACCATCAAGAAACCAGGCATCCACGGCCCGTGTGCGCTCGCATGTCAGCCCTGGATGGGGGTTCTCCAGCAGGTCGGCAAAGCCGTCGCTGGCATCAGCAAACAGCAGTATCAGGGTGATGCCATCGGCCAGCTCCAGTGCATGCTGACCGCTGATGGGTAGCGGATAGGCAGCGCACAGCTGGTCACTGAGACTGGCCAGTTGTGGCCAATGGCTGTGACTGTGGCGCAGGTCGGCGAGGCTCAGCGGGTGCAGCTCGGCCGAGATAAAATACAGTTTCTGGCCGGGTTTGCGGTGCTGGCGCCATAGTTGCCAGCACTGCAGGAAATTGAGGCCGGTGCCAAAGCCGGTTTCGGCAACCGTGAAATGCGTGCCGGCAAGCGCAGCAAAACGCTGTGCCAGCCGGTTGCTGTCGAGATACACATGACGGCTTTCTGCACAGCCGTCATCGGCGGAGAAGTAGACATCATGGTAGCGGCTGGAAACCGGGGTTTGT
>DATCSZ010000317.1:0-3030 GCA_036568205.1 Pseudomonadales bacterium
CCATGCCAGTGTTGACATTGTTGACCCGCTGGCCAGCAGTGAGGACAGCAACAAGGAGTATGGCCTGACGCTGTTCAACGAGATCCCGGACAAGCAGTACGATGCCGTTATTCTCGCTGTTGCCCACCGGCAGTTTGCCGAACCCGGCATCGACAGCATCAAGGCGGTGCTGAAACCGGCGCATATCATTTACGACGTCAAACACATTCTGCCCGCCGATGCGGTTGATGGAAGACTATAAGGAGCTGTTATGAAAATCCTGGTAACCGGCGCTGCCGGTTTTATTGGCCACGCCCTGTGCCTGCAACTGCTGGCCCGTGGTGATACGGTTATCGGCATCGACAACCTGAATGACTATTACGATCCGGCACTGAAGCAGGCGCGCCTGGCCCAGCTGACCTGCCAGAAAAACTTTACAGACCTGCGTATCGACATCGCCGATCGCAACGCGCTGGAACAGGCTTTTCGCCAGCACCAGCCGCAACGGGTGGTTAACCTGGCTGCCCAGGCCGGTGTACGCTACTCGCTAGAAAACCCGCACGCCTATATTGATGCCAATATTGTCGGCTTCATGAATATCCTCGAATGCTGCCGCCATCACCGGGTCGAGCACCTGGTTTATGCATCCAGCAGCTCGGTTTACGGCGCTAACCAGACCATGCCATTTTCGGTGCATGACAATGTTGACCACCCGCTCAGCCTGTATGCAGCCAGCAAAAAAGCCAACGAACTGATGGCGCACACCTATAGCCACCTGTATCAGCTGCCCACCACCGGCCTGCGTTTTTTTACTGTTTACGGGCCGTGGGGGCGGCCGGACATGGCGCTGTTCAAGTTCACCAAAGCGATTCTGGAAGGCAAGCCGATTGATGTTTTCAACTACGGCAAACACCGGCGTGACTTCACCTATATTGATGACATTGTCGAGGGCGTGATCCGCACCCTGGATCATGTCGCCCGGCCCAACCCGCAATGGGATGGCCTGCAACCGGACCCTGCCACCAGCACCGCGCCCTACCGGCTTTACAATATCGGCAGCAACAACCCGGTTGACTTGTTGCGTTATATTGAGGTACTGGAACAGACACTGGGAAAAACCGCTGAAAAAAACCTGCTGCCGATGCAGCCCGGTGATGTGCTGGCCACCTATGCCGATGTCGACGCCCTGATCGCCGATGTCGATTACCGGCCCGCCACCAGTATCGAGCACGGCATAGAAAAATTTGTCCAGTGGTATCGGGATTTTTACCATGTCTGAACTGACCCAAAGCGCGGCATGGCAGCGACTGCAACAGCAGCAGCAGCGTATGCAGGCATTCTCGCTGGCTGATGCATTTGCGGCAGACCACGGACGGGCCGACCAATACGCCTTGTCGGCGGCCGGTATTTATCTGGATTTCTCGAAAAACCATATCGACCCCACCGTGCTTGACGCGCTGCTGGAACTTGCCAGCCACTGTGGTGTAAAGCACGGCATTGAGCGACTGTACAATGGCGACATTGTCAATCCGTCAGAAGAACGGCCGGCCCTGCACTGGTTGCTGCGCGCACAGGCTGGTGACACGGCCGGGGAACTGGACAAGCTGTTGCCAGAGATTGGTGAGATAAAACAGCACCTGGACGATGTATCCCAACAGGTCATCACCGGCCGGCTGCGTGGTTATACCGGCAAACCGTTTACCGACGTGGTAAATATTGGCATCGGCGGTTCCGATCTCGGCCCGGCGATGGCCTACCAGGCGCTGCGCAATGAACAGCTGGCCGGCATCCGCTGCCATTTTGTCGCCAATATGTGTGCCCATGATCTGCTGGAAACCCTGCAAGACCTGGACCCGCATACCACGCTGTTTATTGTTGCGTCAAAATCCTTTACCACACTGGAAACCCTGCAAAACGCCAATACCGCCAAACAATGGTTGCTTGACAGCCTGCAGGATGAGAATGCTGTAGCCAGCCATTTTTTTGCTGTCAGCAGCAAGCCAGAACTGGCCAGGAGGTGGGGCATCCGTGAGGAATTTGTCTTTCCGTTCCGCGACTGGGTTGGCGGCCGCTATTCCGTCTGGTCGGCAATTGGCCTGCCCCTGTGTATCGGGCTTGGCTACCCTGCTTTCGAACAGTTTCTTGCTGGCGCCAGGGCGATGGACCGGCATTTTTTCAGCAGCGATTTCTCTGTCAATATGCCGGTGCTGCTGGCGCTGATCGGTATCTGGTACAGCAATTTCTGGCATTGTGACCAGCACGCCATCATCCCGTATGACAACCGCCTGCGACGTTTTCCCGCTTACCTGCAGCAGCTGATGATGGAAAGCAATGGCAAAAGCTGCACCATCAATGGCCAGCGCACGGATTACACCACCTGCCCGGCCATTTGGGGTGAGCCGGGCAGCAATGCCCAGCATTCGTTTTTCCAGCTGCTGCACCAGGGCAGCCCGATGATTCCGGTCGATTTTATTGCCGTTTGTGACGGTGGCCACCCGCACCACGAACACCAGCAGTGGCTGCTGTCCAACTGCCTAGCGCAGAGCCGCACTTTGATGCTGGGCCAGCAACTGGCAGGCACCGACCCGCTGGCTGCCCACAAGTTCATGCCCGGCAACCGCCCCAGCAATACCCTGCTGCTGCAACAGCTGACGCCGGCCACGCTGGGAGCGCTGATTGCACTGTATGAACACAAGACCTATGTGCAAAGCCTGATCTGGAATATCAATGCCTTTGACCAGTGGGGCGTCGAGCTGGGCAAAACCATCAGCCGGCAGATCAAGTCGGTGATGGAAGGCACCGGGGACTCCCGCACGATGGATAGCTCAACGATGGCACTTTTGGCCAGGATACGCGGCACGAATTAACCCGGCAATACCCTTTGCCGGTCTTTCATTGGCCACCCCCATCGCGAGCATCAGCTGCAGTGCGGCAACGACTGGCCACACAGGCAATGCAATCAGCCGGCAATGCCGGCTTTCACTGGTACAACTGCACCGGCATATTGGTCATTTTGCGGCTGATAAAATCCTTCTGATAGCATGGCTCACC
>DATCSZ010000318.1:0-1590 GCA_036568205.1 Pseudomonadales bacterium
CTGATCAAGCCCTTCAATCTGGCCGAACTGGAAGCGCGTGTGCGCGCGCTGATACGCCGCGGCCAGTGCGGGGTGAACCCGGTGTATGTATGCGGCAGCATGACTTTCGACAGCGTGGGGCGGCGCGTCAGCATCAACGGCGAAACCCTGGAGCTGACCACGCGCGAGCTGAGCGTGCTGGAAGCGCTGATGTCGCGCATCGGCTGGATGGTGAGCAAGGAGCAATTGCTGGAGCGCCTGTACAGTCTGGCCGAGGAAGCCAGCAACAATGCGATCGAAGTTTATATACATCGCCTGCGCAAAAAAATCGAACCGGCAGGGGTGAATATCCGCACCATACGTGGCCTGGGTTACTTAATTGAAAAATCCAGCTGAACAGGAATTGCTGCCGGAGGGCAAGGCGCAGTCCGAACCTGTGCTGTCGCTGCGCAGCCACCTGATGGAAAAACTGCTGACCGGGCTGTTCTGGCTGTGGCTGGTCAGCACCGTCGTCGGCTATTTCGCCACGTTGAATTATGCCAACCAGCCGTTCGACATCATCCTGCTGCAACGCGCGCAATCCATCGCCGAGCATATGCGGCTGGGCAGTGGCCGCGAAAAATTCGACTACCTCCCCATCCTGCCGGATGGCACCGAGCCGGGCTATCCGGACAGGGTGGTATTCACCGTCAGTGATGGCAGCGGCAAAAAGATTGCGGGCAATGCCAACCTTGCGCGGCCGCTGACCTATCGCAAGGGCAAGGACGGCCCGCAGTTCAGCAACAGCGAGCGCGACGGCGAAAAAACCCGCATGGTCAGCCTGGTGTATACCAATCAGGCAAGCGGCAAGCTGTACCAGCTGCATGTGTCGGAAACCACACACCAGCGGCGCGCACTGGTGCGCGGTATTCTGGCCAACATCGTGATTCCCGAGCTGTTGCTGATTGCCATGTCGGCCGCCGCGGTGTGGTATGGCCTGCAAAGCGGATTTCGTCCGTTGCGCCGGTTGCGGCGCGAGGTGGCCAACCGCAAAAAGGATGACCTGACCCCGCTGGATGAAACCCGCGCGCCGGCGGAAGTGCGGCCGCTGATCAAGGCGGTGAACGACCTGCTGGAGCGCCTGCAAAGCGTGATGCAATCGCAGCAGCGCTTTGTAGCCGATGCCGCGCACCAGTTGCGCACACCGCTGGCGGGATTGAAAACCCAGGCCGAGCTGGCGCTGCGCGAAACCGATGAGGCACGCAAGCAGCATGCCTTGCAACATATCCTGACCAGTACCGAGCACGGCACGCGACTGGTCAATCAGCTGCTGGTGCTGGCGCGCAACGAACCTGGCGGGCAGGGCAACGAGACTTTTGCGATGGTCGAGCTGGGACAGCTCGCGCAAACCTGCGCCATGCGCTGGGTGCCGATGGCGCTGGAAAAAAATATCGATCTCGGTTTTGAGGGTGTGGAAGTGCAAACCTGGATCCACGGTGATGCGGCAAGTCTGATGGAAATGCTGTGCAACCTGATCGACAATGCCATCCGTTACACGCAATCCGGCGGCCACATCACTGTGCGCATGGCCTGCGAGCAGGGTAAGGTCGTGCTGCATGTGGAAGACGACGG
>DATCSZ010000319.1:0-10562 GCA_036568205.1 Pseudomonadales bacterium
GTATGGATTGATGTGCGTACACCGGCTGAGTACGCCGAGCGCCACATCGAGGGCGAAATCAATATTCCGCACCAGCAGATCACCGAGCAGATTGCCCGGCATGTAGCGGACAAAACGACTGAAATCCGCCTGTATTGCCGCTCCGGCAATCGGGCCGGCAAAGCCAAACAGGCACTGGAAGCCGCCGGCTACACCAATGTCATCAATGCCGGCAGCATTGATGACGTGCAGCCGGTGCGGTTTGACGAGGCGCTGTGCTGCCGCTGATCGTCCGGCCGGCCATCAGGCCAGGCCGGCCGACTGCAGCAGGGCCTCCAGTCGCTCCAGCTCACTGATATCGGCCGTGGCCGGCACCAAAAACAGCTCGTCGAGCTGCAGCTCACGCATGTCCTGGATGGCTTCCAGCACGGCATCGGCATTGTGACGGGTCATGCTGCGCGCGGTATTGCGGGCGTGCTCGTCACCAAACGTGCGCAGGTAGTTGAACACATAATCCTGCAGACGGTTTTCCGCATCGTCGGCCAGTGAAAACCAGAACCCGCCGGCAAAATAAGGCCGCTCGCTGCGGCCGGCTTGCTGCCAGCATTGTTCGGCAGTCTGCTTGAAGTGTGCCGTCAATGCCTTGTCACCATTCATGGCAAAACCGTAAATGCCATCCGCCCACTGCGCTGCACGTGCCATCGGCTTTTGCCCCATGCTGCCGGCCAGAATCGGTGGCCCACCGTGCTGCAATGGCCGCGGGCCAACCGGGTCGGCACCGGCAAACGGCGGCTCGCCCTGCCAGATACGGCGCATTTGCGCGATCTGCTCATCCATACGCTGGTGGCGCCGGGCAAAACTGGCTTCCACTGCCTGGTAATCCATTTCCCGGCCACCGACACCGACCGTCACCGTGACCCGGCCGCCGGACAGCAGGTCCAGCGTGGCGATCTCCTTGGCGGCCCACACTGCCGAATGCATCGGCAGCACATACAGTGATGGCACAATACGCACCCGCTCGGTGACGGCCGCAGCAAACGCCAGCACATTGCGCATTTCCAGCGTGTAACCGGTAATACGCTCACCGCAGGACAGGCTGTAAAACGGCCCGTCATCGACACGCCGGCACCAGGCCAGCAACTCATCGCGACCGAAATCCGGCTCCATATATGGCAGGCAAATGGATATTTTCATGTCATGGTTCTCCCGTCAGACAGCCGGCATGATACCCCCGGCTGCAGCAAAACAACTCACCCAAACGCAGGATCAATGGCAATCGAGCTGGTCACCCTGCACCTGTTCACCGACGGCCAGCGCCAGGCCATAAAGGCGTTTGTCACGCCAGTAGGCCAGCTGCACCGGCGCCTTGCCGTCAGTGGCCCAGTCCAGCGCCAGTGGCATGCCGCGCCTGTCCACCTCGGTAATCACCAGCTGCGCACCATCCAGTGCCAGGCGCTGGCCGGCCACAAACGGTTCTCGCTGCAGGTCACGCAGCAGCCAGTAATCACCGGCCAGCAGGCCCTGCTGACGGCGAAAATGCCAGATCCTGTCGGCTGGCCGGCTAATCTGCAAGCCCTGCAGACACTGGTGACCGGCCACAGCCGCTGCGGCAATACCTGGTGGTACAGCAAGGCCACCGGCGCCATATACACCGCATCAAACAACGGCACGCCGATGGTCAGCAACTGGCGCTGCTGCCAGGACTGCGGCACGGATTCCGCCAGTAACAGGTTGTTGCGGGCCAGCACCGCTGGCGCCACACTCATCGCCAGCATCTGCGGCACCGCCAGCCACAAATGAAAAAACACCAGCACGGCTGCCAGCTGGCCGGCCCGGCGCCGGCTGGCCGCCTGGCGCCACAGCCACTGCAGCACCGCCGCCAGCAACGGCGCACCGGCAATGCCGGCGACCAGCAGGTTACGCTCCTGCATTACTGCTGCCGACACCGGCAGCAGGCACAGCAAAAACAGCGCCAGCAACACAGCACCGGGGCGCCAGCCACTGACACGCACAAACACCAGCAAGGCCAGCACAATCAGCACGCCGAGCAAGGCCAGCGGCAGCTGGCCACGCCCCGACAGGTGCAACGGCAACAGGTTGAACTGCATTGCCACACCATTAAAAAAACGCAATGGCAGCACCTGCAAAAAATGGCCTGGGTCGGCCAGCGGGTCGGTGTAATAACCGGTACTGCCATGGGCGCCAAAACCGTAATAACGGTAAACCAGCAGCCATAACAGCAACACCAGCAGCGGTGGCAGCAGCAGGCTGATGCCTGGCTGACGGCCCTGCCAGCGGCTCCAGGCAAATACTGCCGGCACAAAGGCGACCAGCGCCACGCCGCTCTCACCAGCCAGCAGGCACGGCACGGCGGCCAGCGCCGACAGGCAGGAAAACACCGGGCTGCCGAGGCGCAGCGCACGCATCAGCGCCAGCACCGACAACAACAGGAACACCGCCGCGATCAACGCATTACGGTTGGCAATCCAGGCCACGGTAAATCCATGCGTGGCATCAACCACAAACAGCAGCAAGGCCAGCATGGCAAGGCGCTGTTCGCCCAGCAGCTGGCGGTAAAACAGCGCCAGCAAAACCAGCAACACGCCATACCACAGCAGGTTATGGGCATGCATCAGCCAGACAGGCAGGCCCAGCCTGGCATCCAGTGCATGGCTCAGCTCGCTGAGCGGGCGAAAAAAATTGACCTCCATGCTGCCGGTCCACCAGGGCAGCAGGCCAAAGGCATATTGCTGCTGGCGCCGCAGCGGGTCATTGTCGATAAACGAGAACAGCTGATACAGGCCCGGCTTGTCCGGTGCCGGCAACAGGCCGGGATTGGCCAGCAACAACTGGTGACCGACATCATCGGCATACAGGCCGGCCCACAGTGACGGCAACACCAGCAACAGCCCGAGCAATACTAGCCAGCGACCGGCCAGCGGATGATCCAGCCGGGCCAGCCAGCCGGGTGCCGCAAGCTCAGTGTGCAGCATCGGCTGCACTCACCAGCCAGGCATTCAGCTCGCGGATATCGGCCAGTGACAGGCTGCCCGCCTGCTGCTTCAGTTCACACACGCGGCGGATATAGTCATAACGGGCCTGCGACAGTTTCAGCTGTGCCTGGTAGTGGTTGTGCTGCACCCGGAACAGCTCCGCCAGGCTGCCAACCCCCTGGTCATAGGCGCGCCGGGTGATCGCCAGTGATTTCGCCGATGTGTCCACCGCGCGCTGCTGTGCCTGGTAACGATTGACCGCATGGTCGATCAGCAGCAACTGGCCAACAATGGCGGTTTCCACGCTGTTTTTCTGCAGGGCCAGCAGGTGCCTGGCCTCCATTTCGCGGTAGGCCGCCTGCTGTTTGCCCAGCGACATGGCACCGCCGTTATACAGTGGCAGGCGGATTTCCACCCCAATACTGGTGGTGGTCGATTCCGGCTGAAAGGCCTGGCCACCATCCAGCTCGCGCTCATTGTAATTGGCGGCAGCCAATACCCGCGGCAGGCGGCTGTGGCGGTGCCGGCGCATGTCATGTTGCGCCAGCTGCCCGGCGGCCTCGGCGATCTTGATCGCATCATTGCGTGCCATGGCCAGGGCAATCCAGTGGCTGGCATCCTGCGGCTGCAGCCGCTGCACCGGCATCGCAGCCGACACCTGCAACACATCGCCCAGCGTGCTGCCGGTCATGCCGGACAATGCCAGCAAGGCCAGGCGGCGGCGGGTTTGCGCGGCTTCCACGGCCAGCCGCTGTTCATCAGCGGCTGTCTGCGCCTCATAGACATCGGTTTCCCTGCCAATGCCCAGCTGGAAACGCTGCTCCGCCAGCTGTTGCTGGGCAACAATCGAGTCCAGCTGGCGACTGGCCAGCTGTGCCTGGTCGCCGGCCTCCAGCACCGCCAGGTAATGATCCACCACCCGCATGATCAGCTCCCTGTCCGCCTGCGTCATGGCCGCCGCTGCCTTCAGCGCCAGCGCATTGCCACGCTGGCGCTCGGCGCTGACATCCGGGTCAAACAACACCTGGGTCAGGGTCAGGTTGGCTTCCCTTGAGGTATAGGTGGAACGCAACGGGGCAATCTCGACACCGTCAAGCCCCTGCAGCAGGCAGGCCAGCGGGTCGGCACTGTCCACACATTGCTGGAAGCTGACCGTGGACACGCCATCAAAGGTGAGGGTTTGCTGGTTGGAATCGTAATCATTGTACATCCAGCGATAGCTGAAATTGAGTTGCGGCAAGGAACGCACACGCCCCAGCCTGCCGGCCAGCACATCCGCTTCAAAACGGGCTTGCGCAGCCTCGTGCTGGCTGTCATTGCTGCGCGCCAGCTGATACACCTGCAGCAAGTCGGCAGACAACACCGGCAGCGCCAGCACCAGCAGCGCCACAAGAGTGAGCGTTCGACATGTCATCACTAGCTGGAAAATGGCTGAAGCCCCGCAAAGCAATCGGTTGCACATTGCAGTGACCCGGCAAAACCGCTAAGCTTTTGCGCTTGCCTGCAATGCAGAGACATAGAGTAACAGGCTGACCTGAATAAGAAAATCGCAAAATCAACCGCCTGGTACCGAACTGACCGATGAGCAACTCACCTGCCTTAGCACAACACCTGGTCGATGTGATCCGCCACTGGGCCGGCCTGCGCCCCGAACACGAAGTGTTGCGTTTTTATCCGCAGGGTGAAGGCGACTATATCACCCGCAACTTTGCCGAGCTGCACAGCCGCTGCCAGGCGATCGCTGCCGCACTGCAGCCCTATCATGGCCAGCGCGCGCTGCTGCTGTTCAATTCCGGTATTGAATTCCTGGAAGCGCTGTTCGGCTGTTTTTATGCCGGCGTGATTGCCGTGCCGGCCTATCCGCCCCGGCGCAACCAGAATATCGGCCGACTGGCCAGCATTGTCGCCGACTGCACCCCGGCCGTGGTGCTCAGTTCGGCCGGCGTGATCGAGCATGCCCAGGCGCTGTTTGCCGATGCGGTTGACGACAGCCTGCGCCGCCTGCCATGGCTGGACAGCGACCAGGCGGCCAGTGGCCAGCCGGCAAGCAGTGCCATGGCCATCAACGCCAGTGACATCGCCTTTTTGCAATACACCTCCGGCTCTACCGGCACCCCGAAGGGGGTGATGGTCAGCCACTGCAACCTGATGACCAATATCCGCATGGCAGAGCAGGCCTTTGGCCTGGACGCGGATGCACGCTGTGTCAGCTGGCTGCCCTTGTTTCACGACATGGGCCTGATTGGTGCCGTGATGACACCGCTGTACTGGGGTGCCGGCGCGGTACTGATGCCGCCGGCCGCCTTCCTGCAAAAACCGTTACGCTGGCTGCAGCTGATGCACGAGTTTGGCAAACTGTCGCCGGTTGGCTGCCCGGCACCGAATTTTTCCTACCAGCTGTGTGTTGACCATGTCAGCGACGAGCAGGCGGCAAACCTGGATTTATCCAACTGGGTATTTGCACTGACCGGTGCCGAGCCGATTCGCGCCGAAACCATCGAGGCGTTCTGCAGCAAGTTTGCCATCAGCGGCTTCCGCCCCGAAGCGCTGGTGCCTTCGTATGGCATGGCCGAATGCACCCTGCTGTCCACCTGCCGCCAGCACCAGCCGATCCAGGTCAAGCGGGTATCAGCCCACCAGCTGGCCGACAACCGCTTTGTTGAAACCGACAACGGCTCGCTGCGTTTTGTCAGTGCCGGCAGCAACTGCCCGCCGCAAACCCTGCGCATTGTTGACCCCGAATCACTGCTGCCACTCAGCGATGGCAAGGTTGGCGAAATCTGGCTGGCCGGCGACCATATTGCCGCCGGCTACTGGGGCCAGCCTGAACTCAGCGAACAGACCTTCCACGCCGTCACCGCCGATGGTGAAGGGCCGTTTCTGCGCACCGGTGACCTGGGCACGGTGCTGGACCAGCAGCTGTATGTCACCGGCCGGCTGAAAGACCTGCTGATTATCCGCGGTCGCAACCACTATCCGCAGGATATCGAGTGGACCGTGGCCCATGCTGCCGAAGGCCTGCAGGCTGATCACGGCGCGGCCTTTACCATCGAGCAGGACAACGAGGAAAAACTGGTGGTGGTACAGGAACTGCAGCGCAGCCATCAGCGCCAGTTTGACGCCGGCCCGGCCATCACAACAATCCGCAATGCGATTGCCCGCGAACACGGCCTGGAGCTGCATGCGATCCACTTTATCCGTTTTGCCAGCATTGCCAAAACCAGCAGCGGCAAAATCCGCCGCCATGTCTGCCGGCAACAGTACCTGGATGGCACCCTGAACAGCATCGCCAGCTGGCAGGCCGGCCAGCGCCCGGCCGGCCAGCTGCCGGCCGCTCCGTCAAGCGCGCCGCAACAAACCGATGCCGGCACACTGGAACAATGGATTGCCGGCTGGCTGGCTGCCAAAACCGGCAATGCCGTCGACGATATCCCTTTGCAGGCACCGCTGGATGGCCTGGGGCTGGATTCGGTGGACCTGGTGCAGCTGTCCGGTGAACTGGAAAGCTGGCTGGGCCAGCCACTGGATCACACCCTGGTATGGGAACAGCCGCATATCCGCGCACTGGCGGCACGCATTATTGAGCAGGCGCAGCAAGCACCGGCAGCCAGCGACGATAACGGGGAAATCGAAGGATTTATCTGAGCGTTTTGCCGGCTGCTGCAGATCGCTGCAACAAACCCGCCAGCTGCTGCTCCAGCTGCTGCTCACTGAACATCGGCACCCGCGCCGGCAGGCGCTGGTTCCAGCAATCAAGCAACCACACCATGCCGGCCGCCTGCTCGGCCAGATGCTCCAGCTCATCCAGTGAACCCGGCCGGCCGGCAAAATCGGTCAATGTGGCCAGCTCATTGCTGAGACCGGCATCGGGTACATCACGCTCACACTGGCGCAAGGTGGCATGAATATGGCCCACCACTTCGCGTAACAGTGCCAGCTTGCTGGACAGGCTGATAACCGAAAAATCCTCCAGCGCACCAAAACGGCGAAAATCAGTGGCAAACACGGTAGCGCCCGCCAGGCTGGATACCGCTACCGTTGCGGTACGCGGCTGCTGGTTCAGCATTGCCAGCACACCCACCAGCTGGCCTGGCCACAATTCACAAATCGCTGTATCCGCCAGGCGTTTTTCCGGGAAGATCGCCAGCTGGCCTTCGGCCAGCGCATAAAATTCACTGCCGCGTGTGCCTTTTTCAATCAATACCTCGCCGGGTTCCAGCTCAATCATCACGCTGTGTGACAACAGGCATTGCAGCTGGCCAGGGTCGCTGTCGGCCAGGTGGCGAAAAAACGCAATACGCCGGCCCAGCTGTTGCAGGCTGTGTTCGTTATAGTCGCTCAGGTTTTTGCGTAACATGACATTGGCATCGTTTTGTTGCTGACATGCACCAGCCTAGCAGCCGCTTGCCAGCGCTGCTGACGGCAGCAGCAGGCAGTGTTGCAAAGCATGATCCGCCACACAAAATGCCGCGTGACGGGCTGCGCAAAAAATACCTGTCGCCCCCTCTTGCACAAAAGCTTTTTTTGCCGAGAATTCACCTGTTGCCATGGCCTGTGATGACAAGCCATGGCTGGTATCCACCGTTGTTGGCATCCGCGAGCGACAAACACCATGACACCAGAAAACCCCTGCCTTGGCTGCGGCGCCTGCTGCGGCTTTTTTCGTGTGTCCTTTTACTGGGCCGAGGCTGAAAGTGGCGGCGGCAGCGTACCGGATACACTGACCGAACAGGTCAGCCCGCATCTCAGCTGCATGCAGGGCACGGCCAGCAAACCGGCACGCTGCACTGCCCTGCTCGGCGACATTGGCAACAGCGTGCGCTGCACGATTTACGACCGGCGCTCATCCACCTGCCGCAACTTCAATACCCATCATGACGATGGCAGTGTCAACGATCACTGCAGCAGGGCGCGTGCGCACTACGGCCTGCCGCCGCTGCACCCCCTGTGGCCACACGAGCGCAGCGCCTGATTGCTGCCCTGCCGTGCTTGCCAATGGCAAGGCGATGGGCGACTATAGCGCCCCTTATCGTGCCAACAGCCAGCAAGGTCAGCCATGGACATCCAGGAAATTGCCGTTTCCCACAACCAGAAGAAAAAAATCCTGCGCAGCATTACCGACGAGGACATCCTGGTGCAGGACGACAACGGTGATGTGGTCGTGCATGTCGGCCATTACCGGGACTTTTGCACCAGCCAGCGCATCCAGCCGCTGGAAGACATTGTCGGTGCCGGGGTGCTGGATTTTTCCGCGCAATATTTTGTATTCAGCTAGGGAGAGCCTGTCATGCAAAACCTGTTCCGGCTGGATGGCAAAAAGGCACTGATCACCGGCGGCTGTCGCGGCATCGGCCGGATGATGGCCGAAGGCCTGTTGCAGGCCGGCGCTGAAGTCTGGGTAACCGGCCGTGATGCCGGCTTTGTTCACCAGGCCGTGGCTGACATGTGCCGGCTCGGCCCCTGTCATGGCATTGTCGCCGAACTGGACAACCAGGCCGGCATCCAGGCACTGGCCGATACCGTTCTGGCTGCCGCCCCGGATTTGCACATCCTCATCAATAATGCCGCGCAATACCAGGTGGCGCCGCTGCTGGACACCGACTACGACAGTTTCAACCACATGCTGCAGGTCAACCTGACCGCCGCCTTCGAGCTGAGCCGCCTGCTGCTGCCGGCCCTGCAACAAACCAGCCAGCCGCTCGATCCGGCACGTATTATCCATATCGGCAGCAATGTTGCGTTAAGCCACAGTGCCTGGCATTCATGGGCCTATAGCAGCGCCAAACATGCTCTGCATCACCTGGCGGTGATGATGGCCAGCGACCTGACCAGCCAGGGCGTCAATGTTAACGCGATTGCACCGGGCACCTTTGATACCCGCATGATTGACGGCTGGCGTGCCGACGACGGCAGCTTTGATGCCGAAGCAGCCGGCATGCCGATGAAACGCCTCGGCCAGGCAGACGATATCCAGGGCGTGATCACGCTGCTGTGCAGCCGCGCCGGTGCGTTTATTGCCGGTGCCGTCATCCCGGTGGAAGGCGCCAGCATGCTGCGGCCAATGGCCTGATTTTTCCGCACAGCAATCCTGTTGCCGCCGCCCGGCGTATCAACGGCACACCTGCAACGGAAAAAACACCATGAGCGCCATCACCCGCCCGGCCCTGCGCCACAGCCTGACCGAAGTCCCCCGTGCCACGGGCGAAACCCTGCAACTGATGCTGCAGCTGCCGGCGCTGATCCGCCAGGCGCCACGCGGCCATGGCCAGCCGGTACTGACGCTACCCGGCTACGGCGCCAGCGACGGCTCAATGAAGCTGATGCGCCTGTTCCTGCAGGCGATTGGCTACCGGCCATTCAGCCTGCAGCTGGGGCGCAATATCGAGAGCCGCGCCGAACGCATCCGCAGCGTTGATGATGCCACCGCCTTTCGCAAGCGCATGGCCGGCAACGTGGCCCGACGCATCGTCGAGCTGCAGCAACAGACCGGCGAAAAAATCACCCTGGTCGGCTGGAGCATGGGAGGATGTTATGCGCTGGATGCCAGCCAGCAGCAGCCGGACAAGGTAGCCGCGGTGATTACGCTGGGCAGCCCGTTTGGCGACCCGCGCGGCACCGCCACCTGGGACATCCTGCGCTGGCTCAGCCGCAGCACGGTGGCCGAGGCGGATATGGATTTTGCCGGCTGGCTGGACAGAAGCCGGCTGGATGCCGACTTTCCGGTGCCGGTGCATGTGATTTACAGTGAACGCGATGGCATTGTCAGCCGTGAAGTCGCCCGGCTGCCTGATCATCCGGCGGTGCAGCACCGCCAGGTCGATTCATCCCATATGGCCTTTGCCTTCAACCCGCGTGCCTATGCCGCGCTGGCGCAGCTGCTGCAGCAGGCCGGCAGTGCTGATCAGAATGGCACGTCATCATCGGCAAACGAGCCATCAAACGGCGATGGCGGCGGCATTTCATCATAACCGCCGGCATCGCCGGCACCGGCACGCTCCACCCGCCAGGCCTGCAGGCTGGTGAAACACTTCTCCGGCTTGCCTGGCGGCGTCCACAGCCGGCCATTCAGGTTGAACTGCACCTGCACCTCATCACCGACCTTGTAGCTGTCCATCGCTGCGCATTTGTCCTTGATCAGCTCAAACGCCACATAATTGGGGTAGGCCGGGTTCTCGCCCTCACCGCTGAGACGGATAACAAACTCGCGTTTGGTAAAGCCGTTGCTGCCGTATTCGGTGGTCGGGCCAATACTGTGGATCACGCCCTGGGTGGCAAAGTTTTTTGACATAAACGCCTCCTGAAAACAGGCCGGCAGCTTAGCACGTTTGCCGGCAAAAGCGCATGCCGGATGCCTGCAGCAGACACAGACCGGCCGGCAATTGCGGAAGCCGCTCGCATTTATCACAACACAAAAGCACGGCCGGCCAGGCCCGGCACCCGACAAAAATTAACTTTTGTTTATCTTTCATGGGCTTGGCAAGCACTCTCCCGGCCGATAGGTTTTCCCAATACGCGCCATAGCTTTTGCCAATGTTTTTTTATAGGCGGCTGTGGCTACACTGGCCCTACATCACCATAAACTGAAGGAGC
>DATCSZ010000320.1:0-1269 GCA_036568205.1 Pseudomonadales bacterium
ATTCCAGCGTGCTGACTTCGCCGGCCGCCTCCTGCATCCAGCTGAGTAACTGGCGTTGTGACTGGTTGCGCTCGCGCTCTGTCTCCAGCGTGGAAAAAACCGGGTCCCACACGGCCAGGTAGAAGATGCTGATAAGCAGGATCACGGCACCGGCCAGCAGCGTGTGCTGTTCACGTTTTTCCAGTTTATTGAACCAGGTTTGCAGCGGTTCCAGCTGTGAAGAAATATCCATTAGCTCTGACGCTCCAGACGTAACCGTCCCTTGACCTTGTCTTTCTCCACCGATGTGGACAGGGTGGTTTTTATATTTTTAATACTGTTTAATTTGTTTTTCACGCTTTCCAGCGCCTGCAATGAACTGGCTTGCAGTTCCATGTCGATATGTTTGTTGTTGTACACCATGCCATGGATGGTCACCGCCTGGTTGCCGAATGACTGTGCGGCGCCGGATAGCAGTTCCAGGAAGGCTTCCTCATCACTGCCACTGCCGCCGCCGCGCAGTTCCTGCAGGCGGCGCTCCATACGTTTCTGCATATTACTGAAATTGCGCGTGCCCGGGTTGGCGCGCTTGAATTCTGTTTCGATGGCGCTGGTAAGCTGCTGGTTTCTGGCCTGCAGTTGCTTGATCTCGAAACCTGCGTAGATGAGTTGCAGGACTATCCATACCACGGCCACCGCGGCCACCGATTTCCAGGGTTGCAGCAACCGGCTGCTTTCCCGTTTCGGCGCGAATTTTCCCTGCAACAGGTTGAGTTCCCGTGCATCTGACAGGTTGCCGGCAAATACCGTCAGCGGATGACCTGTATAGCTTTGTATCTGCAGACTGACATCCAGCGAACCCAGCAGCTCGGCGGCGTGCGCGTCCTGTTGCTCATGGTAAAACAGCAGTGACCGGGGAGGCTGTGGTGCCTGCTTGAACAATACCGGCAACAGCGTCGGTAGTATATCCCGATCGCAGAAATGACCCTTGCTGGTGCCGGTCTTGATCAGTGCGCCGTTAGCGTCCACCAGTATGGTCCAGCTGTCTTTTTCCAGCGGCAGGGCCAGGCAGTCGGCGGCCAGCGTGTCGATGAAAATGCCCGCCTGCCTGAACTGCTCCAGGGTGGAGAGGAACATCTGCCGGTCGATGGTTACCACCGGGATATCGTCATTCGCCTGTTTTTTGCCCAGCGCGAAATAAAGTTTGTCGATATCGCTGGCCAGGCTGTCCTCCAGCGCATAGGGTGCCGCCTGCAACTGGCGCTGGCGGTTATTGCTGGGGATGCGTAC
>DATCSZ010000321.1:0-2028 GCA_036568205.1 Pseudomonadales bacterium
CCACAGGATGAGGTTCTGGCCCCGGCACGTCCCGTTGCAAGCCGGGCCGGGCAGCATTTTGTCATCCTGCTGGCCAACGCCAAGGGCGGTTGCGGCAAGACCACGCTGTCCACCAGTCTGGCCAGTTACTATGCCGGGCGCGGCCGCGACGTCACCCTGCTTGATCTTGACCCCCAGCAGTCTGCCTCGCAGTGGTGCCGACAACGCCAGCAAGGCGGCAACGATGACATCCGCCTGCTCTCCATACCTCTGGACCGGCACTTCCATGCCGGCAAGCTGCAGGGCGCGCTGCGTCAGGCGGGCGACTTGCTGATTATCGATTCACCGGCAGGACTAGACGGCAGCGCGCTGGACGCGCTGCTGAATATTTCCCGGGTGGTATTGGTGCCAGTACTGCCCAGCCCCATTGATATCCGCGCCGCCACCCGCTTTATGCAGGCGGTGATGCTGTCGCCCGCTAACCGCCGTCGCCCCCGCCGACTGGCGGTAATCGCTAACCGGGCCCGCGAACGCACCCGCATGTACACTCGACTGGAAATGTTCCTCAGCAGTCTGAAAATTCCGTTTCTGGCCACCCTGCGCGACACCCAGCTGTATGTGCGCGCCGCCGGAGAAGGCTGTGGCGTGCTGGATCTGCGTGAAGCCGAGCAGCAGGACCGCGATGCCTGGCGCACAGTGATCGAGTGGCTGGAAATCCAGCGCCACCTGAGCGGTGCCATTCCGCGGCTTTGATGGCGGCACCGTGCCTGCTGCGCTAGAGTTACTGGCAAAAGGACATAACAATAACAGCGACCGCTCAGGTCGAATCACTTATGCGGAGCAGTCATGCGCCACAGCCACCTCGGCAAACTGATGCTGATTCTGGTCGGGCTTGTCTGTGCGCTGCAGTTGGCCAGCCATCTGGCCTCCCGCAATGTCATTCGCGACACCCTGATGGAAGACGCCGGACGTGAACTGCGTATTGGCGCCGATATTTTCTCCGAACTGCTCTCCCATCACGCCAACCAGCTAGCCATCCCGACACGTATGCTGGCCGCCGACAGCGCCTTCCAGCAGGCTGTCGCGGCGAATAATGTGGCCACCATTAACAACTCTCTGAGCACCCTGAGCACCGTGCTGAAGGCAGATATGGCCATGCTGGCCGCTAGCGATGGCCGGGTTATCAGCCCCGCTGCCAGCGTTGCACCGAAAGCCCTGCCGCAGGACCGGGCACTGCAAGTGCAGTACCAGATGATCGCCAACCGTGCCTATGAAGTGGTCATGACCCCGGTGCCGGGCACCGGTCAGGATCACTGGCTGGTGGTCGGCTATCAGCTTGACGAAGCATTGGCCTGGAACCTGTCGCAGCTGACCAGTCTGGATGTCTCCCTGTTTGCCAGCACGGGCCGGGAATTGATCGCCAGCACCTTGCTGCCCGAGCAGGCCAAGGCGGTTAGCGGCTGGCTGGCCAACGCCCGCAGTGGCGAGCCGCAGCAGGCCACCATCAGCGACACCGACTTTCTGTTGCTGAGCGTGCCGCTATCTGGCGAAATCAGCGCCATCTTGCAGCTGCCGATGGAGCGTGTGCTGGCGCCGTACCGGGCGCTGGACCGGCAACTGATCTGGCTGGCGATTGTCGGTCTGCTGCTGGCCGCCCTGGCCGCCGTACTGCTGGCCCGCGGCATCAGCCTGCCGGTAATGGCACTGGCCAATGCCGCCCGACGGATTACCTCCGGCCACTACAACACCGTGGTGCCGGTGCAGGGCGATGATGAATTCGGCGAGCTGGCCATGGCCTTTAACGCCATGCAGGGGGCCATCGCCGAGCGCGAGCAGCGTCTGGTGCATCAGGCCGAACATGACTCACTCACCGGCCTGCCCAATCGGCGCGTTGCCCTATTGTTGCTGGAGCAGGCCATTGAGGACGGCAAACCCTTTGCGGTGATGGCACTGGATCTGAACCGCTTTAAGGAAATCAACGATGCACTGGGTCATGGCGTTGGCGATCAGGTGCTCGGCGTGGTGGCCCGGCGTCTCGGCACCAATACC
>DATCSZ010000322.1:0-4807 GCA_036568205.1 Pseudomonadales bacterium
CATTGGCCCGGCCTCACGGCTGATCACCCCGCCCTTGGCACGGATTGCCTCACAGGCGGCATAGGCATCGTCTACCGCAATCGCTATATGGCCAAAACCATTGCCGATATCGTAATGATCAGTATCCCAGTTATGGGTCAGCTCCAGCACCGTATGCTGCGCTTCATCACCATAACCGACAAAGGCCAGCGTAAAACGTCCCTCCGGGTAATCCTTGCGGCGCAGCAACTGCATGCCAAACACGTCTGTATAAAAGGCAATCGAGCGATCCAGGTCACCCACCCGCAACATGGTGTGTAAAATGCGCATCAGGCCTCCTCGTTGATCAGCAGTGTGGCCAGCATTTCATCGACAGCTGCATCATCCATGCCGCGATTGCTTTCATCACAACCATGGCTGATGGCCAGCACAAAGCCCCCGGCATCACAAAACCACTCACGCCAGAACATCTCATCCTCGACAAACTCACTGTACAGGGCCGGCAAGCCGGCCAGGCTGGTGCTAAGTTTGCCGTCCTGCAGGCTGGCCAGCAGCGCCTTGCTGTCACCCTGCTCGGCCAGCAGCGGCGTGATCTCGATGATACTGGCCTCATCCTCATCAACAATCATTACTGTCTCGTCCTCCTGCTCGGCAAACCATTCGGCCGGCAACAGCATTGACCACAGGTCACAATTGAGTTCTTTCATGATCACAACTCCAGGCACATGACAATGGCATCACGATGGCCACTGCCGGATGGGTAATAGTTTTTGCGTATCGACAGCGACTGAAAGCCAAGTCGCCGGTACAGTGCCAGCGCCGCGGCATTGTCAGCCGCCACCTCAAGAAAACAGCGCCTGATGACGCATGCGCCCTGCAGCCTGCCCAGCACCGTGGTGATCAGCAAGCGGGCCAGGCCGTGCCGGCGCCAGGCCGGCGCCACGGCAATATTCAGCAGTTCGGCCTCATCCAGCACCTGGCTGAACACCGCAAACGCTGCCACCATGCCCTGCTCCACGGCCAGCCAGCATTGGCCATGCTCAATGCATTCCTGCATCATGCTGGCCGGCCAGTGGGTTTCTTCCGTGGATTGCTGCAACGGGGCTATGGCCGGCATATCAGCCAGCTGTGCCAACCGTATATCAGCCATGTGCCTGCTGCCGGACAATCGCCTGCAGGTATTGCCATAACAGCCGCTTGCTGGCCGGCTGGCGCCAATAGGCAGACACCTCGTCCAGCTGCAGCAGGCGCAGGCGCTCATGCAACAGCACCTCGCCCTTGTCCACTGTCTTGCCCAGCAAGCGGCCGGTTACTGTCTCGCCCCACAACAACAGCCACGACACATCATCGCCGGCAAAACCGCTGACAAATGTCGCCAGGGTCTGGCGGGCACAGTCCGCATCATCGGCCAGCGGAAACTGCCTGGCCGGCGGCCAGGTAAACACCGTCTCACTGCACTCGGCAGCAGGCTCGCCAAACAGGTAAAAATGTATATCGGCAAAAAACCGCAGCGCTGCCTGCTGTTCTGCCCACTGCAGGGCCGGCTGGTCCAGCAGCATCAGCAGCCGGCCAACACGTACCAGGCGCAGGCGATAACGCAGGCTGGCCGATGGGGCGGCAGCGTCAGGCGCCGGGACAGTGGCAACTGGCGCCGGGGCTGCTGCCGGCAGGCCCAGTGTCCGGCTCAGTTCGGCAATGCCGGCTGCAGCCGGCGCCGGCCCGGATTGTGACGCCTGTGCCGGTGCATCATGCGTGGCTGTGTGCGCCGGCTCTGCCTGTGCCGGTGGCGACAGCGGCTCAAATACCAGCGCCTGGCCGGCCTTTGCCGCAGGAAATACAAAACGCGGCTGCAACAGGCTGATGCCAATATCCTCCAGCACCTGTTGCTGCCAGCTGTGCATCACACCCCGCCTTTTTGCGGATGGGCGCGCAGCATGCCCGACTGCAGGATGCTGGCGGCATTCACATAGGCTTTCACCGAGGCAACGATAATGTCGGTATCAGCACCGGAACCATTGACGATGATGCCGTCTTTCTGCAGCCGCACGGTCACTTCACCCTGCGAATCGCTGCCCTGGGTAATGGCATTGACGGAATACAGTTTCAGCTCGGCACCGGTGTCGAGGATATTTTCCACCGCACGGAAGGCGGCATCCACCGGCCCGTCTCCGTCAGCGGTGGCACTGGCCGGCTTGCCATGCACCATCAGCGTGACCGTGGCAGACGGCTTCTGGCCGGTACAGGATGTCGCCTGCAGGCTGTCAAACTGGTAGGCCTGGTCGCTCGCATCCTGGACATCACTGACCAGCGCCTGCAGGTCCTCATCAAAAATCTCGTGTTTTTTGTCGGCCAGATCCTTGAAACGGGCAAACAGTGTCTCGAGATCATCGGCAGACTGGAACTGGTAACCCAGCGCCTCCAGCCGGCTCTTGAACGCGGCACGACCGGAATGTTTGCCCAGCACCAGCCGGTTCTCGTTCCAGCCAACATCCTGGGCACGCATGATTTCATAGGTTTCGCGGTGCTTCAGCACGCCATCCTGGTGAATGCCGGCCTCATGGGCAAAGGCATTGGCACCCACAATCGCCTTGTTAGGCTGGACAGGAAAGCCGGTAATGCTCGACACCAGCCGGGAGGCCGGCACGATATGGCGGGTTTCGATACCGGTATCCACCGGGAAAATGTCATGCCGGGTACGCACCGCCATGACGATTTCTTCCAGCGAGGCATTGCCGGCACGTTCGCCAAGGCCGTTGATGGTGCACTCTACCTGGCGTGCACCGTGCATCACGGCCGACAGCGAGTTGGCCACCGCAAGGCCAAGGTCATTGTGGCAATGCACCGAGAAAATCGCCTTGTCGGCATTGGGAATATTGTTGATCAGGTCGCGGATCATCTGGCCAAACTGGGCCGGCTCGCCATAACCGACGGTATCGGGAATATTGATGGTGCCGGCACCGGCACGGATAGCCTGCTCGATCACCCGGCACAGGAAATCGAAATCACTGCGGCTGGCATCCTCGCAGGAAAATTCCACATCATCGGTAAACTGGCGGGCGAATTTCACCGCATCCACGGCCCGCTCGACCACCTCATCCGGCTGCATCTTCAGCTTGTACTGCATATGGATTGGCGAGGTCGCGATAAAGGTGTGGATACGGCTGGCATTGGCCGGTTTCAGCGCCTCACCGGCTCGTTCAATATCCTTGCGATTGGCACGCGACAGGCTGCAGATGCGGCTGTCCCTGACCGCTTCAGCCACCGCCCGCACCGCCTCAAAATCACCGGGGCTGGCCATGGCAAAGCCGGCCTCAATCACATCAACACGCATTTTCTCCAGCACGCTGGCAATGCGCACCTTCTCGTCACGGGTCATCGATGCGCCAGGGCTTTGCTCGCCATCACGCAAGGTGGTATCAAAAATCACTAAATGCTGTTTGCTCATAAACTACTCCAGGCAGATGGCGTAGTTTATCGTGAATAACAAAAGAACAAAAACGGATTAGCAAAAAAGCCTGCCGGGGCTTGCCGGCACCCGGCGCAGGGGACAAACCCGCCACGCCGAACAGCAACAGGACGGGTTACAACAGGAAAGCGGCTGCCAGCAATAACAGCACCGAGCAGGCAATCGCGCTGCCCAGCGACCAGGCCTTGATACGGTTGTTCAGCTCAGCCCGCAACACGGTAAATTCGGCAGTCATGTCGGCCTTGATCTGGCCACTCACATCAGCAACGATGCGCAACTCCTGGTCTACCCGCGCTGTCAGCCGCTGCTGGGCCTCATTGACGGTATTGACCATCTCGCTGCTGGTTGCCTTGACAAAGTACTTCAGCTCCTTGATTTCACGGTCGGCCATCTCCAGCTGGCGGCGAATGTCATCCGCGCCCATGGTCTCCGGCAAGGCATTCAGCTGGTTACGCAAGGCATCGACCTGCCCGCCCAGGTTGACCCAGCTGCGCTTGTGCTCATCCAGCGACTGGCGGATCCCAGCCAGCTGCTCCTGCAACTGTTCAAGCTCGTCATCCTGCACGCCACCGCCCAACACCGCCTTGCTCACCAATGGTGATTCAACCCCTTCCGGCGCCTGGTAGGTCTGGATACTGGTCACCTCGCGCCCTTCACGCAGGGCATCGGCCTGCTCAATCAGCCGGCCGGTATTGATGCCGGCCAGGGCCGCCGCCTGGCGCTTGGCAAACGCCTCCAGCAGTACCGGAATAACCTTGCGAACTTCCTCGATCAGCTCATAGATATGGTCATTGATACGCAGGGTGCCGTCGAGCAGGCGGTTAAGCAGGTTTTCCACTGCCCAGGCCAGCTCACCAATCTCGTTGGCCTGTACCATCCGGCCACTGCCCTTGAGGGTATGAAACGCACGACGCACTTCCTTCAATGCTGCCACATTCCGGCCATCGCCATACCAGACCGGGTAATGCCGGTCGATCTGCTCCAGCACCTCGCCAACTTCCTCGACAAATATCTCGACGATTTCATCGGCAAATGCGTCGTCTGAATCCATGTTCATTGTCAACCTCGTTATTCTTGTATTCCTGCACCGCCATGACATGCAGCGTCAGCGGCAAAAAATACCACTGTTTCACAGTTTTTAACAGTCATCGGGGCTACTGGCGAGCATGACAGCCGCCAATGGCTTACAGGAAGCTCTGCAGGAAGGCACACTGCCAGTCAAGAATCTGTGCCTGGCGTTCACCGCCATAAACATCAAAATGATCACCCGGATAAACATGCAAGGTGGCACGACCGATGCGTGCGACAGTTTCTCGCACGGACGCAATCGGCACGCCGGCATCCTGCTCACCGGCCACCACC
>DATCSZ010000323.1:0-9399 GCA_036568205.1 Pseudomonadales bacterium
AAACAGCAACACACTGGATAACTTCACCACCAGCCCGTCACCCAGGCTGACCGGCCACCACTGTGCAGTCAGCAAGGGCTGGCCCAGCAGCATCGGCAGGATTGCAGCCGCCAGTGCCAGCAGCAGGCCAGTCGCCAGCAGGTCATGTGGCGAAAAACGGATCAGACGTCGCGTCTCTTTTACACCATGGGCAAACAGGTAGAGAACAAAGGCACCGGCAGCGACCAGTCCGGCAATAAAGCCACCGCCTGGCTCGTCATGGCCGCGCAACAGCAGAAACAGCGAAAACAACAGCTGCAGCGGCAACAGAAACAGCGAGGCATTGTGCAAAATAATGGTGGTATTGGCCTTGCGACCGGGTCTGTCGCTCATGGCTTGCGCACCCCCTGCAGTTTCAGCATGGAAAAGACACCCAGCGCCGCAATGCCCAGCACAAAAATCTCTCCCAGCGTATCCAGCGCGCGGAAATCCACCAGAATCACATTGACGATATTCTTGCCATGCGCCTGAGTGTAACTGTTTTCAACATAAAACCGCGAAATCGACTCAAAGTAGCGCACATCCAGTGCAGCCAGCATCAACAGCATCATCAGGCTGCCGAAGGCCAGTGCAACCACAGCATCACGGACAATCTCGCTGCGGCTGGAATATTGCGAGAAACCCGGCAGGCGGAACAATACCAGCACCAGCAAAATCACCGTCAGGGTTTCCACCAGCACCTGGGTGATACCCAGATCCGGTGCGCTGAACAGGATGAATACCAGCGCCACTGAAAAACCCAGCACCCCCATCATCGCCACTGCACCCAGTCGCGAACGGGTGCCGATCACATAGGCGACACTCAGCAGCATCAGCATGGCAACCGTCAACTCGTAGAAACGTACCGACGATGAGAAGTCCGGCAGGCTGATGCCCTGCTGGCTGAGCAGGGTATAGCCCGTCAGGCCAACAGCAGTCAGGATCAGCACCAGCATGTAATTGCCGGTCTTGCCATTTTGCAACACCCGCGTCTGCCAGGCAGCAAACAGCACCAGCCCGTTCAGCCAGTGAAAATAGCCGGCCTGCGGACCAAACCGCGCCAGCCGCCCACTGACCAGGGCCAACCGTGCCTGCCAGACCGGCCAGCGATTAATCAGTATCAACGCGCCGGCAACACTGATTAACGACAACAACAGCGGCAGGTTGAAGCCATGCCACAGGGCAAGTTTCACATCACCTTGCGCACCGGTTGCCGCCAGCGCCTGCTGCACCAGCATGGCTGCCGGCCACTGTGGCCACAGGCCAAACAGCAGTGACATCACGGCCAGCAGCAGCGGCCCGGCCAGCATCGCCGGCGGCGCCTCATGCGGCTGGCGCGGCAAGTCACCGGCCTGGCCCCAGACCAGTTGCCAGGCAAACACACCGGCAACCGCTGCGGTCAGCATGGCACTGATCATGACCACCATAAACAGCAGATCCGCCAGCAATGATGCTGACAAGACCGCCTCGAACAGCAACTCCTTGGCCACAAAACCGAACAACGGTGGCAGGCCGGCCAGTGACAGGCAGGCCAGCACCAGCAGCACAGCGGTCACCGGCATGGTTTTGCGCAAGCCGCCCAGAATGCGCAGATCCTTGCAGCCGCTGGCATGGTCAATACTGCCGGCCAGCATGAACAGCGCACCCTTGTAGAGCGCATGGGCCAGCAAAAAACAGACAAATGCCGTCAGCGCTGCCTGGCTGCCAATACCCAGCAGCAAGGTCAGGGTGCCCAGCGCCATCACCGTCGAATAGGCCAGCACCTTTTTCAGGCTGCAGGCACTGTAGGCCAGCCAGGCGCCGGTCAGCATGGTCATCGCGCCAACTGCCGACAACAGCAGGCTCCACAAGGCCTCACCGGCAAACACCGGATTCAGCCGCGCCATCAGGTAGATACCGGCCTTGACCATGGTGGCGGAATGCAGGTACGCCGATACCGGCGTCGGCGCCGCCATTGCATTGGGCAGCCAGAAATGGAAAGGAAACTGTGCCGACTTGGTGAAGGCACCGACCAGGATACACAGCATCATGCCGGCCAGCAGCGGACTCTGGCGGATTAACGCGGGCTCTGCCAGCAATTCGGACAAACGATAACTGTCACCGGCAATGGCCAGCAATACCAGCCCGGCCATCAACACCAGCCCGCCACCGGCGGTGACCAGCAGGCCCTGCAATGCAGCACGACGGGCATCGGCATCCTGGTGATTAAACCCGATCAGCAAATAAGAGGTAATACTGGTCAGCTCCCAGAAGACAAACAGGCTGATCAAATTGTCCGACAACACCAGCCCCAGCATCGCCGCCATAAACGACAGCAGGATGGCGTAAAAGCGTCCCAGATATTCATGGCCCGACAAATAAGCACCGGCATACAGCAGCACCAGCGCGCCAATACCGGTAATCAGCAAGGCAAACAGCAGGGACAGGCCATCCAGCAGGAACGATAACTCAATTGCCAGTCCCGGCATCCATGGCCAGCTCTGCAGCAACACCCCGTTTTCGCCCAGCTGTGGCAGCAGGCTGGCAAACCAGGCAAACAGCAGCGCCGGCAACAGGGCCAGCAGGCCACCACTGTAACGCGGATTGGCCGCATGCACCCACGGTGCCAGCAGCGCCAGCACAAAACCGGAAAACACGGCATAAATCATGTTATTTATTGTCCCTAGCCAAATCTGCAAACAAACGCATTTTATGAACACGGCAGCCGCTAACGGTTCAGCCCGTCACGCTAAAATTCACCTGCTGCCCACCGTTACCCTGTTATAAAACCGGGCTGTGCCTTATATTGGCCTTTTTTTACTGACGAGGACAAGCCATGCTGCTTGAAGCTGTCTGGATTGGTTTTGCCTTCAGCACCGGCCTGCTGGTTCGCCTGATCGGCCTGCCACCACTGGTCGGCTACCTGGCGGCCGGTTTTGCCATCTCCACCTTCACCACCGATCTCGGCCTGCCCAGTGACAGCGGGCTGATCCTCCAGCATGTTGCCCACCTTGGTGTGCTGTTGCTGCTGTTCAGCGTCGGCCTGAAGCTGAACCTGCGTAACCTGGTCAAGGCCGAAGTGATCGGCGGCGGCCTGCTGCACTTTATCCTGTCTGGCCTGTTGCTGGCACCGGCGCTGTGGCTGCTGATGGATATTGACCGTTATACCGCGCTGATGCTGGCTATTGCACTGGCGTTTTCCAGTACCGTGCTGGCCGCCAAGGTGCTGGAAAGCAAACGTGAGCTGCGCGCCTTTCACGGCCGTGTGGCCATCGGCATCCTGGTGGTACAGGATCTGCTGGCCCTGCTGGTCATGAGCCTGGCCGCCGACAAGACACCCACACCGTGGGCCTTGCTGGTATTCCTGTTGCCGTTGCTGCGCCCGTTGCTGTACCGGCTGCTGGATGCCAGTGGCCATGAAGACCTGCTGATCCTGTTCGGCCTGCTGCTGGCCCTGGTGGTTGGCGGCTATGGTTTTGAGTTGATCGGTCTCAGCTCTGAACTGGGTGCGCTGGTGTTCGGCGCATTGCTGGCCAAACACCCGCGTGCCGGCGAACTGTCGAAAGCACTGTGGGGCACCAAGGAGTTTTTCCTGGTCGGCTTTTTCCTGCAAATCGGCATGGGCGGCCTGCCCGATCGTGACGCCTGGCTGTTTGCTTTGGCGCTTGCTGCCCTGTTGCCGCTGAAGAGTTTTCTGTTTTTCATGCTGCTGATCCTGTTCCGGCTGCGTGCCCGCAGCGCCTTCCTGACCGGCCTCAGCCTGGCCAACTTCAGCGAATTTGGCCTGATAATGGCCAGTGTGGCGCTGCCGGAGTGGCTGATTCCGCTGGCACTGACGGTTGCCCTGTCGTTTGTGGTGTCGGCACCGATCAACCGGCTGGCCCATCCGCTGTATGAAAAACTGTGCCGTTTCCTGCTGCCGTTCGAACGCAATATTCATCACCCGGATGAACAGCCGGTGTCACTGGGTGATGCCGATGTGCTGATCATGGGCATGGGCCGCACCGGCACGGCTGCCTACGGTTATCTCGGCAATAATTATTCCCTGGTGGGCATGGATTCCGACCCGGCACGGGTGGCCCGCCACACACAGGAAGGCCGCAATGTGTTTTTTGCCGATGCCGAGGACCAGATCTTCTGGCAGGGGCTGGATTTTGGCAAGGTACAGGCGGTGATTCTGAGCATGAATGATGTCGAGGCCAAGCGCATCGCGGCACGCAAACTGCGCAAGTACGGTTTTGCCGGGCTGATCGTCTCACACAGCATGCACCAGGACGAAGCCGAGGCGATTATCCGTGACGGCGCCGACAAAACCTACCTGACCATGCAGGAAGCCGGCGTTGGTCTTGCCGAGCATGTACGCCAGACCCTGGTCGCCCACCCCTGACCGTGATTGGCCGGGAGAACGCCGGCAGCTTGTGATAAGCTGTGGCTTTTGCGGAGTGCGAGTGAAACTGATGCGAGTGCAAAAAACCCTGTTACTGCTGGCCCTGCTGGCCAGCACACCCGCCATGGCCATGGATGACGCCGCTTTTGCCAGCTGCGTCAAAGGCCTGCAGCAGACTGCGCGGGCTGAAGGCATTTCCGCTGCCGTTATCGACAATAACCTGGCCGCCGTGCGCTGGGTTGAGCGGGTGATTGAACTGGATCGTCGCCAGCCGGAATTCACTGACAGCTTCACCGGCTATTTCAACCGCCGCGTTACCGACCAGCGCATTGCCCAGGGCCGTGCCTTGCTGGCCGAGCACCGTGCCCTGTTTGACAGCGTGGCCGCCGAATACGGTGTGCCGGCCCAGTACCTGGTGGCTTTCTGGGGGCTGGAAACCAATTTCGGCAGCTACTTTGGCAAAATGCCGATTCTTGACTCACTGGCCACGCTGGCCTGTGACCAGCGCCGCAGCCAGTATTTCACCGGCGAACTGATGGCCGCGCTGCGTATTATTGATGAAGGCTCGATTACTGCCGAGCGCATGCAGGGCTCCTGGGCCGGGGCAATGGGCCATGTGCAGTTTATGCCGCACGTGTTTTTGCGTTATGCGGTTGATGCCGATGGTGACGGCCGTCGAGACCTGTGGAACAGCCTGCCCGATGCGATGCATTCGGCCGCCAATTTCCTGCGCGGCATTGGCTGGCAGCGCGGCAGCCGCTGGGGCCGTGAAGTGCGTCTGCCGGACAATTTTGACTATCTGGCAGCCGGCCTGACACAACGCCGGCCACTGGCGGAGTGGCGCCGGCTTGGCTTGCTGACTGCCGATGGCCGGCCACTGCCGGTGGTCGATGACATGCGGGCAGCGTTGCTGGTGCCTTCCGGCCATCAGGGGCCGGCATTTCTGGTGTATGACAACTTTGATGTCATCATGCGCTGGAACCGTTCCGAGTTTTATGCCCTGTCAGTCGGCCATCTGGCTGACCGTATCAACGGCGCCGGCAAACTGCGCCAGTCACCGCCGGCCAATGCCGTGCGCCTCAACCGGGATACCGTCATGCAGTTGCAGCAGGCGCTCAATCAGCAGGGCTTTGAAGCCGGCGAGGCCGATGGCATTCCCGGCCCGTCCACACGCAGCGCCATCAGTCGCTGGCAACAAAAAAACGGCCTGATTGCCGATGGCTTTATCAGCCGTGAACTGCTGGATGCACTGGATATCAGCATCGCCGAACTGTAATACCTTACCGCCCGCAACCCGTGGAGCATTGCATTTTTATGCCTGACACTTACATCAAGCACATTCTCAACGCCAGCGTTTACGATGTGGCGATTGAAACACCACTGCAGCCAGCCCGTTTTTTATCAGCGCGCCTTGGCAACCAGGTGATGATCAAGCGCGAGGACCTGCAGCCGGTTTTTTCCTTCAAGCTGCGTGGCGCCTATAACAAAATGCGTCAGCTGACGGCTGACGAGCTGGCCCGTGGTGTGGTTGCCGCATCCGCCGGCAACCATGCCCAGGGTGTTGCACTGTCCGCTCAGCGGCTGGGCTGCAAGGCCACCATCGTGATGCCAAAAACCACACCACAAATCAAGGTGGACGCGGTCAAGGCCTGGGGTGGCAAGGTGGTGCTTCATGGTGACACCTATGACGAGGCCTCGACCTTTGCCAAAAAACTGGTGGAAGAAAAAGGCATGACCTATGTGCATCCGTATGACGATGTGCAGGTGATTGCCGGCCAGGGAACCATCGCCATGGAAATCCTGCGCCAGCACCCGCAACTGGATGCGATTTTTATCCCGGTTGGCGGCGGTGGCCTGGCCGCCGGCATTGCGGCCTATATCAAGTATGTCAATCCGGCCATTCGTATCATCGCGGTGGAGCCGGAAGATGCCGCCTGCCTGAAAGCCGCCATGGAACGCCAGCGCCGTGTAACATTGCCGGAAGTCGGCATTTTTGCCGACGGCGTGGCGGTGGCCCAGATCGGCAAGGAAACCTTCCGGGTGCTGAAAGAAACCATCGACGAGGTGATCACCGCCAGCACCGATGAGATCTGCACCGCCATCAAGGATATTTTTGAGGACACCCGCTCGATTGCTGAACCGGCTGGCGCGCTGTCACTGGCCGGCCTGAAGAAATACGTTGAACGGACCGGTGTGCGTGACCAGACCCTGGTTTGCATTGAAAGTGGCGCCAATACGAATTTCGACCGCTTGCGTTATATCTCCGAGCGCACTGCGTTCAGTGAACGGCGCGAGGGCATTTTCAGTGTCGAGATTCCGGAAAAACCCGGCAGCTTCCGCAAATTCTGCTCTCTGCTGGGCAAGCGCAGCATTACCGAATTCAACTACCGGTTTATTTCCAATGACTATGCACAGATTTTTGTCGGCATCCAGTTCAAGGATGCCGATGACCGCGAGGAAATTGTTCGCCTGCTCAATGACAAGGGTTATCGTGTCGAGGACATGACAGATAACGAAATGGCCAAGGTGCATGTGCGGCACATGGTAGGCGGCCGGGCGCCGGAGATTGATAGCGAAGTGGTATATACATTCGAGTTCCCGGAACGGCCGGGCGCGCTGATGAATTTCCTTAACCGGCTGGGATCACGCTGGAATATCTCGATGTTCCATTACCGCAACCACGGTGCTGCCTATGGCCAGGTGGCCGTCGGCCTGCAGGTGACAACCGACCAGCGCAAGGACATCGAACCGGTGCTGAAAGAGCTGAACTACCGCTTCCGGGATGAAACCGAGAACCCGGCCTACCGGCATTTTCTTTCCTGAAACCGCAGGCAATATTCACCGCCACCGACGGAGGATAAAAAACCGGCCTGTTGCAACAGGCCGGTTTTTTATTGTCGTTTATTTCCGGTTGCGCAGCCGGGTCAGCCCCATCAGCCGCAGTGCGGTTTTTTCGAAGAACGGCTCGCTGTGGCCGGTTTTCATCTTGAACAGGAAGTACTTTTCAAACGCCACCTTGGCCCAGTGTACCCAGCGCCCCTTGGCAAACCAGGTGACATTGCGCGGCGGGATTTGCGGCACGGCAATAAATGCCGCACCGGTATTGCCCATATCGGCCAGGCAGAAAGCTGACCAGGTGCCGGTATGGGTCGGTTCACGACCAGCCAGCACATCCCTGATGTTATGCACAATCGCCGTCACCATCGACTCAATCATGTAACCGGTTTTGGGCGCACCACAGGGCACCGGCGTTTCTTCTACCGGCGGAATCGCGACGCAAACACCGGCAGACCAGATATTCGGATAGGCCGGGCTGCGCTGGTGCTGGTCAATAATGACAAACCCTTTCGGGTTACACAGATCCTTCACGCCGGCCACCGCATCCACCCCGGCAAATGCCGGAATCATCATGCTGTGCCGGAACGGCAGTTCATGCTGTTTTTTCAGCGTGCCATCGTCATTCAGTTCATCGACATACATCATGCCGTCTTCGATACGGGTGGTTTTGGCATTGGTAATCCACTTGATATGCCGGCTGCGCAGCTCGCTTTCCAGCATGCCTTTGGAATCACCGACACCGCCGAGGCCCATATGGCCGATATACGGCTCGGCAGTGACAAAGGTCATTGGCACACGGTCACGCACCTTGCGTTTTTTCAGCTCGGTATCAAGAATCATCGCGTACTCATAGGCCGGGCCAAAACAGCTGGCGCCGGGCAAGGCACCGACAATCACCGGACCAGGGTTCTGTGACAGCCTGTTGATGTCCTCGGCAGCAATCTCGGCATGATCAAGCTGGCATACCGACTGGGTAAAACCGTCATGCGGGCCGGCGCCGGGCGTATTGGCAAACGCCAGTTTCGGGCCGGTGGTAATCACCAGGTGGTCGTAATTCACGGTATTGCCATCGGCCAGTACAATACGCCGGGTATCGGCCTCGATCTTGTCGGCCCGCTGGGCAATAAAACCAATGCCCTTGCGTGCCAGCGCCGGCGCAATCGGGAAGCTGGTCTGCTGCGGTTTGCGCCAGCCAGCGGCAATCCACGGATTGGATGGCACAAACACGTAGTCCGCGCGCTCGTTGATAACTGTCACCTTGTGCTGTTCATCCAGCGCTGCCCGCATCTCATACGCGGCGGCCATGCCACCCAGTCCTGCACCCAATATCACGACATGCGCCATTGTCATTCTCCTTTAGTTAACGCTAATAATAGCCCCAGCATAGGCCGGATGCCGGCACCAGTAAAGCGCTGTTTCAGTGCCGCCGCCGCTTGCCAACAGGCAGCACGCCCCGGTTAGTGACGATCATATCCAGCGGGATATCCCAGCTTTCGCACGGCAGGGCCGGCTGCTGCTGGAAATCGTGCGCCAGGCCAATCAGCAAGGGCCTGTTGCGCCAGCCGACGTGCCGGAAAGCAAAACTGCGATCGTAGTAGCCGCCCCCCATGCCCAGCCGGTTGCCGTTCCGGTCAAAGGCAACCAGCGGCATCAATACCGCATCCAGCTGGCAGCCACTGACATGGCGGCGCTGAACCGGTTCCGGTATGCCAAAACGGTTGGCACGCAATCCACGCGCATCACCATGCCAGCAGGCAAAACGCAATTGTTTGTTGGCCAGCAGCTGCGGCAGGTAAACCGTCTTGCCCTGCTGGTGCCAGTGACGCAGCGCCGGCAACGGGCCGATCTCGCCGTCATTCGGCCAGTACCCGGCAATATGCCGGCAATGCTGCAGTAATGGCAGCGCCAGCAAATGCCGGCACAGTTGTTGATCACGCAGTAACGCCGCACGCGCACCCAGGCTGCGGCGGCGCTGGCGCATTTGCTGGCGAAGGGATTGTTTGTTGATTGTGGCAGGCAAAAAAAAATGACTCCCCAAAATACCGCCGCCGGATTGGCCCTTGAACCCGAGAGTTCAAGGCGGGAGTTCTGTCGGCCACTCAGGCTTTCCGTCATGCGGACATGCACACTGTGGTCGAACATCACTCCCTGGTGGTGTTGCTATCGGCTCGAGGACT
>DATCSZ010000324.1:0-1640 GCA_036568205.1 Pseudomonadales bacterium
ACTTCACACTGACAAGTGTCGCCGGAACAGCGCCAGGGCGGCAGAAAAGAACACGGCCCCGATGGCAAGCAGCGCCAGCAGCTGGGGCCAGACCACCTCAAGGCCCGCCCCGCGGTACAGAATGGCCTGAGCCATACTCACGAAATGGGTCGTCGGAGCCGCCAGCATGAGGTCCTGCACGATATCAGGCATGCTTTCCCGCGGGGTAATACCACCAGAGAGCAGCTGCAGGGGCAGGATGGTGAGTATCAGCAGCAGACCGAACTGGGGCATGGTACGCGCCACGGTGCCAATCAGGATACCGATGGCGCTGGTGGAAAGCAGGTAAATCAGCGCACCGAAGAGGAACAATAGAATCGAGCCGGCAACAGGAACCTGCAGCCAGCCCTGTATCACCAGCGTAACCGATACGGAAGCTGCCAGCAGCACGACCAGACCGTTGGCCCAGACCTTCGATGCCATGATTTCAAACGGCCTAAGCGGCATCACCATCAGGTGTTCCACCGTGCCGTGTTCCCGCTCACGGATCAGCGCCGCACCGGTCAGGATAATGCTGATCAGGGTGACCTGGCTGATCAGCTCCATCACCCCGCCAAACCAGCTGCCATCCAGGTTCGGATTGAAGCTGGCACGGGTCACCAGCTGCACCGGCAGGGCGCTCCGGGAGCTGCCCGGCTGCAGAAACTCCGCCACCTCGATCATCGCGAAGCGCTCGATGTAGGAGGTCCCGATAAATGCCTGGCTCATCCGGGTGGCATCTATATTGAGCTGCAGGCTGACCTGCTGCCCCTGCCGTACCTTGCGCTCAAAGCCCTCCGGAATCACCAGGGCAAAGGTATGACTGCCCTTGTCCAGCAGCTCATCGATCTGGTCATAGCCCACCATGTCCGGCGGCAGAAACCAGGGCTGCTGCAGCGAATTGATGATCCGCCCGGACAACACGGTCTGGTCTTCATCCACCACCGCAATCGGCGCGTTGTGCAGTTCCATCGAGCCGGCCGATCCTGCCGTATAGATCATGACCGTGAAGGCCACCAGCACAAAGATCATCAGAACCTTGTCCTGCCACAGGCTGCGCAGTTCCTTGATGCCCAGGTGCCAGATATTGCGTAAAGATACCATCAGCGCCCCTGTTTCCTCAGCAGTGCCACCGCCATCAGCGTCAGTACCGGAATGAATGCTGCCAGTGCAAGAAAGGCACCCTGCATGTCGGCCAGGGTCAGGCCCTTGGTGAACACCCCACGGCTGATCTGCAGGAACCAGGTTGCCGGCCAGAAGGTGCCGATCCAGGCACCGGCGCCACTCAGCGAAGACACTGGCTCGGTCAGGCCGGAGAACTGCACGGTCGGCAGAATACTGAGAATGGCGGTGGCCGCCAGGGCCGCAATTTGGGTAGAGGCAAAAGAGGATATCACCTGCCCCAGCGCAGTTGTGGCGGTCACGAACAACAGGGCGCTCAGGGTGAGGGTAAGCAAACCGCCTTTGAGCGGCACATTGAACACGTATACCGCCAGCAGCACCAGACTGGCAAAACTGACCATGCTGAACGCAATATACGGCAGCTGCTTACCCAACAGGAATTCCAGCCGGGTGACCGGAGTTACGTACAGATTGGTGATGGAACCGAGCTCTTTCTCCCG
>DATCSZ010000325.1:0-27771 GCA_036568205.1 Pseudomonadales bacterium
CCGATGATGTCATCCAGCGACATCTGGCTGCCACCATGGAACGCATAGGCTGTATCACAATACGTGCAGCGCAGCGGGCAACCCGTCAGACGTACAAATACTGTTGGCAAACCGACCGTACGGGTTTCACCTTGCAGCGAATAGAAAATTTCGGTGATGCGCAGATCAGACATGTATCAGGGGAAGTTTTTTTGCAGATAGGCGCGTGCCTTGTCAATCACTGCCGCATTGACTGGCTGGCCGGAATAACGCTCTATCAATGTTTCCAGCTGCTGGCGCGCCGTTGTTTTATCACCCTGGTCATGGTTGATAATTGCCATTTTATACAGCGCTTCCGGGAATTTGTTATGCTCGGGATAATCCTGCAAAATCGTCGAAAATGATGCCCGCGCCTTGTCAGTATTGCCATCAATCAGGTACAGCTCACCCAGCCAGTACAGCGCATTGGCCTGATAAGGCGTACCGGGATAGCGCTGCAAAAAGGCTTCAAACGCCTCGCGCGCCTCCTTGAACTGGCGCTTGGGAATACGATCATAGGCCGCCTGGTAGGCGCTCGCATACTCGTTTTCATCCAACACAGGCCGGCTAGTGGGCTGTTGTGGTGCAACACTTGACGGGGGCACTACGGCAGGTGCTGCCGACAGCGCGGCAATGCGGCCATCCAGATCCAGGTAGTCATCCATGCGCTGTTGCTTCAAACGGGCAAGCTCGTGTTGCTGCTGCTCCAGCATGCCCTGCAGTCGCATCACTTCTTCCTGCAGCATTTGCAGCTGATAAAACAACTGCGCACTCGCCTCGACCTGAGCCTGATCCGTGCGTACCTGTTGCTGCTGCCGCTGCTGGTTATCCACAGAGACAGAATCAACGATTTTGACATCCCCAAAAACAGGAAAGGCAGCAGTAAATACTGCTGCCACCAGTACAGAACGTATCTGCATCATGTCAATCTTATTTGATCAGCTCAACACGACGGTTTTTTGCCAGTGCGGCTTCTGTGCTACCCATGGCAACCGGCTTCTCTTCACCGTAACTGATAACTTCAATCCGGCTTTTGTTAACACCCTGCAAAGCCAGATAGTCAGCCACCGCCTTGGCACGACGCTCACCCAGGGCCAGGTTGTACTCACGGGTACCGCGCTCGTCAGCGTGACCTTCCAGACGAACAGCGTTAGTGTTCTTTTTCAGCTCAGCCGCGACAGCGTTCAGGTTGCTGCGGGTTTCAGCAGTCAGGGTTGACTTGTCAAATTCGAAATAATAAACCGTTACCAGCTGCTTGACTGGCTGCTCAACTTCTTCGACATCCATAGCCGAGCCTGACAACTGCTCGGAACCATAGGTATCAACCTGCGCACCGCTGCTGGCATCAGCACCCTGGCTTGCTGCATCCGCCGCATCTTCAGACGTATCGTTACCTGCACAAGCTGCCAATAAAACAGATGCAAACAGCATGCTCAGAAATTTGATTTTATTGCTTCTTGTCATCATTGTTCACCTATGTTGAGAGTGAGGAGAATTGTGTATACCTGTTCAGTCGAAAAATGGCGACCATGCCGGCTCACGGACGTCTCGCCCATGGGATGGCAGGCTGAACTTCACCCGGCCATCGATTGAAACTGCCGCCAGAATGCCCTGCTCACCACGTTTTGTCGCATACATTACCATACTTCCATTTGCCGCGATACTGGGCGATTCGTCTAATTGTGTGCTGGTTAAAATATGCATACGGCCGCTGCGCTGGTCAAATCGTGCGATGTGAAAATCACCATTACCGGCCTGGTGAACCAGGATAAGGCCACTGCCATCCGGCATCGGTCGTGCCCGCGCATTGTACCGACCTTCAAAGGTCACCCTGTCGACTGCACCAGACACCAGGTCTGCCCGGTAGATTTGTGGCTGGCCGCCGCGATTGGAGGTAAAGACAATGGATTTGCCATCCGGCATCCAGTATGGCTCGGTATCAATGGCCAGGTCGTTGGCAGCAATCTTGCGTAACTGCCTGCTTTGCAGATCAAGGATATAAATGTCCGGGCTGCCGTCTTTTGACAGGCTTAGTGCCATCTTGCGCCCATCCGGCGACCAGGCGGGGCTGCTGTTGATACCAGGAAACGACGTCAATTTCTCCCGCTCGCCGGTAGCCAGCACATGGCGATAAACCGCCGGCCGGCTGCTTTCAAATGACACATAGGCAATCTGTTTGCCATCCGGTGACCAGGCAGGCGCCAGAATCGGCTCGTCCGAGTTGAGGATACGTCGTGGCCTGGCACCATCCGCATCGGCGATATACAGCTGATAATTGTATTGCCCGTTCGGCAGGTTGCTGGCCGAGACATACAGCATCTTGGTCGAGAATGCGCCACGGATATTGGTGATTTTTTCAAATACCTGATCGCTGATTCGGTGGGCAAGATCACGCAGGCCGCTGCGTGAGGCGCGTAACTGGTAGCTGAGCAGCGTACTCTGCCTGACGATATCAAACAGGTGATAGCGCACCTCCACCATATCATCTACCGGCGTCATGCTGCCAATCAGCAGATACTCACGGCCGAGCGCACGCCAGTCACGATAAAAAACATTCTGCGGCTTGTCTGGGTGGCTGAGCATGTTTTCCCTGGCCAGCAGGTCAAACAGGCCGCTGCGGGATAAATTAGCCTCAATGATGGCCGACACATCCTCCTCAAGAGCACCGGTGCCTGACCAGGAAAACGGGCTGACTGCCATGGGTGTTGGATTATCCACCCCCTGGGTAATTTCAATAACCAGTTCCGCTGATACCGCCAATGGCAGGCTCAGCCAGACCAGCAACAACAAACGCTTGATCACAGACGCAAATCCTCAGGTTTGAACCGCATTTTAAGGCGGCGAAAATATTTTTCAAACAGCCGTGGTTCCATGCCAGCCAGCTCAGGGAAACGCTCGGCTTTTTTGACTGCCGCCACCGCTGACCGGTCAAAGGCATCGTTGCCACTGCCCTGGATCACCTTGACATCAACAACAGCACCGGTAGGCACCAGCTGTATTTCCAGCACCGCCTGCATGTCGTTACGGGCACTGGCCGGGCGACTCCAGTTGGCAATCACCGCCTGCTGAATCACGCTGATATAACTGTTGGCACGTGCCTCGTCCTGGGCACTTTGCAGCTCTGCCTGCTGCTCGGCAAAGGATTGCAACAGCGCTTCCTCGCGCGCCTTGCGCTGTTCCTCCTCCCGGCGCAGCTGCGCCTGCCGCTCACGTTCACGCTGTTGCTGCTCGGCACGCTCCTTTTCCAGGCGTGCCTTTTCCTGTTTTTCACGCGCCAGCTTCTGTTGTTTTTCCTGTTCGGCTTTCAGTCGCGCCTGCTTCTGCCGCTCCTGCTCACGGGCTTTTTCCTGTTGCTGTTTTTTCAGTGCTTCTTCACGTTTTTTCTGCTCGGCCGCTTTTTTGGCACTATCACTGGCAGCCGGTTTGGGTTGCGGGGTTTTCTGCTCTTTCAGCTGCACCACACTGGCCTTGATAAACGGCGGGTCCTTGATCTCGGGCAGACGCGGTTTGCTGGTGAAATCGGCACCCAGCCAGAACAGCATCACCGCGTGCAGCAACACCGTTACTGCCGCAGGCACGGCATATTCACGCATCAGGGGTTTCATTTCAGCGCAACGGCTCCGTTACCAGGCCAACCTGCGCCACCCCCACCTGCTCCAGCTGTGTCATCAGCTTGACCACCTCACCATAGGCAATTTTGTGATCCGCCCACACCAGCACTGCCGTATCGGGCCTGGCGCTGACAACTTTTTGCACCGACTGCTGGATTTCCTCCAGCGGCCGTGACGATTTCTGCTTGTCACCCAGGTTAAGAAACAGGCTGCCATCGGCTTTCATTGATACAATCAGCGGCTCATCCTGCTCCATATCCAGCGGTTTGGCATCGGCCTGCGGCAAATCCACCTTGATGCCCTGGGTCAGCAGCGGAGCGGTTATCATGAAGATCACCAGCAATACCAGCATCACATCAATATAGGGAACCACATTGATGTCAGCATTCAGACGACGCTTGCCCGCCATTTATTCACCATCCTTGCGCCGCGCATGCGCCTGACGGTGCAAAATGCTGGAGAACTCTTCAGCAAAATTCTGGTAACGCTTGAGAAAAAAGTCAGATTTTGCCGAAAACCGGTTATACGCCATCACTGCCGGAATGGCGGCAAACAGGCCCATTGCCGTTGCCACCAGCGCTTCGGAAATGCCCGGCGCCACCGTCGCAATGGTAGCCTGCTGCACATTGGCCAGGCCACGAAAGGAATTCATGATGCCCCATACCGTGCCAAACAGGCCGATATACGGACTGGTCGATCCCACTGTTGCCAGAAACGGCAAGTGTTGATCCAGCTTTTCCTCTTCTCGCGACATGGCCACCCGCATGGAGCGCGAGCACCCCTCCATCACTGCATCGGCATCAGCCCCGGCCTGCTGCCGCAACCGCGAATACTCCTTGAAACCGGCGCGAAAAATAGCCTCACTGCCACCCATGCCCTCGCTTTCAGTCTGGCGCTTGAACAACTGCGACAAATCCACACCGGACCAGAACTCATCCTCAAAATCATCCATCAGCCTGCGCGCACGCCGGAAATACAAAAATCGCTGCACAATCATTGCCCACGACACCACCGAGGCCAGAAACAACACCAGCATGACCAGCTGTACCAACAGGCTGGCATCGGCAATCAGGCTCCAGATAGACAACTGTTCATTCATTGCGCTTAATCCTGTGTTCGAAGGGATTGTTCAAGGGCCCGGTGCATGACCGGCGGTATCGGCAGCGGCCTCATGGTCTCACGATTGACGCAGGCCAGTTTGACGTGACCTGCGCACAACAATTCCGCATTGCAATAGATATTTTGCCGCAATATAACGGATGTGCGTTTCAATTGCATGACCCGTGCCTCAACACTGAGCAGCTGGTCCAGGCGCGCGGGCGCCTTGTACTCAGCATTCACGGAATGCACCACAAACATCTGCTGCTCACTGAAAATGTTGTTGCGGTCAAAACCCAGCTGGCGCAGGAATTCAGTGCGCGCCCGCTCCATAAATTTCAGGTAGTTGACATAAAAAACGATGCCGCCGGCATCGGTATCTTCCATATACACCCTGACCGGCCAGCAAAAATCCGTGGCCGGCTCAGTCATTGTCCAGCTCCAGGTAAGCCTGGCGGCCTGGCGCAGCAAGGCCAAAGTGCTGGTAGGCCAGCCGGGTGACCACCCGCCCGCGCGGCGTGCGCATCATGTAACCTTGCTGGATCAGGTATGGCTCCAGCACATCCTCTATGGTGCCTCGTTCCTCACTGATGGCTGCTGCCAAGCTGTCCACACCAACCGGGCCACCGTCAAACTTTTCGATCATGGCCAGCAGCAGGCGCCGGTCCATATGATCAAAACCGTGCTCATCAACATGCAGCATGTTCAGTGCCTTGTCGGCAATATCACTGCTGATATGACCGTCGGATTTCACCTCGGCGTAATCACGCACCCGGCGTAACAGCCGGTTGGCAATCCGCGGGGTACCACGTGAACGGCGGGCGATTTCGCCGGCACCGGCAACATCAATACTGACACCCACAATGCCGGCAGCACGCTCGACAATACCGGTCAGGTCAGCAACATTGTAATATTCCAGCCGCTGCACAATGCCAAAACGATCGCGCAGTGGTGATGTCAGAAGGCCGGCGCGGGTGGTTGCACCAACCAGCGTAAACGGCGGCAACTCCAGCTTGATGGAACGCGCTGCCGGCCCTTCACCAATCATGATATCCAGCTGGAAGTCCTCCATCGCCGGATACAGGATCTCCTCAATATGCGGACTCAGCCGGTGAATTTCGTCAATAAACAGCACATCGCCCGGTTCCAGATTGGTCATCATCGCCGCCAGGTCGCCGGCTTTTTCCAGCACCGGCCCGGACGTGCTTTTCAGTGCGCCACCCATTTCATTGGCAATAATATTGGCCAGCGTGGTCTTGCCCAGCCCCGGCGGCCCGAAAATCAGGCAGTGATCCAGTGATTCATTGCGCTGGCGGGCGGCACGGATAAAAATATCCATTTGCTCACGCACCACATCCTGGCCACGGTAATCCGCCAGTGTTTTCGGTCGCACCGCCCTGTCGTGCTGGTCATCCACCTGGCTGCGCTGGGAAACAATCCGGTCATTATCAATCAGGCCACTCATCAGATCATTCTCTTCAGGGCTGCACGAATCAGCTGTTCGGCCGTCTGCGGATCATCACCGCTGACGGCACTGATCATTTTTGCTGCATCCTGTGGCTTATAGCCCAGTGCAATCAATGCACTTTCTGCTTCCTGCACAACCAGACGGCCAGCCGGCTGCGGCTCGCCGGCTGGCGTCGCCAGCACCGCCGCGCCATCCTGGTACCAGTCACGCAGGCGGTCACGCATCTCAATCAGCAGCCGTTCGGCGGTTTTTTTGCCAATACCGGGAATCCGTGTCAGCGCCTGCACATCGTCATGCTGGACACAGGCAACAAACGCCGGCACATCAATACTGGAAAGAATGGCCAGTGCCAGCTTCGGCCCAACCCCGTTGACCTTGATCAGGTTGCGAAACAGGCTGCGTTCATCCCGGCTGGCAAAACCAAACAGCTGATGGGCATCCTCACGCACCACCAGATGGGTGAAGAACTCCGCCGTCACCGCATCACCCAGCGCATAAAATGTTGTCATCGGCGCCTGCAGCTCATAACCCACACCGTTGACATCCAGCAGCAGTGCCGGTGGCTGCCGCTCCAGAATACGTCCTTTCAGCCAGCCAATCATGATAACAGTCTCCTGCGTCGGTGAGCGCGCGCGCCTGCCATTCGAACCAGGCTGCGATGGGTATGTGCATGACACAAGGCAGCGGCCAGTGCATCGGCAGCATCCTCCTGCGGTGTGCCGGACAACTTCAACAAATGGGTGACCATATGCTGCACCTGGGATTTATCTGCACCGCCCATGCCAACCACCGCCTGCTTGATCTGGCGTGCCGAATACTCGTGCACCTCCAGCCCGGCCGTGGCGCCGGCCACAATAGCCGCGCCACGCGCCTGGCCAAGTTTCAGTGCGGATGAAGGATTGCCGGCCACAAATACCTGCTCCACCACCATCAGCTGCGGCTGGTGTTGCTCGATAATGCCCTGCAGGGCAAGAAAAATCTGCTGCAGCCGTTCGGCAAATGCATATTGCTCCACCCGGATCACACCGCTGGCGACATACTCACATCGGTCGCCGGCACTGTGAACCAGGCCAAAGCCGGTTTTTCGTGAACCTGGATCAATACCCAGAATGATAGTCATAAGTGCCTTTTATACGTGGCCGGCCAGACGGTCAGGTACCGCAGCCCAGGCAAACACTGTATATATTTCCATAGACCGCTCGCCGGCACAAGCGGCCGGCACGGGCAACTCATGATGCTGTGACAACCGCCAGCAGGCCGGCAGATCCGCAGCGGCCAGACATCCTGCCTGCAGCCCGATGCCGGCTGCCAACACTGCCGATGGCTATTCCGCCGACTCTTTCTTGCGCAGCCGGATATTCAGCTCGTTCAGGTGACGGGTACTGACCACGCCAGGCGCATCCGTCATCAGACAGGCAGCCGTCTGGGTTTTCGGGAAGGCAATCACTTCACGAATCGAGCGCGCACCGGTCATCAGCATTACCAGACGGTCCAGGCCAAAGGCCAGGCCACCATGGGGTGGCGCGCCATACTTCAACGCATCCAGCAGAAAGCCGAATTTCTCGCGCTGCTCGGCTTCACCAATGCCGAGAATCTCAAACACGGACTGTTGCATGGACTGGTCATGGATACGAATCGAGCCACCGCCCAGTTCGGTGCCATTCAGCACCATGTCATAGGCAACAGACAATGCTTTTTCCGGCGCCGCTTTTAACTCTTCCACCGAGCAGGATGGCGCAGTAAACGGGTGATGTAATGGTGTCAGGCCGCCATTGCCATCGTCCTCAAACATCGGGAAATCAACCACCCATAGTGGCGCCCAGTCACCCTCAACCAGGTCCAGATCTTCACCCAGCTTGACTCGCAGGGCTGCCAGTGATTCGTTCACTACGCTGGCCTTGTCAGCACCAAAGAAAACCAGGTCGCCATTTTCTGCGCCGGTGCGCTCAAGGATGGCCTGGCGCACCTCAAGCGGCAGGAACTTGACAATCGGTGACTGCAGGCCGTTTTCCAGATCCGCCTTGTCATTGACCTTGATATAAGCCAGGCCCTTGGCACCATAAATACCGACAAATTTGGTGTAATCATCGATCTGCTTGCGGCTCAGCAAGTCGTTGCCGTTCTTCACCCGGATTGCCGCCACCCGGCCCTTGGGATCATTGGCAGGGCCGGAAAACACCTTGAACTCAACATCGGTCAGCAAATCCTTGATATCCACCAGTTCCAGCGGAATACGCAGATCCGGCCGGTCGATACCAAAGCGGCGCACGGCTTCTTCATGGGTCATGCGCGGCAATGGCGGCAGATCAACATCCAGAATCTGTTTGAACAATTCACGAACCATCTGCTCAGCGATCGCCATGATGTCATCGGCAGTCACAAACGAGGCTTCGATATCAATCTGGGTAAATTCCGGCTGGCGGTCGGCACGCAGATCCTCGTCACGAAAGCAGCGGGCAATCTGGTAATAACGGTCAAAACCGGACACCATCAGCAACTGCTTGAACAGCTGTGGTGACTGTGGCAGGGCAAAAAACTTGCCTTCATGGGTACGGCTGGGCACCAGGTAGTCACGCGCACCTTCCGGTGTTTCGCGGGTCAGGATCGGCGTTTCGATATCCAGAAAACCCTTGTCATCCAGGTAACGGCGGATGATGCCGGTGATACGCGAGCGCAGCCGCAGCTTGTTCTGCATCTCCAGCCGGCGCAAATCCATAAACCGGTATTTGAGCCGCACATCCTCACCAACACCGGAATGACTGTCCAGCGGAAATGGCGGTGTCTCAGCAACATTGAGAATTTCCAGCTGCTTGCCAAGCACCTCAATCTCGCCGGTTGCCATGTCAGCATTGACCGTCGCTGCAGCGCGGGCGCGCACCCGGCCGGTCACCTTCAGCACGTATTCACTGCGCACCCGGTCGGCGCGCTCAAAGTGTTCCCGGGTATCCGGGTCAAACACCACCTGCACCACACCTTCCCGGTCACGCAGATCGATAAAAATAACACCACCATGGTCACGACGGCGATCCACCCAGCCACACAGGGTAACGGTCTGATCGATATGCTGTTTGCCCAAAGCGCCACAATAGTCGCTGCGCATAATATTCTCCGCAAGATGCCGAAAGGGATTGCTGCCAGCCACTGTCCGGCTGCAGCAATATGAAAAGCCGCCGATTATACCAATGACTGCCGACCGGAACAAAGCACAGCCGGCAGATTTTGCCGTCAACAACGGGCCTCACTGCGCTTTATCGACACGGCAGCCATAAAACCCCTGAAAAAAACGGTACGATTGTGATTTTTCGCTTGAGCCGATGCATGAAAGTGCTATAAATATAGCCACGCAACTTGCCCTGCCCGACTCGGCCGTTGTCGCTTCACAACATCAATAACACCCAAGGGAAACCCGCCATGGCAAAAGCTAAAACCGCAGCACCCAAAAAAGCCAGCGTCAAGAAGGCTCCGGCCAGCAAAACGCCAGCAAAAACCGCCACACCGAAAGCCGCCAAGGAAGCTTTCACCAAAACCGCCCTGCTCAACCACATCGCCGAAGAAACCGGCCTGAGCAAAAAAGATGTTGGCGCGGTGCTGGACAGCCTGAAAGGCGCCATCCACAGCCATATCCGCAAGGGCGCTGTCGGCACCTTCACCCTGCCGGGGCTGCTGAAGATCAAGACGCAGAAAATCCCTGCCCGCAAGGCGCAAAAAGGCGTACCCAACCCGTTCAAGCCAGGCGAAACCATGGATGTTGCTGCGCGTCCGGCGTCGATCAAGACCAAGGTACTGCCATTAAAAGCACTGAAAGACATGGCCAACTGATCCGGCCTGACAGCAAAAACCCCGGCTTGCCGGGGTTTTTTTATGCCGGGGATCAGCTGCCCTGCTGCAGCATCTCCATCAGCAAAGCCTGCAATGTTGTTACCGTCATCGCCAGCTCTTCTACATCATACGGCGTAGCCGGCTGCACACCCCACACCGGTTTCGGCCAGGCGGCATCATCGCGATAGCGGGCAATATGATGTACATGCAACTGCGGCACCATATTGCCAAGCGCCGCCACATTCATCTTGTCAGCCTGAAAATGCTTGTGCATCTTGGCTGATACAAACACCGACTCCCGGATAAACTGCTGCTGGTCAATGCTGCTCAGCTGGTGCAGTTCTGTCGCACCGGGATAGCGCGGCACCAGGATCAGCCACGGATAGCCGGCATCGTTCATCAGCAACACTTCACACAATGGCATACTGCCAATGCGAACGGTATCCCGGGCCAGCTGCGGGTGTAGTTCAAACATAGAAACCTCTGTACGAATCCGCTATGTAACCGTAAAATTTACCGCATCACACGCCATAACGCACCCATTTCATCCCAAGAGCAAGCACCATGCGCAGCAGCCAGATCCTGATAGCCACCCTGAAAGAAACACCCTCCGATGCCGAAGTGATCAGCCACCAGCTGCTGCTGCGCGCCGGCATGATTCGCAGGCTGGCTTCCGGCCTGTACAGCTGGCTGCCGGTAGGACTGCGGGTACTGCAAAAAGTGGAAGCCATTGTGCGCGAGGAAATGAACCGCAGCGGCGCTCAGGAAGTGCTGATGCCGGTGGTGCAACCGGCCGACCTGTGGCTGGAGTCCGGCCGCTGGCAGCAATATGGTGCGGAATTACTGCGCATCAAGGATCGTCACGATCGTGACTTTTGCCTTGGCCCCACCCACGAGGAAGTGATTACCGACCTGGTGCGCAACGAACTGTCCAGCTACAAGCAGCTGCCGGTCAATTTCTACCAGATCCAGACCAAGTTCCGTGATGAAGTGCGGCCGCGTTTTGGCCTGATGCGTGGCCGTGAATTCACCATGAAGGATGCCTATTCCTTCCACGCCAGCGAGGCCTGCCTGCAGCAAACCTACGATGTGATGTATGACACCTATTCACGCATTTTCACCCGTCTGGGGCTGGAGTTTCGCGCCGTGATTGCCGACACCGGCAGCATCGGCGGCAATGCCTCGCACGAATTCCATGTGCTGGCCGATTCCGGCGAAGATGCCATCGCCTTCAGCAATGCCGGCAGCTATGCCGCCAATATCGAAATGGCCGAGGCACTGCCGGGCAAGGCCATGGCAGACACCCCGACCCGGCCGCTGGAGAAAATCGCCACCCCCGGCCAGCACAGCATTGACGATATCTGCCGTTTTCTGTCAGTGGCACCGGCGCAAACTGTCAAGACCCTGATTGTGCTGGGCGAAGCCGGTGAGGACGGCCAGCAGCCACTGGTCGCCCTGGTGCTGCGCGGCGACCACAGCCTGAATGACATCAAGGCAGAGAAACTGCCCGGCATTGCCAGCCCGCTGAGCTTTGCAAGCGAAGAGCAGATTCGCCGGCAGCTGGGCTGCGGCACCGGCTCACTGGGACCCCGGCTGGCCATCCGCACCATTGTCGACCGCAGCGCGGCCGTCTTGTCAGACTTTGTCTGCGGCGCCAATGAAGACGGCTATCACCTGACCGGCTTTAACTGGGGCCGTGATGGTGAACTGGCCGAGACAGCCGACATCCGCAATATTATTGAAGGTGATCCCAGCCCGGATGGCCAGGGCAGCATCGAGATCAAGCGCGGCATCGAGGTTGGCCATATCTTCCAGCTGGGCACCAAGTACAGCGAGGCACTGAATGCCCGTTACCTGGACGAAAACGGCAAAAGCCAGGTGATGATCATGGGTTGTTACGGCATTGGTGTATCACGGGTTGTTGCTGCTGCCATTGAACAGAATCATGACGAAAAAGGCATTATCTGGCCGGCTGCCATCGCCCCGTTCCAGGCAGTGATTGTGCCGGTCAACCTGCACAAATCGGCTATAGTGAAAGACATGGCTGAATCCTTGTATACAAAACTGCAACAGCGCGGTATTGATGTGCTGCTGGACGACCGCAACGAGCGCCCTGGCGCGATGTTTGCCGACTCCGACCTGATCGGCATTCCACACCGCTTTGTCATCGGCGAAAAAAGCCTGGCCAACGGCCAGCTGGAATACAAGGCACGTGCTGCCGACAGCGCCGATACCATTGCCGTTGATGGGCTTGATGCTCATCTGGATTTACTGTTCCCGAGGGGGTGACATGACAAAACCACTGGCCGGACTGCTGACCAGTCTGATGCTGCTGGCATCCGCCGGCAGCCTGGCCCAGTATGATGTCAACAGCAGTGATCATGATGCCCTGCGCGACTTCCTGCAACAGCACATCAGTGATGACAAGCACAGTTTTGCCGACCGTTTCGATGCCGAGGTTTGGCTGCTCAGCCAGTCAACCAAGCTGGAGCGTTATATCAAGAACCCCACCGAACGGCTCAGCCTGCTGAAAGCCATCCACTTTGAAGCCAGCCAGGCTAACCTGAACCCGGATGTGGTACTCGCTGTCATCCAGGTAGAAAGTGCGTTTGACCAGTACGCCGTTTCACGTGTCGGCGCACAGGGCCTGATGCAGGTCATGCCGTTCTGGAAAAAAGAGCTTGGTCGTGGCGAAGACAACCTGACCCACGCACTGACCAACCTGCGCTATGGCTGCCGCATCCTGCAACATTATCTGCAGCGGGAAAAAGGCAACCTGATGATGGCACTGGCACGCTACAACGGCAGCTACCCGAAAACCTGGTATTCCGAACGGGTTATGGACGCCTGGAAAGACCGCTGGGACAGTGGCCAGCAGTCAGTCGTCAGCAATCCCTAGTCGGTCGTCGGTCGACTCAGTTTGGCACGTTGCCAAACACCTGGAACAGCCCGGCATTCAGCCACATATGCACCAGAATGCTGGCGGCATAACCGAGAGCAATCACTGGTGTCCACTTCAGGTGACCGGCAAAGGTGTAATAACCGCGCGCCTGGCCCATCAACGCCACACCGGCAGCCGAGCCAATCGACAGCAGGCTGCCACCGACACCGGCAGTCAGCGTGATCAGCAACCAATGGCCATGCGACATATCTGGCATCATGGTCAGCACCGCAAACATGACCGGAATATTGTCAATCACGGCAGACATTACGCCCAGCGCGATATTGGCATAGGTGGCATCCCACTGCGTATACAGCACATTGGAAAGCAGGCCAAGATAGCCCATAAAGCCCAGACCGCCGACGCACATCACCACACCATAAAAAAACAGCAGGGTATCCCATTCCGCCCGCGCCACACGGTTAAACACGTCAAACGGCACCACACCACCGAGACGTTTCAGCGCTTCCTCGTCACCACGCTGCAGCGCCAGCGCACGCTTGCGATCCAGTGATTTTGGCAAGGTCATGCGCAGGAAGTAGCCAAAAAACTGCAGATAACCCAGGCCGGTCATCATGCCCAGTACCGGCGGCAGATGCAGCAGGGTATGACACAAAACCGCAGTAACAATAGTCAGCAGGAACAGCGCCAGGATACGCAGCGCGCCACGTTTCATTTCGATGTTTTCATGCGATGCGGCAGGCTTGCGGTTTTCCACCGCCAGGCTCATCAGTACGGCCGGCACCAGGAAATTGACCAGCGACGGCACAAACAAATCAAAAAACTCCATAAAGCCCAGCACCCCGGCCTGCCATACCATCAGGGTGGTGATATCGCCAAACGGGCTGAACGCACCACCGGCATTGGCGGCTACGACAATGTTGATACAGCACAGGTTGATAAACGGCCGGTCACCTTCCGCCACTTTCATCACCACGGCACACATCAGCAGGGCGGTGGTCAGGTTGTCCGCGATCGGCGAAATCACAAACGCCAGCACACCGGTAATCCAGAACAGGCTGCGATAACCAAAGCCCTTGCGAATCATCCACGAACGCAGCGCATCAAACAGGCGCCGCTCTTCCATCGCGTTGATATACGTCATCGCCACCAGCAGAAACAGCATCAGCTCGGCAAATTCCAGCAGGGTGTGGCGAAACGCCTCCTCCGCCGGACCGGGCATACCGGCCTCACGATAAAACCAGCCGATCAGTACCCAGATAATCCCGGCAGCCACCAACACCGGCTTGGATTTGCGCATGTGCAGCTTTTCTTCGCCCATCACCACCAGATAGGCCAACGCAAACACAAACAGGGAGATCAAACCGGTGGTCGTGGCGGTCATATCCAGTCGCTCAGGCAGCGACATGGCCAGCGCCGGCAACGGCAAGCACGCAATAACAAACAGGATCAGGGAAACCACGGAAAATGGGCGCATGGGACAAGGCTCTCGCATTTCAGGCCAGGCCATTGCAGCCCAGCCACAGAAGACGGCGCGCATTCTAGCACAGCCCCGCCAATGCGTCATACAGATAACAGCATGGCAATGACGCCGGCGCTTTTTTTTGGCACACTAGCGGCCACCTCCACAACAGCGACATCCCCATGACAGGCACCAATGAAATCCTGCTGAAAAAACTGGCGATTGCCGCCATTGGCCTTGCCCGCAGCCGTTACGATGAAACGCAATTCAATCACCTGGATATTGGCGGGCTGCAACAGACACTGAAACTGGTCAGCGAATGCGTGCCATTGCCGTACAGTGCCGATCCGCTACTGTTGTTGCATACGGTGGACTGCCTGCTCAAGCAATACAACACAGAGGAAACGGTGATGCATATTTTCCTGCTGTATATCTACCGGCTGGTCAGTGAAGGCTCACGGCACCCGCTGGAGCGCGGCATTGTGCGCCAGAAAATCATGGGTATCCTGCCGATTTTTGAGCAAGCCCAGCTAAACGGCCTGATCCGCCCGGCGGTTTATGACAGAAACGCTGATGCGCTGGCCCATATTGCCGATGATGACAATGAAGTACCGGCCCTGATAGACGCGCTGGCAGAGGAATACCGGCGACTGGACCCGTCATGCTAAAGGCTATCCAGCAGTTTTTCAGCCAGTCCCTGCAGGCCGACACCGGCAGCAGCGACAACAACCCGTCGCGCCTGCACCTGGCAGCTGCCGCCCTGTTAATCGAAGTAGCGGAAATCGACAGCTGCAGCGTAGCCGAAGAACAGCAGCTGGCCAGCCGCCTGCAGCAGCTGTTTGCCCTGCCACCCGCCCGCATTAACGAGCTGATCCAGCTTGCACGCCAGGAAGCGGCAGCAGCGACCGACTGGTACCAGTTTACCCGGCTGATCAATGACCATTACAGCCGCGATGAAAAATACCAGTTGATTGTTGCCCTGTGGCACGTCGCGCTGGCCGATGACTCACTGAATCACTACGAGGAATACACGATCCGCCGGATTGCCGATCTGCTGCATGTTGACCACAGCGATTTTATCCGCGCCAAGCTCACCGCACGCGACACAAAAAAGCCGGCATAAAGCCGGCTTGTGCACGCATGCAAACGATTATTTGTGGGCAATCGGTTTGTCGGTAAACAGGTAATCACGCAGCTCCTTGTCAAACACCGGGTCCTTGCGCCGGATCCACTCAATCACCATCGCCGCATGCTCTTTTTCCTCATCGCGATTATGGGCAAGGATACGTTTCAACTCCTCATCCTTGCAGGCATCAACACGCTGGTTATACCAGTCAACCGCTTCCAGCTCTTCCATCAGCGAAACAATCGCCTTGTGCATGTCACGGGTTTCATCGCTGAGCTCGGCAACCGGCTCGTGGTAACCTTCATTGGACATTTTGGCCTCCTTACAGGCTTGTATGATTCATCCGGCAATCAAACGGCCGTTGCCGCCGGACTGACTGAACACAATGCAAATGCAGGTTTTTGCAGCAGCAAAAAACCGGCCCATGCCGTTTTACCCGCCCGACAGAAATGACTGCCGGGCCAATCACTGGCAGGCGGGCAAGCCTTCTGCCTGCCCATACCAATGTGAGAATCAGGCTGGCTGCAATACAGGCCGGCCCGTCATCAAACACAGTAGTCAACTATAGTGGCATGGCCTGAAATGGCAAGCCCCCTCAAAGTCCTAACAAAAACACCATGGTAAAAAAAGAGCAGGCCTGACAACAGGAAAAAACCAAAGATGACAAAACGGCAACAAAAAGCGTCAGCTAATTGATAATAATCTAATAAAAATCAGTTATATACTATTTTAAGCTGCACACTTGTATAAGCACCGAAGTTAAAATATATTGTTTGCCGCATCTACTTAGTTGACCTGCCAGCCATGCAAGATTTTGACCTTGAAGCAATGTCCCACCACGCGGAAGCAGCCGCCGGCTTTCTGCGCAAACTGGCTAACCCCAACCGCCTGATGGTACTGTGCGCGCTGCTGGAAGGTGAATTGTCGGTTGGTGAGCTGAACAGCCGTATCCCGCTCAGCCAGTCAGCACTGTCACAGCATCTGGCTGCCCTGCGCAAGGCCAATATCGTCACAACCCGCCGCGAAGCACAGACCATTTTCTATCGCCTGCAGGGCAGCGAATCGGTGCAGGTTCTGGAAGTGCTGCACAATATCTTCTGCCACGGCAAGTAAGCCCGGCACAACAACCCGTTATCCCCTGCCCGGAAAATCACCTGGCTGTTAATAAAGCCGGCGGTTACCGCTATAATGCACAGCCGTTACTGGCGACCGAGTATTATGACCCATCCCGGCAACCCTCCATCCGGCATGAGCACCCGACTGGCCCTGCAGCTGCTGCACGGCCTGTTTGTGCTGCTGCCACTGGCTGTGCAATTCCCGCTGGCCCACCTGCTGGGCAGCGCCGGCTTCTACCTGTTGCGCCGCCGCCGCCATATCGCCAAAGTCAATATCGCCCTGTGCCTGCCGGAGCTGGATGCCACCCGACAGCGCCGGCTGCTGCAAGACAACTTTCGCGCCACCGCCCGCGGCATTGTCGAGCTGGCCATCAGCTGGTGGGCCAGCGATGACACCGTGCGCCGGCTCAGCCGTCTTGAAGGCCGCGAACTGCTTGTCGCCGCCAGACAACAGCAACGCGGCGTACTGCTGATCGGCGCCCATTACACCAGCATCGACCTGGCCGGCCGGTTGATCGGCCTGCACGAAGACCTGGACATCACCTACAAGCGCCAGCGCAATCCGGTCTTTGATAGCTACCTGCGCCAGCGCCGCCAGCGCTCGTTCCGCCACCTGATCGAAAAAAACGACATGCGCCAGATGATCCGCCAGCTGCAGGCCGGGCGCACCGTCTGGTTTGCCCCGGACCAGGATTTCGGCCGCAAAGGCTCGGTCTTTGCCCCGTTTTTCCACCGTGACGCGGCCACCATCGGCAATATCGGCCGCATCCTGTCATTGACCGGCGCCAGACCACTGTTTTACAGCCATTTCCGTGAAACCGGCCATGACGGCAAAGCCGTCTATGTTGGCCGTATCAGCGATCCTTTCCATGACGGTTTTGGTGATGACGCGGTGGCCAATGCCACGCTGCTGAACCAGGCCATTGCCGATGTCATTCGCCAGCACCCGGAACAATACCTGTGGGTGCACGAGCGTTTTCGTACCCAGCCCGAACCCGGCATGGCCAAACCCTACCGCCTGCGCAAGAAAAAACATCGTGCCACCAAGGAGGCATCATGAAACCGTCCCTGCTGCATCCGGCCTGCTGGCCCTCCTGGCTGGCGATTGGCCTGCTGCGCCTGCTGGCACTGCTGCCGCAGCGCTGGCTGATCACACTGGGCAAGCTGCTGGGCTTGCTGCTGTATTACCTGCTGCCAGGCCGCCGCCATGTGGTGGAAGTCAACGCCAGCCTGTGTTTCCCCGAACAGGACGCACAACAGCACAAGGCCTTTGTCCGGGCCGTGCTGGTATCATCCATTACCGGCTACCTGGAAACCGCCTGGAGCTGGTGGGCCAGTGACAAAACCCTGGCCGGCAAGGCCGATTACGAAGGCCTGGAACTGCTGCAACAGGCCGATGATGGACGCGGCATCCTGCTGATCGGCTCACACTTCACCACGCTGGACCTGGCCGGTCGCCTGCTGCGCCTGAAAGTGGACGTGGATTCGTCCTACCAGAAACAAAGCAACCCGGTATTTGACTATTGCATCCTCAAATACCGGCTGAAACGTTTTACCAACATGGTGGAAAAAACCGAAATGCGGCGTCTGGTGAAACTGCTGAAATCTGGTCGCATTGTCTGGTTTGCATCAGACCAGGATTTTGGCCGCAAGCACTCGGTGTTTGTGCCGTTTTTTGGCCAGCCGGCAGCCACGCTTACCTCAATCAGCAAGATCCTCAAGCTGAGCGGCGCCAGGCCACTGTATTTCAGCCACTACCGCGTAACCGGCGCCAACGGCGAAACCCGCTACCGGCTGCGCATCAGCGACCCGTTTGCAGGGCTGGGTGACGATGATGAAGCCAACGGCCGGCTGATCAACCAGGTGATTGAACAGGCTATCCGTGAGGCGCCGGAACAGTATATGTGGGTACACCGGCGCTTCAAGACCCGGCCGAACCCGGACGACCCGAAGCTGTACCAGTTCAGCCACAAACGCAAAAAAAGCCGCTGACGCCGGGCTTACGGCAGGCCGAAGCTGTAGACCCGGTTACCCTGGGTGCCGGTTTTGTAACCGCTGCCCCAATACACACGGCCATTCACTACTGACGGCGTTGATACCACCGACTGGCCACTGTCATAACGCCACAGGATCACGCCGCTTGCCGCATCCATTGCTACCATCGTGCCCTGCAGGTTGGCCACACCGGCAAATACCACACCGTTGGCCACCACCAGGCCGCCCATCGGCCAGTTGAAAAAGCCCTCGCCCAGGCCAAATCCCCAGACCGGGTGAAAACCACCGCTGCCATAACCAAACTGCAAACCCAGCTGGGCGCTGTCGTCATTGATGCCGCCGTCACCGGTCAGCTGCAGGTAATCACCACGCACCGGCGCATCATAATTCGGCACCGGCGTCTGCCACAGGATATCGCCGTTGACAGGATTGAGTGCCGCCCAGAAACCGCTGACTATCGTGGTACCGGCCAGCACACCGGCTTCCAGCGTATACGGCCGGTGATCAAAGTTTGTGTTCTGGATATAAATACGCTGGCCATCACTGGCGGCACCAAACTGCATGCCACCAATCAGCCCGCCCGGGCCAACCTGGCGACGCCATATCACGGCGCCGTTATCCGGGTTGATGGCAAAAAACTCACCGCTTTTGTTGCCGGCAAACAGCCGGTCTTCAAATACACCGGGGCTGACCTCAACCGACACCAGAACCGGCGGCTGGGCAAAATCGCTGTCCGGGCCTTTCGGGTTCGGGCAGTGTTTGCGGCTGCTGCTGAATGCCAGCAACGGAAACAAATGCTCATAGTCACAGGCCGTGGTCCAGGCATCATAGGGCTGTGAATGCATTGCCCATTGCCTGGCACCGGTGTCCAGGTCCAGCGCCACGATGGCGTCAAAATCATTTTGTACACTGGTGGTACAGGCCAGCCGTGCCGCATCATCCACGGCACTGCGCACACAGGACAATACCGATGCAGGCAGCGAGTAATTATTGCCGGTCGGCACATATACCTGGTTGCGTGCCGGGTCGACCGTCGGCTTGCCGGCCCATACTGCCGCGCCGGCATAACCTGCCACGTCCTCTACCATATAATGGCGCCACTCAATTGCGCCGGTATGCGCATCCAGCGCCACCAGGCTGCCACGGAAAGAACAGCACGGCACTTTGGCGGACCGGGTATAGGTCGACTCATGCGAGGAAACACCGACCAGCACCTTGCCGTTATAAACCACCGGTGACTGGCTGACCTGGTCAAACAGGCCCTCACCAATGCGGGTACTCCACACCAGTTCACCGCTGTGGCGATTGATGCCATAAACATAGCCGCCACAAATATCACCAAAACCAAACAGGAAGCGTCGCGCGCGGTCAATCAGCGATGGCATCACCGTGATCGGCGCCGCATTCTGCACATCAGCGATGATGATCATGTCCTGGAAAATGGCCGGGCTAGAACGCGACACTTGGTTGAGCTTGTCGCCATTCAATTGCTGGATACGTTTTGACCAGACCTTGCTGCCATCTGCAGCATCCAGCGCAAACACACTGCCGCCCGGCCAGCGGGCATCACCACCCCCATCAGGGCCCCAGTCGGTCAGGTACAGCCGGTCATCGGTCACGGTCGGCGTTGCGGATACCGAACCGGTCGTCCGGGCAATCCATTTCACCTCAAGATCGGCGACATTGGCCGGGCTGATCAACACTTCGCTGGCGGCATGCTGGCTGTTGGCCAGATCGCGGCCCCAGCCAGGCCAGGCCATGTCACCGCCATCGGCACCGACGACATGGGCGGCAGGATTGCCGCCGACACTGGCCGGGCAGGCGGTATACAACGGCACGTCAGGCATGCAGGCAGACAAGCCCAGCACAACGGGAATCAATGCCAGACGACGGGTAATAGACAGAATCATAAGCCACTCCGGGCAGTGCATAGAATTGCAGTATAAACATCCTGTACGCAGACAGGCCAACAACGGCTCACTGCTGCCTGCGCACCACCACCGCGGTGCGCAGCTTCTCCTTGCCGAACAACGACATCTTGTCAAAATCGCTGCGCGCAATCGGCAGATACTGGCAATCGAGTGCAATCTGCTCGCCTTCTTCCGGGTCCGGGTCATGCACATACAGGCACTGGTCATCAATCGCCGCCACCGTCACCCAGTGCGGGCTTTTTTTGTTATCCATCCGGTAGGTGCTGATCAGCACCAGCACCGCGGCGCCCTGTTCCAGCCACTGCTCGATATGCTGCTGGCTGACATCCTCGATATGCAGCGCCAGCCCCTGGTCCTGCGCCTGCTGGCGAAACTGCTGGTCAACCAGCCGCAGCACGGCTTTTTTGTCCGGGTTGCGCACACCTTCGACAAACAGCGGTGTCTGTTGATTCAGGTAGACTTCGCAGTTAAAACCACGCTTTTTGCCGGCCAGCGCCAGCCCGATCGGATGGCAGCCGCCATGGCCGGAGGTCATGAAAATGGTGGTGGCCTCACGCCAGATATCCAGCTCCAGCGCCTGCTCAGGCACCACGTTGTCATCCAGCGAGGCCATGGCCATCATCAGTGCCGCCGGCCCGCAGGTAAAATCGGTGCTTTGCTGGTACCACGGCAGGCGGCGACGAATCATGTTTTGCGATACATAACGTATACGTTTTTGCATACGCAATGCATCCTGGTGATCCTCATAATAATCACTGTAAATGCCAAACACGCTATAGCCCATCGACTCATACAGCTCGATGGCCGGCTGGTTGTCACGCGCCACCTCCAGCCGCATAAACAGCCAGCCACGCTCGGCCGCCTGCTGTTCCAGTGCAGCCAGCAGTCGTCGCCCCAGGCCCAGGCCGCGCGCCTGGCCATCCACGGCAATCGAATACAGCCTTGCCAGGCGGGTACCGCGGTGCAGCAATACCAGGCCATAGCCGAGCAACTGCTGCTCCCGCTCTGCCACCAGCAGCACGGCGTTTTTTGCACGTATCCAGTGTTTCAGCCGCCGCCGGCTGAGCCGGTCGGCACTGAATGCTGCCTGCTCCAGTGCATCCAGTGCATCCAGGTCATCCAGCCTGGCCGGTCTTAATTGTGGTGTTGTGCTGCCCATAAACATCAACAGTTGCCTTTGTTGTGCCAGCATATTCACTCTGCCAACAAAAAAGAATAGCCAATGCCCGGCAGCACAAAAAATATCATGCATTCACTGCAGTGCTGGTTTATCGTTGCGCTTGTTATTCCATCCGCAACAGGAGCCTGAATGTCACAAGTTTTACTGGTGGTCGATCGTCCGGAGGACTGGTCACCGTTTTATCCCAGCGACCAGGTCATCACCTTTGACCAGTACCTGCAAATTGAATCACAGCTCAAGCCCGACCAGCGGGTACGGGTAATCAACCTGTGCAAGGATTACAGCTACCTGTCCGATGGTTATTACTGCTCGTTATTGTCCGAGGCCCGCCATCATCATGTCATACCGTCGATCCGCACCCTCAATGACCTGAGCAACCCGCAGCTGTACCAGCTGCAACTGCATGCCTTGTCCGGCAAGCTGGACAAGACATTCCGTGACATCCAGCCCGGCCAGGAGCTGCTGATCACCTCCTACTTCGGCATTGTCAGCGAACCGGCCCTGCAAGCGCTGGCCCGTTTCCTGTTTGAGCGTTTCCCCTGCCCCATCCTGCAGGCACGCATTACCCGCAACGCGGCCAAGTGGGAAATCAGCGAGCTGTCACTGCGTACCCAGCAATCACTGAACGACCAGGAACAGACCGAATTTGCCAATGCACTGGAAAGCTTCAGCGCCCGCGTCTGGGCACCCAAACGCCAGACCCGCGGTGCCCGTTATGATCTCGCCATCCTGGTCGACCCGGAAGAAAAGCTGCCGCCCAGCGACAAGGTGGCACTGAAAAAATTTGTCCAGGCCGGCAAAAAACTCGGGGTTGATGTCGAGCTGATTACCAGCGCCGACTATATGCGCCTGCCGGAGTTTGATGCGCTGTTTATCCGCGAAACCACCGCCATTGACCACCACACCTACCGCTTTGCCAAAAAGGCCGAGGCCGAGGGGCTGGTGGTGATGGATGACCCGACCTCGATCCTGCGCTGCACCAACAAGATCTACCTGGCCGACCTGTTTGCCACCCACAAGGTGCCGGCACCAAAAACGCACATCCTGCGCCGCGAACACCCGGAGGATATCGACAGCATTATTGAATCGTTAGGACTGCCGATTGTGGTCAAGATACCGGACGGCTCATTTTCCCGCGGGGTGGAAAAAGCAAAAACACGGGACGAACTGGAACAGACCCTGCAAGGCCTGTTCAGGCAATCCAGCCTGCTGCTGGCCCAGGAATATATCTACACCGATTATGACTGGCGCATTGGCGTGCTGAACAACAAGCCGCTGTTTGCCTGCCGCTACTACATGGTAAAAAACCACTGGCAGATCTACCAGCACGGCAGCAGCAAAACGGCCAGCGGCGGTTTTGACACCCTGCCCACCTTTGAAGTGCCAAAATCCGTATTGCAGGCTGCCCTGAAGGCCACCCGACCGATCGGCAACGGTTTTTACGGTGTCGACATCAAGGAAAAGGATGGCAAGGCCTATGTGATCGAGGTGAACGACAACCCGAACGTCGATTCGCGGGTCGAGGATCTCTACCTCGGCAGCGAGCTGTACATGCTGATCATGCAGGAGTTTGTCCGCCGCATAGAGGAAAACAAGCGGGGCAATTAGGCAAAAAAAAGCCGGCATTGCCGGCTTCTCCCTGACCCATCCATCAGCGCAGCAGCTGCACCCCCTGGATCGGGTCACCAGTGGTCAGCACCTCGGTGGCCAGTGCCGGATCCAGATCATACAGATCTTCGCTGCCGATCAGATCGTGATAACCCAGCGCCGGTACCGCACGCGCCTTGACGACAATGCGATAGCTGCTCTGCGGCAGTGCCGGCCCGGCAATGCCGGCTGGCGGTGCCGGCAGCGTCACCTGGTCTTCACCCGGCGGCGTATGGATGGTCCAGTGCGACTGGTAACCATTACCACCGGCTGCATTATGCAGCTCCACCGTGGTGGCCGTCAGGAAAACGGCGCTGTCCTTCTGCGTGGCCGGCATCCAGCTGATGCTTGGCGTGGCACTGCTGTCCTGCTGTGTTGCCACCACCGCCGGGTACTGGAAGCCGGTGACAATCGATGCAACAAAGCTGCCTTCACCGATCTGCGGGTAACTGCCCGGATACCAGGCCGACCAGTTGCCAGTGCCGGCACCGACACCGCTGGGCTGCATCAACGCCGGCAAGCTGACATCCACACCCGGTGCCAGTGCTGCAACACCGCCATACGTGCCTACCGAAGACTCGTAGTTGAATGGCAGCCTGAACAAGCCACCGAGTGACACATACAGGCCGCTGCCACTGCCGCTGCCGGCAGAGACCAATGTGCCATCATAGGCCACGACCACCGCGTCACTCACCGGCAACGAAACCGAGATCTGCTCACGAACTGCATGGTAGTCATTAGACGCAACCGTGGTGTAACTCTGCTGGCCCAGCGATTGTGCACTCAGCAGGCGACCGTAACTGTCGGATTCCAGCACCCACAGCTCACCGCTGACGTCGCTGCCTGGCGGCAAGTCAAACAGCAATTCGCCGTAGTAACTGCCTGCCTGGCCGCCACTGCCGGAGGCATAGCTGCGTGCCGCCACGGAACGCCCTTCGGCATCCAGCAGTCGCAGCGTGACATAGACACTGCCCGGATTAATCTGGAACAGCACCTTCGACTGTTCCTTCGCCAGCGACAGGCTGGCCAGTGTCGACCTGAGCGTGACATCCACGCCCGGTGCCACACAATAGAAACTTTCCCAGGCGTAGCCGTCCTTGAACAGGTGCACATCCTGGGTGCCACTGAGGCCGGTGAACGATGCCTCACCGTTGGCATCGGTGGTCACCGTGGCTCCATTCGGGCCTAGCCGGGCAATCACGCCAGCCAGTGCATCACCGTTCTGGTCACGCACCAGCAGCTGGATGTCGCCACTGGCGCCGGGGCTGGTCGGCAGCGTAGCGCAGGTATCTCCCCGTAATCCTGCATTCGATGCCAGCTCATCCGGGCCATACTCCAGCTGGTAGATCTGGTTTATCGAGCGTGTGTCATCGCCGGTATTCCAGATGCCATCCTCGCCGATGCGCTCCATGCCGGTGGCAACAACATCACCATTGCTGTTGTAGCTATACCAGCTGAAGTAAGTGAAGTCGTCGAATGTCCCGAAAGTACCGTCCGGGCCCGCATTGGCAGAATAGGTATTGCTGAGGACGATATTGCCGTTGGCATCGTGCTCGGTGTAGCTGACGTAGGAAACCACATCCGCCACCGTGTAATAGATCGTCCACAACGGGTTACCGTTACTGTCTTCCTCAATCACACTGTAACTGGACAGCGTACAGCTGGCCGGCGCACTGCAATCATAAACATTCAGGCGATAGCTGTTTGCCGTGGCATCAACAATTTCCGTATACGACAGCAGCTCATCAGCGGCATTGAACTGCTGCTGTGCACGGCGGCTACCGTCATAGCTGTAAACGGTATACGCGCTGAGCACATCATCGGCGGTAAACCAGCTGCCATCCGGGCCGGGCTGGTTGAACTGGTCCACGCCTGCCGGTGTTGCCACGCTGTATGGCCAGCCGATGATGTCATCTGCAGTAAACGGTTCGCCATCAGCACCAAACGACGAACCATACTGGTTTCGATAGACATCAACAGAGAGCGTGCGATCGGCGTTATAGACCCGGTAACGGCTGATATGCGCATCACTGAATGCCGGCTCGGCAGGCGCCAGGGAAGCATCCATATACAGCTGCTTGATGATATTGCCCTGGTCATCCAGCTCGCGCACCCAGTAGTTCGAGGTGGACGGCAAGTCGTCTGCAGTAAACCACTTGTTGTCGGCACCTTTGCCTGTGATGTTGGCACTGTGAGTCTGCAGGCCGGCGGCGTTGTACTCACTGAGGTAGTAGTAGCTGTACTGCAGCACTTCATCGCCACTCAGCCAGATGCCATCCGGGCCCATGCCGCCACTGCTGATATTACCGTTGATGATCGGGTAACCGTTTTCATCCTTGAGGCTGATGATGGCGGTCGCGCTGTCATCGGCGGTAAACCAGGTGGCATCTCCCCCCTTGCTGGTATGCGTTGCAACAAGAATGTTATTACCCGCCGCGTCGTATCCATAATACGTCCAGGCATTGACGGTATCATCGGCAGTAAACCAGTTATTGTCGCTGCCGGGATGATTGTAGTTTGCGGTATAACGCGGCTTGTAATCATCGCCGAGCAGCGTCAGCGTATGACTGTCAACAATATCATCGGCGGTAAACCAGCTGGCATCGACACCTGCACCATCGTACACCACCGATGCAATCCCCACACCCTCACCGTTATAAGTAACCAGCGAATAGCGGTTAACCCGGTCGTCAGCAGTAAACCACTGGCCATCCGTACCGGCACCGTTATAGGTAACCAGCTGGCCACGATTGCCCTGGCCATCAATCACGGCAATCTGGTAGCCCAGGGTGCAACCCGGTTTGTCATCTGCCGTGAACGGTGTGCCATCAGCGCCGACGTCAAGGCAAGGAATAATCAACACCGCACCTTCGCTGGCACCTTCATATTCAAGCACCACGCCCGTCGGGAAGTACGCCGCACTGGAACCCGCCAGGTTGCTGTTGCCATCATCGGCGGTAAACCATTGGCCATCCGCGCCGGGGTGGTTAAAGCTGAAAGACACACCGGCCGGTCCATACGGGTAAACACGGTAGGAACGGATAAAGTCATCTGCGGTATCCGGCTCGCCATCGGCACCAAAATCCATTTCCAGCTGACGGTACCAGCGTTGGTCTGCCGTGCTTTCGACCACCTGGTAGCCGTGACTGGTGCTGTAGATTGAATCGACACGGGTGGTGATATCCACCGGCGCCGGTGCAAAGATGTTTGCCCGCTCGGCATCGCCGAGTTGCTGGAACAGTCCTTCAATCTGCGTGGCCGGGTCAGTGGGCACCCCTGCCGGCGGCGTCGGCACCATGCCGGCCGGCACCGCCGGCTGCAGGTTCAGGGCGGAAAAATCATACAGCGGCCTGTCACCTGGCCCTGTCACCACCTCATCACTACAGCTGATCTGTACCGAGCTGACGTCGTCTGCAAGCGTGCCGCTGCCATTGCTGACGGTACAATCCTGGCCGGCCGGTTCACCGGTAACCACCACACTCCAGCTGCTGCCGCTATCCATGCCCTCCGGCGGCGTAAACGTCACGGCGCCATTGCCGTTGCTGCCATCATGATAAAAAGCCCCGCCGATGCGTGTTTCCCACTGCACATTGGCCGATGCACCGGCGATGCTGCCGGAAATGCTGTAAGTATCCGGGCCGACAACCGTATCGGAACAGCTAATCGCCACATTGCTGACATCTGCTGTCAGCGTGCCGCTGCCGTTGCTGACGGTGCAGTCCTGGCCGGCGGGCGCACTGAGTACTGTGACACTCCAGTCGCTGCCACTGGCGATGCCATCGCCATAGCTAAAGGTCACAGCACCATTGCCGTCCAGGCCATCGTGGTAAAAGTTGCCACCCACCCGTGTTTCCCACGTCACTGCGCCACTGGCACCGGTGATGCTGCCGCTGATGCTGTAACTGGCAGGCTCAACCACCGTATCCTCGCAGTTGATCACGACATCACTGACATCCGCCGTCAACGTACCACTGCCGTTAGTGACGGCACAGGTTTGCCCTGCTGGCGCACTGTTGATCACCACAGTCCAGGCCGTGCCTTGCGGCAGGCCGGCAGCCGGGGTAAACGTGACCGCACCGTTGCCATTGCCGCCGTCATTGCGAATCGCACCGTCAACACGTAGCTCCCAGATTACGTTCACGCCATCGGTGGCACCGCTGATTGTGCCGCCGATGCTGTAGTTTTCAATCACCGGCTCATCACTGCAGCTGATCAACACATTGGCCACATCGGCTGCCAATGTACCACTGCCGTTTGTCACTACACAGGCCTGCCCGGCCGGTGCGCTGTTGATCACCACAGTCCAGGCCGTGCCTTGCGGCAGGCCGGCAGCCGGGGTAAACGTGACCGCACCGTTGCCATTGCCGCCGTCATTGCGAATCGCACCGTCAACACGTAG
>DATCSZ010000326.1:0-23823 GCA_036568205.1 Pseudomonadales bacterium
CAGCAGCTCACAGCAGCATTTTACGCTGCCTGCAGCCTGTATGGCAGGGACAAGCCTCTCACTCACGCCGGCGGGCGGATCAGCGCCTCGTGGCGGGCGGCGTGGGCGTGCAGGTAGCTGTCCAGTGCCTGGCGGTATACCGGCTGGCAGAACAGGTAGCCCTGCACCTTGTTGCAGCCGGCCTGTTGCAGCAGTTGCAGCTGGCTTTGCCGCTCTACCCCTTCGGCCACCACGTCCAGGTTCAGGTTGCGTGCCATCATCACCAGGGTTTTTACCAGCCGTGCCTGGCGCGGGTTGCGGTCGATATCTTCAACAAACTGGCGGTCGATTTTCACTTCGTCGATCGGCAGGCGGCTGAGGTAAGGCACTGACAGCAGGCCGCCGGCAAAGTGGTCCAGCGCCACACGCACGCCGAGGTCTTTCAGGTCGGCAATGGTGGCATAGGCATAGCCCATGTCGGCCATGATCAGGGCTTCGGGAATTTCCACGGTCAGCAGTTCCGGCGTGATGCCGGTGCGGCGGATGGCCTGGCCGATGTCATCAGCCAGCTGCCCATCGTGGAAGTGTTTGGCAAACACATTCACTGATACGCTGCACACATGGCCGCCCTGCTGCAGCCATTGCTGCAGTTGCCGGCAGGCCTGTTCCAGCACCCAGCGGCCCATGGTTTCACCCAGGCCCAGTTCATCCAGCGAACGCATAAAGCTGGCCGGCGCCAGCAGGCCGCGTTCGGGATGTTGCCAGCGCAGCAGTGCTTCAAAGCCATACAGGTGCTGGCTGGCGGTAATCAGCTTGGGCTGGTACGCCAGCATGAATTCGTTATTGTCGACGGCGGCGAGAATATCTTTTTCGATTTGCAGGCGCTTTTCGGTGCGCCGGTGCATGTCATCGGTAAAAAACTGGTACTGGTTTTTGCCGGATCGTTTGGCATGGTACATGGCGGTGTCGGCCATTTTTACCAGCACCTCGTCCTCGTTGGCGTCGTCCGGGTACAGGGCAATGCCAATGCTGGTGCCGATATGGGCTTCCTTGTCATCAATCAGGAACGGCTCGTTGAGCCGGCTGATCACCTTGCCGGCCACCTGGGCGGCGGCGTTTTCAGCGGCATCGCGGTCGGCCAGTGCATTCAGCACCACGGTAAATTCGTCACCGCCCATGCGCGCTACGGTGTCATCGCTGCGGATGCAGTCCTTCAGCCGCTTGCCAACCTGGTGCAGCAGGCGATCGCCCACGGCATGGCCAAGCCGGTCGTTAACATCCTTGAAGCCGTCCAGATCGAGGAACAGGATGGCCAGGTACTGGCGGTTGCGGTTGGCACGCTGGATCGCCTGTGACAGGCGGTCGCTGAACAGCTGGCGGTTGGGCAGTTCGGTGAGCGGGTCGTAATAGGCCAGCTTGCGGATGTTTTCTTCCGAGCTTTTGGCCTCGGTAATATCGCGGAAGGTGGTAATCGTGCCGATGATATCCCCGCGGTTATCCTGTACCCGGCAAATCGATATCCAGATCAGGAAGGCTTCACCACTGGCGCGCCGGCTCATCAGCTCGCCACTCCAGAAACCGTCGGCATCCAGTGCCGGGCGAATATCATCGGCAAAACTTTTGTTGTGCCAGCCGGAGCTGAGTGCCGATGGCTTGTTGCCGATTACCTGCTGTGGCTGGAAGCCGGTAATACGGTAGAAGGCCTGGTTGGCTTGCACAATCCGGCCGTTGCTGTCGGTGATGTAAATGCCTTCCTGGCTGTTTTCAAACACCCTGGCGGCCAGCCGCAGCTCGGTTTCCATTTGCCGGCGCCGGTGAATATCACGCAGCACTATCAGCAGGCCTTCCAGCAGCTGGTATTCATCCCGCAGGATGCTGATGCGTGCCTCTACCGGCAGCGTTGTGCCTGCGTCTGTGCAGGCATCGGTTTCCAGTACCACGCTGGCATCGTCGTGCTCACTGTCGGGGCTGACCGGCGTGGCCGCCAGCATTGCCGCCAGCTGCGACAGGTGCGGCGCCAGGCCCAGCCGCTGCATGGCATCGTCGGCGCCGGCCAGTTGTTCCGGTGAATAACCGAGGCAATCCTGCAGTGACGGGCTGATGTACTGGATGGCCAGGTGTTTGTCGAGCACCAGCACAACATCGGTAAAATTGTCCGCCAGCAGCCGGTAGCGGCGCTGCTGTTCGGAGAGGATCTGGCGGGTTTCCAGCACATCGGTAATGTCACGGGCGATCACCACCGCCGTGCGCGGGCTGCCGTCGTCGTTTTTGTCCAGTACGGCAGCGCGGAAAAAATAATGCCGCCACTGGCCGTTGTTGTGCTGCATGCGCATGGTGATCTGGTAGATGCCACCGGCCGCCAGGGTACGGCTGATATCAGCAAACAGCTCGCCGGTCAGCCGGTCATCGGGGTGGGTGATGTAATCGAGCAGGCGGTTGTTGGTGTTTTTGATGTCCAGCTCGGTATAACCCAGCTCGGCCGCCAGCGACTGGTTCTGGAATACCGGCGTTCTGCTGGCCAGGTCGTACACCATCAGGATATCCGGCACCGCTTTCAGCGTGGCGCTGACAAAACGCTCGCGCTCGTCGAGTTCGGTTTCGGCACTGGCCAGGGTGCTGATATCCATGGCTGTCACCAGCGCGCCATCGTCCAGCTGGCCAAGTGCCGGCACGGTACAGCTGATCAACAGGGTTTGCCTGCCGGCGGCCGGGTCAAGTGTCAGGGAAATCTGGTAGCTGTAAACCTGCGCGGTATCGCCCAGCTGCAACACCGCTTCGGCCAGCTGGCGGATATGTTCATCGGCGGCATAACGGCGCAGGATGGCGGAAAAATCCTCGTCGCCGGACAGGCCCAGCAGCGCACGGCCGCTGCGGTTGATGGCGCTGGCGGCCAGCGTGTCGCGCAGTTCGCCCAGCGTGCTGGCATCAGCCAGTGCCTGCTGCAGCGCCATCACATCGGCAAACTGCCGCTCTGCCAGCCAGGCCTGCATCGGTTGGATATCCAGAATCCACTGCGCCACCGTGGATTGATCAAACACACGCCGAAAGTCGACTTGCGCCATGCATGGCTCCTGTTGTTGGGGCTGCTGTCCGTTATTGTTGTGCTGGCCCTGGCCTGCCCATGCGTATTTCCCGCATTACGCAAGGTAATGCCACAATAAATTGCAGTTTAGTACAGCTTCTGTGATTCTGTTCCGCTTTTCATTAAAAACCCGTTATACGCCGGCCGGCCGCCGGGGGATTGCTTCCCACCGCAGTTTTGGTTATGGTCGCGGCGTTTTTCACCCCACGCAATAAAAGGTATGCCGATGGCGCAATATGTTTTCACCATGAACCGTGTCAGCAAGGTGGTGCCGCCCAAACGGCAGATCCTGAAAGACATTTCCCTGTCCTTTTTTCCCGGCGCCAAGATTGGTGTGCTGGGCCTGAACGGCTCCGGCAAATCCAGCCTGCTGCGTATCATGGCCGGTGTTGACAAGGAGTTTGAAGGTGAGGCACGGCCGATGCCCGGCATCAAGGTGGGTTACCTGGAGCAGGAGCCCAGGCTGAACCCGGCCAAGGATGTGCGCGGCAATGTGCTGGAAGGCATGCAGGAAGCGGTGGACGCACTGGCCGAGCTGGACCAGGTATACGCCGCCTATGCCGAGGAAGACGCCGACTTTGACGCGCTGGCCAAACGCCAGGCCGAGCTGGAAGACATTATCCAGGCCTGGGATGCGCACAACCTGGACAGCCAGCTGGAGCGTGCCGCCAGTGCCCTGAACCTGCCGGCCTGGGATGCCGATGTCGGCAAACTGTCCGGCGGCGAACAGCGCCGGGTAGCCTTGTGCCGGCTGTTATTGTCGCGCCCGGACATGCTGCTGCTGGACGAGCCAACCAACCACCTGGATGCGATTTCGGTGGCCTGGCTGGAGCACTTTTTGTGTGAGTTCCCCGGCACCGTGGTGGCGATTACCCACGACCGTTATTTTCTCGACAATGCCGCGCAGTGGATCCTGGAGCTGGATCGTGGCCACGGTTACCCGTTTGAAGGCAATTATTCCGCCTGGCTGGAAGCCAAGGAAAAACGCCTGGAAATGGAGGAAAAAACCGAGGCTTCCCGGCAGAAAACCATCAAGTCCGAGCTGGAATGGGTGCGCAGCAATGCCAAGGGCCGCCATGCCAAAAGCAAGGCACGCCTGCAGCGCTTTGAGGAGCTGACCTCCGGTGATTACCAGGCACGCAACGAAACCAACGAGATTTATATTCCGCCGGGCGAGCGCCTCGGTGACCTGGTGATCGAGATCAACGATGTCAGCAAAAACTTCGGCGATCGCAAGATTATCGACCACCTGACAGCCAGTATCCCCAAGGGCAGCATTGTCGGCATTGTTGGCCCCAACGGTGCCGGCAAATCCACCTTGTTCAAGATGCTGGCTGGCCTGGAGCAGCCGGACAGCGGCAGCATCCGCATTGGTGACACGGTGCAGCTGGCCTATGTTGACCAGAGCCGTGACCAGCTGGATGGCAAAAAGAATGTCTGGGAAGAAGTGTCCGACGGGCTGGACATGATTACCGTCGGCAATTACCAGATCAGCTCACGCGCCTATATTGGCCGCTTTAACTTCAAGGGCTCGGACCAGCAGAAATTCGTCAAGGATTTGTCCGGTGGTGAACGCAACCGCCTGCACCTGGCCAAGCTGCTGAAACAGGGCGCCAATGTGCTGCTGCTGGATGAGCCAACCAACGACCTGGATATCGAAACCCTGCGCGCACTGGAAGAAGCGATCCTGGCCTTCCCCGGCTGTGCGCTGGTGATCTCGCACGATCGCTGGTTCCTTGACCGTATTGCCACCCATATCATGGGTTACGAGGACGACGGCAAGGTGGTGTTTATGGAAGGCAATTACAGCGATTACGAAGCCGATCGCCGTGAACGCCTGGGTGATGCCGCGCTGATGCCGGCACGGGTCAAGCACCGGCGTTTGTAAAGCACCCGGCACGCCCGCTTGCCGCTACGTGACGCTTGTTGTGTTAGCCCGTTACAGCGACAGGGCCCGGGCGTTTTCAACCAGGCCGGCATTGTCCGGCCGGATGGACAGCGCATTGTTGAGATCCACCACTGGCAGTGCGTAACGCCGGGTATCCATGCCCGATGCCCGCATGCGGCGGTGCAGTTCATCGGCAACCGCCTGCTCATCCACACGCCGGTACTGGAAAGCAATGCCGGCTTCGCTGAGTGACTCACGGGTGCGCCGGGTGTATGCGCAGCTGTCCCTGCCATAGACCACCAGATAGGGCCGCTCATGCAAAGGGGCAAGGCCATCACCGCCGATGGCCTGCCAGCCCTGGTACATTCCAAGGCCCAGTGCCAGCAGCACTATCCATTGTTTCATTCCGTTGCCTCCTTAATGCCGGTCTGCAGCCGGCCCGTCACTGCCAGAAATGTGATGCCAGCCGCCAGCGTTCATCGTCATAACGGGTCGTCATGGTGGCACCCTCGTTAATCCACAGGCTGTCACGATTGAACATCGCCTGCGGCTGATAGCCGGCCAGGGTACTGGCCAGCGGATACTGGCGCAGCGCCCGGCGGCCGAATTTGCGGGTGGCCTCCAGCAAATAGGTTTGTCCGTCACGCAACACCACCACCCAGGCATGGCCGCTGCCGTTCAGCTCACCCAGCACCACCCGGGCATCCTCACCATGGCTGGCCAGCCAGTCGGCCAGCAGCAGCGCATGATCTTCACAGTCGCCACTGCCCTGCAGCCAGCTTTCCCGTGCTGTCTGCCAGACATCCGCACGCCCCGGATAACGCTGGTGGTCGTAACGATAACGTAATTTGTGAGCGGTGGCGAACCACGGCTCCCACCACCTTTGCGTTTCATACGGTATCCAGTCGGTCAGGAAACCCTGCACAAAAAAATGGCCATCCACCGCGTGATCGGCACTCATCGCCACCAGCTGCCCTGCTGCCGATTTCCAGCTGTAGGTGTATGAGCGCCGTTCCGGCAGCATCGCGGCCACGCTGCTGCGTACCCGCTCATCCGTCATGCTTGCCCCGCCAGCACCCTGGCTGGATGCGGCGACAATCCGGCCCCGGCGCGCCTCGCTGCCAAACAGCTCGCGTGTGCTGCCGGCCTGCTGCAGGCTTTGCAGCACGCTGTCTTCTTCACGGGCGGGAAACGTGCGCACCACCTGTTCAGGCGGCCAGGCCGGCTGTGGCCGTTGCTGCTGTTGCTGCGCGGACTGCGGCTCACCAAACAGCAGGCCGGCCAGGATCAGGCAGGCAAGTATCATCGCATACAGGCGATCCTGCACGGCTGTACTAGCCCTTCAGGCCAAACGACACAATCAGCGCAACAAACAACAAAATCGTGGAAGCAAAAATGGCCACCGCGATATTGTTGTTTTTCAGCTCCTGCTCGATATCCACCTTGTCGAGCAGCTTTTTGTCGACAAATTTCAGTGCCAGCACACCCACCATCAACGCAACAACGGTATACACCAGGTTGACCGACAGGTTAAACAGTGTGGCCAGCAAAAAATCACTTCCCATCATTCCACTCCGGTGTTTATAACACGTCCGGTAAATCGCACAGGGCGTCAGCCCAGCATGCGCCCGGAATAATCCCAGGCACTGATCCAGTCGATATCCAGCCGCAGGGCGTATTCATCAGCGAGGCGGCGATTGAGAAAATCCTGCAGATCCGGGTGGCGGCTGCCAATGTATTTTTCCATCAGCTGCGGCAGCACGCGCTGGCCGGCCAGCGGATCAATGACGACCCGTGCCTGGCCTCGCACCCCCTGGTAGGGTTCGGTGTTACTGGCAATCTCGAAGGCACAGCGGTTATCAGCCTGGGCCAGGCGGGTAATCAGTGCCTTTTTATGGCTGACGGCAACAAGATGGCCATCGACCACACCAAACCACAGCGAGCAGATACGCGGAAAACCGTTAGTGTCGTTAACGGCCAGGCGCATCGGAATGACGGCACGGGATAAAAAGTCAGTGATTTCGCCGGCTGTCCAGGCGCTTTTGCGACTGACCGGCAATGCAGGCATGTCCATCATGATTCTCCTTGCTGGCAACGAACGGGCAGCGTGAGCGAGGACGGCTCAGGCAGTGCCTGCCTCGCTGACGGCGTTGCGCAATAGTAGCTGATAGCTGATCGCCGCGCATCCACAAGTGCCCAGTATCACCAGCGCCATCGGCAGCGGCTGGTCATGCAGGAACAGGCCCACCAGCCAGCCGGCCAGGCCGGCGCAACCCATTTGCACAAAGCCCATCAGCGCCGAGGCGGTGGCGGCCATCTCCGGGAATGGCTGCAACGCCTGGGCCATGGCCTGCGGCAGCAGCAGGCCAATAGCCAGGGTGACAAAAAACATCGGCAATACCATCAGCACCGGCTGGTACCACTGCAGCAGGCAAATGGCCACCAGTGCCAGCGCACCGGCAATACCGAGCGTGATGCTGATACGGAACACCTGCGCTGCCTGCCAGCGCGAGGCCATACGGGCGGTCAGCAGGTTACCGCCGATAAAGCCGGCAACAATGGCAAGGAAATAGGCTCCAAAAAAGGCCGGGTTAACACCAAGAAAATCGATCAACACAAAACTGGCGCCGGACAGAAAGGCAAACACACTGGCATACAGGAAGGCCGAGGTCAGCACGCTGCCGATATACACCCGATGACGCAGCAGGCGCAGGTAATTGCGTGAAATCGACAACAACCGCAGCGGCTGTTTTTGCGGCAGCGATTCCGGCACACAGAACAGGGTCAGGCCAATTGCCACCAGGGCGGCAGCGGCCAGCACCCAGAAGGCCAGCCGCCAGTCACCCACCATGATCAGCAAGCCGCCCAGTGTCGGCGCCACCACCGGTGCCAGCGCCATCAGGCTGGACACATAGGCCAGCGCACTGACCGCCTGGTGCGGCGGATACACATCACGCACCACGGCCCGGCCAAGGGTCGGCGCGCAGCAGGCACCCATGGCCTGGAAAAAACGCCAGACCACCAGCTGCTCGACGGTAGTGGCCAGCGCACAGCAGACACTCATCACCAGGTACAGCAGCAGGCCGCCAACCAGCACCGGCTTGCGGCCATAACGGTCGGACAGCGGCCCGCACAGCAGGTGAAACACGGCAAAGCCGAGCAGGTAGCTGGACAGGGTCAGCTGCACCTGGCTGAGGCTGGTGGCAAAGTAATCGACCATTGATGGCATGGCCGGCAGGTACAAATCCACCGACAGCGGGCCGATAGTGATAATCGCAGCCAGGATAAAAATCAGGCTTTTGGCGGGCTGGGACATGGCATTTCCCGAAAAAGGGTGATTGTACACTGGCCGATGGCCGCTGCAGGTGACAATCCGTTATGAATCTGCCCTGCATCACAGCAACCAGCCGGACTGGCCAGCTTGTACTGGTTTTTCAGCGCCGGCGGCCATTTTTGGCTTGCCAAACGGCAAAGGCATTGTTTAATGTTGCAGCTCTTTTGCAGCCGGTTCGCGCTTTTTGCCACTGCAAACGCCACGATAACAACAAACGGATACCCGATGACAACCGGTAACAACGCCAACCCGATCCGCCGTTTTTTTGCCATGGAGTCGGCCAGCGGCATTTTGATGATGGCCGCCGCCGTGCTGGCGATGATTTTTGCCAACAGCTCGCTGCAACCGACCTACCAGCTGCTGATCGACATCCCGTTTGAAGTGCGCATGGGGGAATTTGCCATTGCCAAACCGCTGCTGTTATGGATTAACGATGGCCTGATGGCGATTTTTTTCTTCATGATTGGCCTGGAACTGAAACGTGAAGTGCTGGAAGGCGAGCTGTCCGACCTGCGCCGCATTGTTTTCCCGCTGCTCGGTGCCATCGGCGGCATGGCGGTACCGGCACTGATCTACCTGTTTTTTAACCATACCGAAGCCCAGGCCATGCACGGCTGGGCCATCCCCGCTGCCACCGACATTGCCTTCTCGCTGGCGATCCTCAGCCTGCTGGGCCCGCGGGTGCCGATTACGCTGAAAATCTTCCTGACCTCGCTGGCCATTTTTGATGACATCGGTGCGATTGTCATTATTGCGCTGTTTTATACCGCCCATATCTCGGTCAAGGCGCTGGTGGTGGTTGGCCTGTGCCTGCCGGCGCTGTACCTGCTGAACCGTTTCCGGGTAACCGACCGCAGTGTGTACCTGGCGGTTGGCCTGGTGATGTGGGTGGCGATGCTGAAATCCGGTGTGCATGCCACACTGGCGGGCGTGTTGCTGGCCATGTTTATCCCGATGTACAGCGATGACAGCCACAGTTATTCACCACTGAAAAGCACCGAACACGATCTGCACGCGGTGGTCGCCTATATCATCCTGCCGGTGTTTGCCTTTGCCAATGCCGGCATTCACTTTGCCGGTATCGGTGCCGAGCAACTACTGCACCCGGTGACACTGGGTATCGCACTGGGCCTGTTTGTCGGCAAGCAGATTGGTGTGTTCAGCCTGTGCTGGCTGGGTGTGCGGCTGGGGTTTGCCAGGCTGCCCCAGGGCATGAACCTGGTCAGCCTGTATGGCGTGGCGCTGCTGTGTGGTATCGGCTTCACGATGAGCCTGTTTATCGGTTCGCTGGCGTTTGCCGCCAACGCACCGTATGACGAGCGGCTCGGCATCATCCTCGGCTCGCTGGTTTCAGCGGTGGCCGGCTACCTGCTGCTGCGCTTCAGCCTGAAACCACAGCAGGCCGCCTGAAGCCGCAGGTCACAGCGGTTTCAGGATATATTCACTCATCGGTATACAATCAAACGCGGCAAAGTCGATAAACCGCATGCAGCTTTCCAGCATGCGCTTTTCGTGTTCCCGGTATAAGGACAAATTGCCTTCAGCGGCAAAAAACACCTCGCGGTCGGTCATCGCTGCCGCCGGAAAGTTTTCTTCCACCACCGCTTCATAACACGGCCACGGGCCGGCCGATTCGGCCAGCACGGTAATATTCTGCCGGTAACTGAAGGTCGACTGGGTGGCAATCGCCACTTCGGTATGGCTGCCCAGCCAGATATCCAGCCATTCCTTGCGGCTCAGCGCCGGCTGGCGGTTCATCAGCGCCACCTGGCACATGCCCTCTACCCGGCCCGGCTTTTCCGCCACCTTCAGTGGCTGTGACTCAAACACATCATAACGCTGCAGCCCGTCACTGAGAGCTGCCAGCTGCTGCTGCACATCGTCCAGCGCCAGGCCGTGATCACACCACAGGCTGACCAGCGCATCTTTCGGGTGGGCGGTGTTGTTGATGCGCAGTGCGGCAGCAGGCGCCACATCGGCATCGGCAATCGCATAACGCAGGGCATAACAGCGTGAACAAAGATCCTGCAGGCAGCTGGCCAGCGCCGCCGACAGTTGTGCCGGCGACTGGCCGGGCTTGTTACGCAGGAAAAACAGGATTTTTTGCATGGCAGGCTCCTTGCCGGTTTATTCAATGTCACCGGCAGGATAGCACAACCGCATCAATGGCAGGGATAACGCGGATCACGCCAGCCCGGCTTGCTGAACACCAGCTGTGCGGTATGAATGCTGCGCTCCATAAAACCGGCCTGGCAATAACAGAAATAAAAATCCCACATCCGCACAAAGGCCTCGTCAAACCCCTGGGCCCGTACTGCCGGCAACTGTTGCAGGAAACGCTGGCGCCAGTCGGCCAGGGTTTTCGCATAGTCATAGCTGATGTCATCCAGCGCGGTGAGCTGCATGTCGCTGTGGCGGGCCACGGCAGTGGCAATTTCGCTGACCGATGGCAGGCAACCGCCAGGAAAAATATAGCGCTTGATAAAATCGGTATGCCGGCGTGCCATGTCATAACGCTGGTCTGCCATCAATATCGCCTGGATCAGCATCTGCCCTTCCGGCTTCAGCAATGACGAACAGCAGGAAAAATAGTCACCATAGAATTCATGGCCTACCGCCTCGATCATCTCGATGGATACCAGCTTGTCATACTGGCCCTGCAGTTCACGATAATCCTGCAACAATACCGTTACCCTGTCCGACAGGCCTTCATCCGCCACCCGCTGGCAGGCACGCCGGTACTGCTCGCGGGAAATGGTGGTGGTGGTGACACGGCAACCATAATGGCGCGCTGCATGGCAGGCAAAACCGCCCCAGCCACTGCCGATTTCCAGCACATGATCGGCCGGCGACAACGACAGCTTGCGGCAGATTTCATCCAGCTTGAAGGCGGCAGCGCGTTCCAGGTCCTGCTCGCCATCGGCATAAATCGCTGACGAATACATCATGCTGCGATCCAGGAACAGGGCAAAGAAGTCGTTACCCAGATCATAATGGGCAGCAATATTGCGCCGCGAGCCGGCCAGCGTATTGCGATGAAACAATGCATGGCCAGCCAGCGCCAGTCGCTGCCACAGGCTGCGCCGGCGGTCGATGCGTGCAGCACTGGGCAGGTTGCGTGCCATCACCCGGATCAGTGCCACCAGGTCCGGCGTCTGCCACCAGCCCTGCATATAGGCCTCGGCAGCACCGAGCATGCCACGCTGCAGCATCAGCGTGTACAGCCGCGCATCCAGCACCTCGATACGGCCGGTCACCTGCGCCTTGTCGGCGCACTCGCCAAAGCTGTAGCTGTCATCACCATCGGTCAGCAGCAGGCGGCCACTGGTGATTTGCTGCAGCTGGGCCAGCACCAGCGAACGGGCACTGGGCACCAGCGGCTGGCGTAATGCAGCGCTGGTCTTGATGTCTCTTACACTGCTTGTTCTCATGCATTCAGCTCCTGTGTTTGGCTGGGTGCGGTTTCACCGTCACCTTTTTGGCATACAATTTCAGTGCCTGCCAGTGAATGGCAAGAAACACCTTCATCGTCATCCATGGATAACGCAACAACACCGCTGCCAGCTGCCAGCCATCGGCCGGCAGCCGCGACAATGCCAGCGTGGCATCAAAGGCCTTGTCGCCATGCTGCTGCAAATCCAGGTGCAGCGCCAGTTTTTCAGCCGGGGTGCTGGCTTTTACCCGGTAGCTCATGTCCATGGCAAAAAACGGCGACACATGCAGGGTTTTGTCAAAGGCCGGCAGCCGGCCATCTGCCGCTGCCGGCAGCACATACAGCCGGCGTTCCTTCCATGGTGTGTTGGTTACCTCCAGCAGCAGGTATTGCAGCTGATCTTTATCGTCATAACAGTAATACACACTGACCGGGTTGATCAGGTAACCGAAATAACGCCAGTTGGCCAGCAGCAGGATACGTCCGCTGCAGGCGGAAAAACCCTGCCCGGCCAGTGCCTGCTGCACTTTCTCGCGCATCGTGCCATGGTACATTGGCAGAAAATCGCGCCGGTAAAAACTGGCGATATTGGGTTTTTCCTGCGACCAGAACAGTGACCGGCCGGTAATCTCGTGCAGCCGGTCGATATCGGCCAGCACCATAAACAGCCGGTAACAAAATTCGTGGCCGGCCTCCTGCAGGCGCCGGTGGCGCACCGTGCCCTGGTACAGGGCGCTGCGTGGTTCAGTCATGATTCGACAACACCAGTACACCCGGCTGGCCACAACGGGCCTTAAGGCCATTGACTACCTGCAATGCGCTGACCACACCGTCCTCATGAAAACCGTTGCGCCAGTAGGCGCCGCAAAACCAGCTGTGGCGCACGCCGTTGATTTCGCCCCAGCGTTGCTGGGCCGCCAGCGATTCACGGCTGAATACCGGGTGGGCATAGTTAAACCGTGCCAGCACCTTGCCGGGATCGATGCTGCGGCTGTCGTTCAGCGTGACACAGAAAGTCACCGGCGCCTGGATGCCCTGCAGGATATTCATGTTATAGGTCAGCGTGACCATGTTCTGGCGGTAGCTGTTCAGCTGGTAATTCCAGCTCGACCAGGTTTTTTTCAGCGCCGGCAGCAGCGATTCATCGGTATGCAGCACCACATCGTTGTTCTGGTAGGGCATTGCCGACAGCACACTGCGCTCGGCATCACTGGCATCGGCCAGCAGGGCCAGCGCTTCATCACTGTGGCAGGCAAAAACCACCTCGTCATACTCCTCCACCGTGCCATTGGCGTGATGCAGGCGCACCCCGCTGTCGTGACGATTTACAGCAGTAATGCGGCTGTTAAGCACAATATGCTGGCGAAAACCGCGCGTCAGCGGCGCAATATAACTGCGTGAACCACCGTCTATCACATACCATTGTGGCCTGTTGCGCACCTGCAGCAGGCCGTGATTATCAAAAAAGCGGATAAAAAACCGCATCGGGAATTCCATCATCACATCGGTGCCGGCCGACCAGATGGCCGCGCCCATCGGCACCAGGTAATGGTCACGGAATGCGCTGGAATAACGGTAACGGGACAGGTAGTCACCGAGCGTGACGTTTTCGTCAACGATACCGGCTGCCAGGTGCTGCGGCGCCTCGCGGTTGAAGCGCAGGATGTCACGCAGCATACGCCAGTGTGACGGATTCAGCAGATTGCGCCGCTGGGCAAACATGGCATCCAGGCCGGCACCGGAATACTCCAGGCCATTGATCCGCGAGCTGACACTAAAGCCCATGCGTGTCGGCCGGGTGGCAACGCCCAGCTCATCCAGCAGGCGGATAAAATTGGCATAGGTGCGTTCGTTATAGACAATAAAACCGGTATCGATCGCGTAGTCACGGCCGTTCAGCGTGACATCCACGGTGGCGGTATGGCCGCCGATACGGCTGTTTTTTTCATACAGTGTCACCTGGTGCTGGCCATGCAGGTAATAAGCTGCGGTCAGCCCGGATATGCCACTGCCGATAATTGCAATTTTCATGGATCAACTCACTGGTTTTGCCTGATGGACAACACGCCAGAGCGGCGACAGCACGGCCATCAGTTTCAGCAACACATGCAGCCGCCACGGAAAGGCGCTGCGCAAGGGCCGACTGTCCAAGGCCGCCACCAGGCGTTGCACGGCCTTGTCAACCGGCATCAATAGCGGCATGGGAAAATCGTTTTTTTCAGTCAGCGGTGTATCAATAAACCCGGGATACACTTCGGTAACGGATACACCACTGGCTGCCAGATCCACACGCAGGCTTTGCAGGTAATAGCGGAATGCCGCTTTCGATGCGCCATAGTATTCAGCACGGGTAAATGGCAGGTAGACACTCATGCTGATGATGCCAAGCACATGACCGGCCGCCTTTTTCAGCCATGGCAAGGCCACGTCAATGGTTTCGGCAGCAGCAAACACATTAAGCTCGAATACCCGGCGCAGGCTGGCACTGTCCAGTGTTGCGTTATCCATATATTCACAGCTGCCGGCATTGACCACAAGCGCATCCAGCCCCTGGCCACGCAGGTCAAAAAACGTGCGCAGGGTGTCAATATCCTGCGCCACGGTCAGATCGGCAGGCAAGGCCTGGATGTTGCTGCTGTATTGTTCCAGCTGCAACAATGCGTCCTCATTGCGTGCCGTGGCCAGCACCGACCAGCCAAGATCAGCCAGCCGCATCGCCAGCGCCCGGCCAATGCCGGAGCTGGCGCCGGTTATCCAGACACTTTTCATCGTTTGTTGCCCAGCCGGTTTTTCAAAAACCGGGTTGCCCTGCCCAGCAGCGGCAGGTGTTCATACAGCATGGCGCCCATGTCATAACAGTCTTCGTGGTAATCAATGCGTCCGCCACAAAAACGGATATGGCTCATGCCACGCAGGCATTGCGGCTGGCCACCGGCAATTGCCGGATGGGAAAAATGCATGTCCCAGGTAATATAGGCCCGGTCGCTGCCGACCAGCTCGTCAACAAAGTCAAAGTGGCAGTAATTCAGCCGTTTGACCATGCCGGCAAAATAGGCCTGCAGGGCCGCCAGCCCCTCGATGCGGTGTACCGGATCACAAAACACCACCTGCCCGTCATATAAGGCCGCCAGCTGCTGGCTATCCAGCTTGCCACTGTGCTGGTAGGTTTCACAAAAAAGGCGATAAACCGCAGGCTTATCCATCATAACTGCCGTGTTCATAGGTGATTTCTCAGGCCATAACTGTCCGGGTAGGGCTGCAGGTAGCGCTGTGACTGCAAATAATCGTTCGGGTATAACAGCAGGTAATGGCGGATCATTGTGATCGGCACCGACAGCGGCAGGTGCGCCTGGCGATAGGCCTCCAGCAGCCGGACAAACTCCTGCTTCAGCCGCGCCGGCAGCTGTTTTTTGAAATAGCCCTGGATATGCATCAGTGCATTGACGTGGCGCTCGCGGCTGCTGTAACGATCCAGCGCATCAAACAGCAACAGGTATAACTGGTCGCGCAGCCCGGCCATGTCCGCACCGGCCATATTGGCCAGCAAACGGCCGGCCATGCGGTAATGTGACGGACTGCTGGCCATCACCTGCAGCTTGTAGCGGCTGTACAGCTCCAGCAGGTCGCGGGCGCGCAGTTCTGCCGGCAGGCGGTAAAAATCATCGGCCAGCATCACTTGCTGCAGAAACCGGTCGGCCACCAGCGGGCTGTTCAGCTGCTCGGCCTCGACCACCGGAATCAACAGCTGCTGTTTCAGTATCGTGGTGAACACACCATCCTGCTTGCCGTCCACCACGCCATGGCGATTGTAGCGCTTGGCCGAACCGTTGCCACAGGATGGCGATTTGGACTTCACCACAAAACCGCGCAGCTGCTGGCTGGCCGCCAGCATGGCATGATCCATGGCCACGGCCTGCAGGCGGTCATGCCAGTCTTCGCCGCTGCTGACGCCGGCCAGCTGCAAGCGGCCATCACCATTGACCAGCCGTACCGGCTCACGCGGCACCCCCATGCCGGCAGCCAGCTCGGGACAGAACGGCAGCAATGAAAAATCATCACCCAGTGCCCGCAGCAACGGCGGCATTTTTGCCGAGCCGGCATTAAAACGCACCGGCTGGCCGGTGACACAGGCGCTGATGCCCAGTGGTATGGATGTCTGCATATAACGCTCCCTGGCTATCTGCTTTTACATTGATCTTGCCGCTATATACGTTGCCGGCTGCCCCGCCGGTTCTTTTCATCATCGACACTTTTTTGCATCGCTGCTGTTGATCCAGCCAACACCCGGCTGCGTAAACAGCATTGTAATTGGCTTTTATCGTGCTTAATATGCTGACTCTCAAATCCCAACGGAACAATGTAGTGAGCCTTACCGACAATCCGCCGGCTGCCGATGAATGGCAATCCACGCTTGCCCGCATCGCCGAGCACCAGGATCGCCAGGCATTCCAGCGTTTGTTCCGCCATTTTGCACCGCTGATCCGCTCGTTTGCGCTGGCCAACCCGTACAGCCACAATCCTGGCCAGTTTGCTGATGACCTGGTGCAGGAGGTGATGATCAAGATCTGGAACAAGGCCGGCAGCTATGATGCGTCGATGGCCGGTGCCAGCACCTGGATTTTCACCATTGCCCGCAACTGCCGTATCGACATGATTCGCAAACACTCGCGCCACGATTACCCGCTGGAATCCGACGAGCTGTTTGATATTGAGGACGACAACAGCCCGGCGCCGTTCCAGGCCGTGCAACAGCGCCAGTTTGAACGCCAGCTGCGCGACTGCTTCAAGGAATTGCCCAGCGACCAGGCACAGATCATTGCCAAGGTCTATATGGAAGGCAAGTCGCACAGCGAAGTAGCCGACGAGCTGGGGCTGCCGCTGGGCACGGTGAAATCCCGGGTACGGCTGGCATTGAACAAACTGAAAGTCATGGTGACGCACTGATGAACGCCCAATTTCACCCCGACTATGATGATTTGCTGGAGTTTTCCGCCGGCGTGATTGCGCCGTCCGTGGGCCTGTGCATTTCCGTACACCTGGAATACTGTGAGCAATGCCGCCAGCAACTGGCCAGACTCGACGCCATCGGCGGCCTGATGTTTGAGCAGCTGGAACCTGCCGCTGTTGATGACAGCCTGCTGGACAGCATTTTTGACCGCATCGACAGCAAGGCCAGCAGCTCGGCCGGGCGGGTGCAGATGGCCACCGAACGTGACCATATCCCGCATTCGGTGAAAAAACTGGTCGGCTATGATCTAGAACAGCTGAAATGGCGCCGCCATGGCAGCAAGGTGCACTCGGCCATCCTGCTTAACGACAACGGCATCAATGCCTCGCTGATCCGCATCCAGGCCGGCGCCTCGGTGCCGCAACACGATCATCGCGGCCGCGAATACACCGTGATCCTGCAGGGCAGTTTTTCCGATGACAGCGGCGTTTACCGTGAAGGCGACTTTGTCCTGCGCCAGCCTGGCCAGCCGCACTCGCCCACTGCCACCGCCGATCGCGACTGCCTGTGCCTGGCCGTACTGGATGCGCCGATGCGGTTCCGCAACCCGCTGTACGAACTGGTCAACCGCATCAACCCTTTATAATGTTCCCGTCTGTCAAATGTGATGGTGATTCAAAAACAGCCTAAGGCCTGAATTTTTTTGGTCTACACTGGAATTACTTCATCAGGAATGCTGTCTATGGAGCACTCGTCCAGGGCCGGACTACCTCTCGGGAGCTTTCAGCTCCCTTTTTTTATGCCCGCCTGTTCTGTCAGCTGCTCAGCGCGGCCGCAGCCGGTACAGCCGTCCGCTTTCCGCCAGCAACCAGACCTGCCCCTGGCCATCCACCGCCAGTGACCGCCAGCGCTCACCCAGCGAGCCAAACAGCCGTTCACGTTCCTGCCACTGGCCATCCACCAGCACCAGCCGGCTGACCACACCACCGCGTAATGAGCCGACCAGAATGCTGCCCTGCCAGCCGGGCAAGGCCTGGCTGCGGTAAACCAGCAGGTCCGAGGTGGCAATCGATGGCACATAATAATACAGCGGCTGCTCCATGCCGGCCCTGGCCGTGCCTTCACCAATGCGCCCGCCGCCGTATTGCTCGCCATAGGTAATTACCGGCCAGCCGTAATTACGCCCGGCCTCAATGCGGTTCAGCTCGTCGCCGCCCTGCGGCCCGTGCTCCACCGCCCACAGCACACCGTCGGCCCAGTCCAGGCCCTGCGGATTGCGGTGGCCATAACTGTACACGGCCGCATCACCCTGCCCGGCAAACGGGTTGCCCGCTGCCGGCCGGCCGTCACGATCCAGCCGCACAATACTGCCGACACTGTTGCCTGGCTGCTGCGGCAGGGCCGGCTGGCGACGATCACCGACCGACAGGTACAAACGGCCCTGCCCATCCTGGGCAATGGCACCGCCAAAATGGCCGCTGTTGTCGACCCACGGGCTGGCGGTAAACAGCGTCTGCTCATGCTGCAGGTGATCATCCTGCCAGCGGTAACGCAGCAGGCGGGTGCTGGTCTTGCCCTGTTCACTGACCGCCATTGCCAGGTACACATACGGATGGCGGGCAAAATCCCGGTCCACATGCACGGCAAACAGGCCACCCTGGCCGCGACGATAGTGATTGTCGATTTGCAGCACAGTTTTCAGCGAGGCCTTTTGCTGGTCCAGCAGCCACAGCTCGCCGCCCTTGCGTGAGCTGGCCAGCCAGCGGCCATCCGGCAACTGCGCCAGCCCCCAGCCGTCATCCAGCCCCCTGGCCAGCAGTTCCAGCTGCCAGCTGTCGCCGCTGAGTACCGGCAGCGGCTTGTCCTGCCATTGCGGGGCGGCAGCCAGCGGCAGCGAAAATAGCAGACTGCATAACAATAATAAGTGCCTGGTTTTCATGATTTGCCCTCCCGTTCAGTGTTGGCAGCATGACATGACGCACGCCAGCACTTCAAGCCGCAGCGATTGGCTTTGCAGACCCGAAAGAGTCTGTTAGATTGCGCTTTTTCAACAAGGAAGCCCGTCATGCTGATCAGCAATATTGAAGTTATCCCCAATCATCGCGTCACCGAACACCTTGGCCTGGTCCAGGGCAGTACGGTCAAGGCCAAACATGCCGGCAAGGACATCATGGCCGGCTTCAAGAATATTTTTGGCGGCGAGCTGAAAAGCTATACCGAGCTGCTGCAGGAATCACGCGAGGAGGCCCTGGCACGCATGCAGGAGCAGGCCAGCAGTCTCGGCGCCAATGCTGTCATCAATGTGCGTTTTGCCACCAGCTCGATTGCCGCCGGCGCCTCGGAAATCCTGGCCTATGGCACTGCCGTCAAGATCACGGCGCTGTAAGCATGGACGCACTGATCCAGCTGGGCATTTTTCTGCTGCTGACACTGACCGGCTATGTCTCCGGCCGGATTGTCGAAAAACGCCATTACCACAGCATCCGTGAACGTGAACAGCAGCTGGGCGATGTGCTGCTGCTCAGCCAGCGCCTGCCGCCGACCGAACTGCTGCGCCATCACGGCCAGCTGGTCTGCGGCAGTGTGGTGATCTCGGTCGATTACTTCAAGACCCTGGCCGCCGGCCTGAAAAACCTGTTTGGCGGGCGCATTACCGCCTATGAATCGCTGCTTGACCGCGCCCGCCGCGAGGCCGTGTTGCGTATGCAGGAGCAGGCCCGGACACTGGGTGCCGATGCGGTCATCAACCTGAAGTTCGAGACCAGCCAGGTGTCCGGCAATGCCGGCCAGGGCATTGGCTCGGTAGAGGTGCTGGCCTATGGCACGGCAATGATTCACCGATGAGCCTGCCCCGGCGCAATCCGCTGTTGCCGGAAGGCATTAACGCCTCGCAGGAACACCCGCTGAAGGAGTTTGCCTGGCTGCTGGCGGCGCTGCTGCTGTTGCTGGCGCTGGCCATCGCCGGCATTGGCCTTGCGGTACGCCATCTGGCGCCATTGCTGCCGTTTGCGCTGGAGCAACGTGTGCTGCCCGCCAACTGGCTGGCCAGTGACAGCAGCGAAAACCATGAACAGCAGCAGGCCCTGCAGGCACTGGCCGACCGGCTGACAGCCGCCACACCACTGCCGGATGGCATGCGTATCAGCGTGCACTACCTGGACGACGATACTGCCAATGCGTTTGCCACGCTGGGCGGCCATGTGTTTGTCATGCAAGGCCTGCTCGACCAGCTGGACAGCGAAAACGCGCTGGCCATGGTGCTGGCCCACGAGATTGCCCATATCCGCCATCGCCACCCGATCCAGAGTCTCAGCCAGGGCATTGTGCTGCAGCTGTTGCTGGCTGCCATTACCGGCAACAGCGGCGCCATGCAGGCACTGGCCGGCAGCTCCGGCCTGATGGCCATGGCCAGCTTCAGCCGCGACATGGAGCGTGAAGCTGATGCCGGCGCATTGCAGATGCTGCAGGCCTTGTACGGCCACACCCGCGGTGCAGAAACCTTTTTCACCCGCTTGCTGGAACAGCAGGATGACGCCGAATGGGCTGCCTTTTTACAAAGTCACCCTGGCATCCGTGAACGGCTGGCCACCATTCGCAACAGCCAGCAGGACGAGGGCGGGCTGACCCCGCTGCCGGCGGCACTGGCACCTGCCTTATAGCCGCCGGGGAAAAAGCCGGGCAAAAAAAATCGCGGCCATGGCCGCGATTTGTCATTCAGCTTAACGCCACTGATCAAGCCCGGCTACAGGCTGCCAACCCAATGGGCAGCAATATCCAGCAGGAAAAACGTCAGCATGCTGGCACTCAAGCCACCGGCAGTCACCTGCAGCAGGCTCCATGAACGGCCCTTGTCCTCATCAATAAAATAATAAATCGGGAAACTGGCGATAAAATACAAAGCGTAAATCGCTGAACCATAGGCCAGCATGACCTCCATTTTTTCATAATGAAAATTGCCTTCCATCAGCGGGTTGGCCATGGCCTTGGTTTCCAGGAAGGCCCAGACATAACCGATCACAAACACAAACAGGCCAAACAACGCGATACCGCCGGGCAGCTTCAGGTTACGCAGCCGGCGCAGGACAATATTGGCGGTGGCGTGGTAAGTCATGAAGTAGGCATGGGTCAGGAAATACATGATCAGCGGCACTTGCTGCCGGCCACTGCCGACCAGCGCGGCATCCAGGTTGGTGGTGGCATTGGGGAAGTTATAGACCATGCCCAGCACATCAAAAAAATACTCGGAGCCAAAGTAGTTGCCAAACACACTGAACACAAACAGGTAGATATTGGCCTTCAGCCAGTAGCTCTGCCGCCACGGTGTAGCGCTGTATTTTTTCGCCAGCAGCGCCGGCAGCAGCAGGATCGGCAACGCCACCACCAGCGACAGTATCAGCAGGCCGGCATCAGAGAAGCTGGTATCCCAGCCAAATACCATTGCCGCCAGCATGATCAACATCCATACCGGCGAGTAAACCAGGAAAAGTTTTTCCACCCAGGCCTTGTCCGGGTTGGCCGAAAACCACAGGGATGTGTTCATCGTGTATGCCTCAACATTATTATTTTTTCCGCCATCATACCGTCATAGTGCCAGCAAAGGGGTGGGCCATCCATGGCCCGGGGTAAAACGCCGTGACTGCGTCATGAGCGCAGTGTTATTTTTCCAGCAGGCTGAGCGCCTTGTTCGGGCAGAAGCGGATGGCATTGTGGACTTTCTCCATGTCAGCTTCATCCAGCGGGTCTTTCAGGATATGCAGCAGGTTGTTTTCATCCACACGGAAAATAGCCGGCGCTTCGCCCATACACATGGCATGGCCCTGGCATAACAGTGTATCAACCACCACATGCAGGGTTTTCGGCTTTGCCTCAGGCACCTCTGCCGGCGCGTGGAACGGGCACTGCCCCGCCTCTGTTTCCCTCGACTTGCCGTACTCACTGCTGAAAGTGGACGCATCGCGGCGGCGATAACGGATCGGGCATGGCGCCTTCGGCTGCACAATCATCTGGGTGTAATCATCAACATAGCTGGCCGGGCTGTTGACCAGTTCAAATTCATAACGGCGCAGCAATACCGCAAATATCGCCTTGATCTGGAACATCGCAAAGGCATTGCCGGAACACTTGTGCTTGCCGCCACCGAATGGCTGGTAGGCCATCAGGTTCTTGTCTTCACAACGCGGATCGTTATAGCGGTCCGGGTCAAACACCTCCGGGTTGCCAAACAGGCTCGACATATGATGGGTTACCGGCGGCGACGCCCACACCATGTCACCGGCCTTGATGGTGTAGTTCTTGAAGTGGATGTCTTCCTGCACCTGGCGCATCAGGATAATCAGCGGCGGATGCAGGCGCAGCACTTCTTTCAACACGTTTTCCAGCTTCGGCATTTCGCGCAGCGACTGGAATGTCACCTCGCCTTTTTCACCCAGCAAATCATCAATTTCCTGGCGCACCTCACGCAAAACGGCAGGATTGCGCAGCAGCTCAATCAGCACCCAGGCCGCCGTGCCGGAGCTGGTATGGTGGCCGGCAAAAATCGATGCAATCAGCATGCCGGTAATTTCGTTATGGCTGAGCGGCGTGCCATCGGCATATTTCATGTCGATCAGGGTCTGGAACATGTCGCTCGGTTTTTCGCTCTGGCTTTCCCGCTTTTTGATAATGCCGCCAACCAGTTCCTGCAGGCGAACCCGTGCCCGGTCACGGCGGCGGAAAGCCGGAATCGGCAGGTTCGGGAAATTAAACGCCAGCGGGTGCACGCCTTTTTCCAGGTCGTGATAAATCTCGGCAAATTCTTCCGACAGTTCATAACGGAATTCACGGCCCAGCAGGCAGTGGCTGGCGGTATTGATGGTCAGCTGCTTCATGAACTCGACCAGCTCCACCTCGCCCTTGTCACCCCAGCCGGCGATGATGTCTTCCACTTCCTGGACAATCTTGGATGAGTGATTGCGCATCGCTTCCATACGCAGCGATGGCATCAGCATTTTCAGCTGCTCGTTCTTGCGCTCGATCGGTGCATCAAACACCAGGCCTTCACCAAACACCGGCGTCATCATCTTGTAGGCGGCGGACTGGTCCAGCACCTCGTCCGGCGAACGGTAAAACAGCGCACTGGCCTCATCGCCGGTCAGCAACACCATCTTCTGCCCCAGCATCGTGAACTGGCCAATTTCGCCCAGCGTGTCACCCACTTTTTTGACAAACAGGTACGGATTCCTGGCAAACGGGATCATATGGCCAATGAATGGCAGGCCACCCTTCATCTTCGGCGGCGGCTGGCCGCCACTGTGGCCGGCTGTGCTGGTAGCGCTTGTCATACGACATTCCTCTTGCGTCAGTTCGCAAACGGTTTGATAAAAACACGGTTCCGATTTATGCTGGCCATGCTATTCAACTTTACACATATTGTAAATATGTAAATATTAATTTTTCTGCCTTAGCCTGATAAGATGCACGCCATGCCAACAACACTGATCAGCAAAGACGCTTTCAACGACACCCAGCAACGCATCCTGGATGCGGCGATTGCCTGCGTGAAACAATGGGGCATCGAAAAAACCAGCCTCAACGATATTGCCAAACAGGCCGGCGTCACCCGCCCTACCGTTTACAGCTATTTCCCCAACCGCAATGATGTGATCCGCACTGCCTTGCTGCAATCCGGCTATGCCTTTGCCGAACGCCTGATGAAACACATCAACCGTTATGACACAGTCGCCGACCGGCTGGTGGAATCCATCCTGTTTGCGCTGGAAGAACTGCCACGGGAACCTTATCTGGCGGTACTGACCGAGGCTGATATTTCCGGCTATATCAACAAGGATGCCCTCAGCGACCCGGAGGGCCTGGCCATCTGCCTGTCATTATTCCGCGAGATTTTCCGGCCGCAGCCGGTGGATGACGACACACTGGCCGAGATCACCGAACTGACCGTGCGCCTGGCGCTGTCACTGCTGATGATTACCGGCAGCTTTACCCGCAACACCGAACAGCAGCGCCAGTTCCTGCGCCGCCGCCTGCTGCCGGCAGCAGGTCTCGCATGATCCGAGCCAACCCGGCTGTCAGCGGCATTTTCTTCGGCCTCAGTTCCGGCGTTATCACGCTGCTGGGCCTGATGACCGGTCTCAGTGCCAGCACCCATTCCAGCACGGCAGTG
>DATCSZ010000327.1:0-4890 GCA_036568205.1 Pseudomonadales bacterium
ACTGCCCTGCGGCAGTTTCGCCTGCATGTAATCGACAATCTGGCCCGGCGTGCGCAGCTCGGCCAGGTCTTCCGGGTTCAGTTCCGGCAGGCCGGGCAGCTGGTCCTGTACTGCACCAAGGATTTCCACCCGCTTGATCGAGTCAATGCCAAGGTCGGCCTCCATGTCCATCGACAGCTCCAGCATCTCCGCCGGGTAGCCGGTTTTTTCCGCTACCACGGCCATCATGACCTGCTGCACCCTGGCGCTGTCCAGGCCGGCTGGCGCTGCCACCGCAGCCGCAACCTTGGCCACCGGCGCAGGCGCCACTACTGCCGCTGCCGGTTTTGTCGCTGCTGCAGCGGCTGGCTTGCTGGCCGGTGTCGCAACAACCGGCGCTGTCTGGGCCGCTGCTGGCGGCACTGGCGCTGCTACCGGCGCAGGCTGTGCAACAGGCACCGGTACAGGCTGAGCCGCCGCAGTCACTGGCGCAGCAACCGGCGACATGCCCTGGCCGGCATGACGGTTCAGGTATTGTTCATGTACACGCAGGGTATCGCTCTGGAACTGGTGATACATCGCCAGCGTCTTGTCCACCGCATCCGGCAGTGCACCACCGGCCTGGGCCGACAATACCTGCTCAACGGTGCGGGCATACTGCTGCGGCCCCTGCATGACCTGTTCATGCACATCCAGCAATTGCTGCTGCTGGCGACACAAATCACTGACACTGCGCTCCAGCGTTGCTACCAGCTCAGCGGTCTGGCCGGCGTTGCCGGCAGCCGATGCAGCCGGTGCCGAGGCAACCGGCACCTCAACAATTTTCTCGACCACTTTCTCAACAATCTTTTCGACCACCTGCGGCTGGCCCTGGCCGGCAATGCGGTAACCATCGTTCAGCGCATCATCAAAGGCCTTGCGGGTCTTGTCGCTGACGTAGGATGCCGCCGACAGCTTCATGGCCATCGGTGATTTTTTCGGCGCCTCGGTTGGCCGTGCCAGCAGTGAATACGGGTCGACATTGGCCAGCTCGACGCCATACACCGCCATCTGTACGGCGGCCTGGCGCAGCTGCAGGTCGGATGATTTTTTCGGGTTGGCATTAACAGCAATCGCCAGTACATCATCCTTGTCCGACAGGATATTCTCGACCAGTCTGGTCAGCACGTTTTTCGGGCCGAATTCAACAAATACCCGGCCGCCGGCCTGGTACAGGTTGGCCACTTCCTCGTTGAAACGCACCGACTCCAGGATATGGTTTTTCAGTGCCTTTTTGATGTCAGCCGGCTTGTCGGAATGTGCCTTGCCAGTGCCATTGGCAAATACCGGGATGGCCGGTTTGGCAAACGCGGCCTTGTCGATCGCGGCGGCAAACGGTTTTTGTGCGTGGCCTACCAGCGGCGTATGGAATGCAGCCGAAACCGGCAGCTTGACCACCTTGAAATCAGCTTTCAGCAGCTCAAAGGCTTTTTCCACCTGCGCCGTTGCACCGGCCACTACCACCTGGTTACGCGAGTTGTAGTTGGCAATCGACACGCCGTCAATGCCATCAATGGCACGCGCCACTGCATCCGGCTCGCCAACCACGGCAATCATGGTACCGGCATCAAATCCGGCCTCGTCACGGGCTGCCATCGCCTGGCCACGGGCCCGCGCCAGCATACGAAAATCCTTGTCCGACAATACACCGGCCGCCCACAGCGCGGTCAGCTCACCAAAACTGTGGCCGGCAGCAAAATCGGCGACAAAACCGGCATTGCGGAAAATGTCATACACCCCGGCACTGAAGGTGCCAATCGCCGGCTGGGCATGCTGGGTCAGCTGCAGCTTGCGATCCTGTGCTTCACGATCGGCGGCACTGAAAACCGGTGTCGGATAGGTAATGCTGGACAAACGATCCAGGCCACTGGCGCTGAACTCGGCGTCCATCGCCGCGGCTGCAGCCAGCATCGGCGGGAAGTTGCAGGCCAGCTCCACACCCATGTTCACATATTGTGAACCCTGGCCGGAGAACAATGCCACCACCTTGCCTTTGGCATCCACACCCTGGCGCCGGTAGGCAATGCCCGATGGCAGTGTCCATGCCTCGGCACCGGCCTGCTGGCCCAGTCGGGCAATGGCCTGGTCGATCATCGCCAGTGCCTCGCCGGCATCACGGGCTACAAAACCGATGCGCGCCTGGCTGGCGGCCGGTGTTTGCAGGCCGCATTCCGTGACCAGCCGGTTGAATACATACGGCTGCTCATCAACATCCACGGCCAGCCGGGTTCGCCAGGCCTGCAGGTGCGACAATACCGCGTGCTCATTGTCGCCAGCCAGCAGCACCGCTTGCGGCACAATGTTCAGCCGGTAGGCGCCCTGCTGGCGTGGCTGGTATTCTTCCAGCACAAAATGGAAATTGGTGCCGCCAAAACCAAACGAGCTGACACCACCGCGCCGTGGCGCGCCGTCCTGGCGTGGCAACCAGGGCCGGGTTTCGGTATTCAGGTAAAACGGTGAATTGTCGATATCCAGCTGACTGCCGGGCTTGTCGACATTGATGGTCGGTGGCAGCACCTTGTGGTGCAGGGCCAGGCACACCTTGATAAAACCGGCAGAACCGGCAGCCGACTTGGTGTGGCCTATCTGTGACTTGACACTGCCGAGCGCAATCGACTGGTGCTGATCATTGTGCTGGCCAAAAAAACGGCTCAGGCCGGCAAACTCGGCAGCATCACCGGCCATGGTGCCGGTGCCGTGCGCCTCGATCAGGCCACAGGTTTTCGGATCAACACCGGCATCGTCCCAGGCCCGTTTCAGCGCCTTGGCCTGACCATCCGGCCGTGGCGCATAAATCGACTTGAAACGGCCATCCGATGACGTACCAATGCCTTTCAGTACGGCATAGACACGATCACCATCACGCTCGGCATCTTCCAGGCGCTTCAGCGCCACCATGCCAATGCCCTCACCGACCATCATGCCCTTGGAGTCTTCATCAAACGGACGGATGGTCTCGTTGGTGGTAAAGGCCGGGGTTTTCGAGAACGACATATACATAAACGGCGAGTTGTCACAGCAGATACCACCGGAAATCATCACCTCGCTGCGATACTCCAGCAGGTCACTGACGGCCAGTTTCATCGCCGCCAGTGAACCGGCACAGGCCGCATCCACCACACAGTTGGTGCCACCCAAGTCAAAGCGGTTGGCAATACGGCCGGCAATCACGTTGCCCAGCATGCCGGGGAACGAGTTTTCCTCCCACGGGATATAGGCTTTCTTGAACTTGTCGATAATCACCGCACGGTCTTTTTCTTCCACACCGCAGGAGGTCAGCACTTTTTCCAGCACCGGGTACTGCAGCCGTGAGGTCAATGGCACAATCTGTTTCAGGCCACCGCCGACGCCGAGCACCACGCCCACCTTGTCCCGGTCGTAACCGCTGCCATCACCGATGCCGGCATCCTCGATCACATCACGCGCCACAACCAGGGCCAGCAACTGGGCAATATCCGTCACTTCAAGAATATTCGGCGGCAGGCCAAACTCCATCGGGTCAAAATCCAGGTCCGGGATAAACGCACCACGCTTGCAGTAGGTTTTATCCGGCATGCTTTTATCCGGCGAGTAATAATCCTCAATCGCCCAGCGCGATGGCGGCACATCAATAATGGAGTCGATTTTCTCCATGATATTGTCCCAGTACTGACTGAGGTTTTTGGCATCGGCAAATACCGAGGCCATGCCGACCACGGCAATCGGCGTCTGCTGCAGGCGCGAGTTCAGTCGTTTTGCTTCTGCCTGGCTCAGCTGCTCAGACGCGGGTGTTTTTTGTTTGGCCATGGGGTAAAACCTCGGATTGCTATTCGCCTTGTTGCTCCGCTTCGTGGCCGGTATCTTCCAGCACACGAAAACGGCTTAAAAATTCACTGTAATTGCCCGCAAGAATCTTGCGGATATGAAACGGTGCCTTGTTCAGCACATGGGACATGTAACGCTCGGCGGCTTCCAGCTCGTTGCCGTCGTACAGATCGACATACACCCAGCTGGAATCCGGGTCGCTGGCGATCAACAGCCGCCTGTGACGGCTTTCATCATCAAACTTCGGCAGTGCCATGACATTGACATTGACAATCTCGTCATCACCCACACCGAGAACTTTTTTCATCTCCTCTGGCGATACTGCCGGCTGCATCTGCCGGCGTGCGGCGCGATCCTCAATCGTGACCCGCACCGAGGCATCGGCATCCAGCAACTGGCCACCTTCATCCATGTCGCTGAGACGTGAAACGCCATGGCGCTTCAGGCAACGCTGCAGGCTGGCACGTGATACGTGCGGATGGATAAATTCATGGGTAACGGCCAGCAGTTCATCGAGTGACAGCAGCAAGCGCTTGCGCAGTTCCACCACCACATATTCCTGGGCCGGGCTCAGCGCGGTTTGCAGGTGATGCGGCTTGTGTGAGCCATCCTCTACCGAATCCCGCTGGCGCCACTTGCGTACCGTGGATTCGCTGACTTTCAGCAACCGGGCCAGCATTGCCGTCGGCAAATCCGATTCACGGATAAACGCCCGCATTTCCGGCGTGGTTGTCGCATTGGCATGTTGGTTTTTTGTCATGATTGTTTTGCTGCACAAACCGGTTATTTTTATTATCCTGCAGCGCAAGCGGGTACAACGTTGGCTGGCCGTGCAGAATACACACAAACCGCATACCACACAATCACCTGACACAAAAAAACCACCGGCAAAATACAACCAATTGTTGTTAAAGGTTTTTTATACTTAAGCCAGCCCTTCACACATCCGTAAACACATTACGCCCTTATGAGACATTACCAAAAGTTAACCATTACAACATGCCCCTGATTCCGCTGGAAAACAATGATATTCACATCTGGATCTGCCGGCCGGACAGCCTGCAGGAC
>DATCSZ010000328.1:0-1924 GCA_036568205.1 Pseudomonadales bacterium
AGTAATACCGCGCATCCATATAAAATCATAATAAAATCAATGGCCTGGCCTGTAGGCATCAAAAATGCAATGAACCGGTAAAAACTGACGAGAAATCCTGTCCATGAATAAAACCGCAACAGCCGCCAGCCAGCAGCCCCTGTGGCCCGGGGGGCTGCCCAGCGCATCCCAGCTGCAGCGGCCGCCGGAGGCATTGCAGGCGGCTTTTCTGCAGCTGCTGCAGCAGGAAGGGCTGGCTGACGACGGTATCCCGGTGAGCCTGTTGCATCGCCTGTACCTGCCCATGGCCGCCTGGATAGCCGATCGGCAGCGGCAGGGGCCGTTGCTGCTGGGCATCAACGGTGGCCAGGGCTCCGGTAAATCCACCCTGTGTCGCATACTGCAGCGGCTGCTGGAGCAGGGTTTCGGTAAGCATGTGGCGGCGATATCCATCGATGACCTGTATTTGCCCCGCGCCGAGCGCCAGCAGCTGGCATCCCGGGTGCATCCCCTGCTGGCTACCCGGGGTGTGCCAGGCACCCACGATGTGGCGCTTGCGATCGATATTCTCAGCCGGCTCAAACAGGGCAGCCATGAACGGCTCCAGGTGCCGGTATTCGACAAGGCGATGGACGATCGCGCGCCCGCCGAGCGCTGGCAGCAGCTGCAGGGGCCGCTGGACATCATCCTGTTCGAGGGCTGGTGCGTGGGGGCCTGGCCCCAGCGGCCGGCGCACCTGCAGCAGCCGGTCAATAGCCTGGAAGCGGAGGAAGACCCGGATCAGCACTGGCGCCGCTATGTGAACCAGCAACTGGCCGGTCCTTATCGGGATTTATTTGCCCTGATCGACCGTCTCATGATGCTGAAAATACCCTCCATGGAACATGTCTTCGAATGGCGATTGCTGCAGGAACGCAAACTACGAGAGTCGCTGGCGGATCAGCCCGAGGCGGCCCGGCACGTGATGTCGGAGCAGGCGGTGCGGCGATTCATCATGCATTATGAACGCATCACCCGGGCCAGCCTGGAGGAGATGCCGGCGCGGGCCGATGTGGTGCTGGAACTCAACGACCAGCACCAGGTGTGTCGGGTGAACATGAATGGCGACTAAATGAAAAAACTGATTGTGTTTACCGACCTGGACGGTACCTTGCTGGACCACGAAAACTATAAATGGATCGATGCGGCTGCCGCCATCAAGCAGTTGCAGCAGCATGATTACCCGCTGATTTTTAATTCCAGCAAGACCTATTTTGAAATTCGCTCGCTGTGCGAGGAAATGAGCAATTACAACCCGATCATCAGCGAGAATGGTTCGGTGGTGGCGGTCAACATCGGTTGTTTCGAGCAACAGCCGACGGAACTTGAATGTTACCGGCTGCATTATTTCGGCGTGCCTTATGGCCGTGTTATCGAAATTCTACAGCAGCTGCGCGAGCAGCATGGTTTTGCCTTCAGCGGTTTCCATGACATGTCACCCGAGACCATCATGGCAAACACCGGTCTCAGCCTGCACAAGGCAAAAGCAGCGGCTCGCAGGGAAGCCACCGAACCCCTGTTATGGCAGGATTCGGAACAGAGGCTGCAGGCGTTTATTGCCGAGCTGGAAAAGCGGCAACTGATCCTGACCCGGGGCGGGCGTTTTTATCATGTGATGAGCCCGGTGGACAAGGGCAGGGCCATACAGTGGCTGTTAGAGTGTTACCGGGAGCGGGAACCGGACACCCGCTGGCTCAGCATGGGGCTGGGGGACAGTGATAACGATATCCGCATGCTGGAGTCGGTAGACTATCCGGTACTGGTGAAAAACCCGGCCATTCGCCAACCGGATGTATCACATATAAAAAATATTCAGATCACAGCATTGACGGGTCCTGCCGGCTGGAACCAGGCGGTACTGGATGTCATAGCTAACATGAGGGCGTAGTCATGGGCGACTTTTACC
>DATCSZ010000329.1:0-1134 GCA_036568205.1 Pseudomonadales bacterium
GATGCAGGTCCCCGCACGCATGCAGGGCGACGCAATGCTGGTCGGCCAGTGCCGTGTCATGCCAGGGCGCCAGCACATCCCGTTGCACCAGTCGCACCGATGGCGCATAGCGCAACGCCAGCGTGTTGCCGGCATCCACCAGCTTTGCGTCGCGCTCGTAGCCGGTGACGGGCAGGCCGCTTTGCTGTGCCAGCACGCGTGCGAGATGGCCCTTGCCGCAGCACCAGTCGATGACGGGCTGCTGCAACGGATGCAGCGCATGGCTGAGGTGCCGGGTCTGGTACGCCTTGCGCAGCGGTGTGTCGCTGAGTGGTGAGAGCTGTTGTGTGTCGAGTTGCGCGCGCGCCGGCAAACGAGCCTGCGCGTGCAGGGCATCAAGCCCTGGCAGATGTGCCCGCGCGGCGGCCAGGATGTCGTCCGGGTGGTCCTGCAGGGCTAGGCAATCCCGGTCAGTGAGCGTTGATACCCACGCATGCAATGCCGGTGCGTCAGCAATCCAGGCAGGCCGTGGCGTATGAAACGGAATCGGTTGCCAGAAGGGAGCGAACCGGTGCAGCAGCTGGTCGAGTTGCTGCCAGTGCTGGCGCCAGTTATGCGTCACGAACGGTTGCTCATAAAGAGTCAGTCGGACAGCCAGCTGACCTTGCCTTCGCACACGGTCAGGCGCACTACACCGGGCAACACGGCATCCAGCCATGGGCTGTTGCGTGTGCTGGATATCCAGTCTTCGGACGGACGTCGGCGTGCGCGCGTATCGATGACGCACAGGCTGGCGCTGCGACCGGTTTCCAGGTGGCCGATGGTCTGGTGCAGGCAGTTGGCGGCGCCGCGGGTGAGCACATCAATGGCCCGCGTCAGCGTCAGCCGGTTTTCTTCCACCAGGTGCAGCAGCAAGGGCAGCAGTGTTTCGACGCCGGCAATGCCAGGCTTCGATGCCGGGAACGGCACCTGCTTGCCGGACGAACCCACCGGCGTGTGTTGTGAGCACACTGCGTCGATGGTGCCGTCGACGACACCGGCGAGCAGTGCTTCACGATCCGCACTGCTGCGCAGTGGTGGCTGGATATGGCAATGGCTGTTGAAGCCGGCAATGGCGGATTCATCCAGCAGCAGGTGATGCACGCTGACATCGGC
>DATCSZ010000330.1:0-12785 GCA_036568205.1 Pseudomonadales bacterium
CCTGTTATTCTGGCCAGTGGATGCGCTGATGGAATCCGTGCAAGCCGCACTGGCAGAACAGTGGAAGCAGCAATACGCGGAATGCTGGACTAGCAGCCCGCCAGCAACCACACCGCATTAAAAAACCCGTGCAGGCCGATCGCCGGCCATACGCTGGCGTAACGTTCACGGAAAAACCCCAGCACCAGTGATGGCGGCAACACCGCCAGAGCCCAGCCAGGCGGCTGGTTGACCAGGTGCAGCAGCACAAAGGCGATACTGGTCAACCCATTGGCCAGCGACACACCCGACCAGCGGCGCCGTGCCCAGCCATAACGCAGCAGCTCGCCTTGTAACAACCCGCGGAACAGCAGTTCTTCCACCAGTGGATACAACAGCAACAACGCCAGCGGCGGCCACAGGCCCTGGCGCCACGGCAGGCTGTAGCCGGCTGGCAGTCCGTAATGCAGCAGCACGCCGGTCAGCAGGCTGGCAACCAGCACGCCGTATAACAGCGGGTCGCGGTGCAGGCAGGCGAGCGGGCGCGCATGGATGGTGTGTTCTTTTTGCATGGCGATAGACTGCGGGCAGGCGCCTTGACGGTCAAGCACCGGCATAAAAAAACCCTGCCGATGGCAGGGTTTCAGGTTTGCGCAACAGCCAGATCAGTGGCTGGCGATCTGCCGGCGACGCAGCAACAGCCAGGCCAGGCTCAGCAGTGCCATGCCAGGCAGCAGCGGATCAAGCACCGTGCTGTTGCCGACAGCACAACCACCATTGCTGGTGCTGCGCAATGGCACGCTGTTATCCACCACCGGATCGGGCTCGATCACCTGCTCACGGGTAATCGGCGTAATACGCAGGGTAATGCTGCAATCGAGCGCCGTACACCAGCTGTCTTCACCGGCATTAGCGGCCAGCTTGATGTTATAGGTCATGTTGACATTGGCCAGATCCTCAATCGGCCCCTGCACATAACCGGTATCAACACTGAAGTTGGCAGGATCGTTTTCCACCAGGCTTTGTACCTCTTCCATCGGCAGCTCCTGATCCAGCACATAATCACAGGCATTGCCGGCTGTGCAGGTTTCACTGACGATACCGGCAGGGGCAGTAAAGGAAATAGCTGCCGTCACGGTGTAGACGCCCGTTGCAGCATCCCAGTCGGCAAACTCGCTAACACCATATACCGCTGTTGGCGGATTGTTTACCCAGCCGCTGGTATCAACACTGGTTTCCTTGGTCAAAACCAGGTGCTTCAGCAGCACGTTCAGCAGGTCTTTCAGGCTAATGTCCACCCAGCCGATTTCTGCAGCATTGGCGGTATTGATGTCTTCCACCAGCTGTTCGATCGAAAAGTCGGGCTGGCTGACCTCGGTCGCCAGTGACGCCGCGTCATAGACATACACACCAAAAATCGTTTCCGCTTCAATCGCCACATCAAACGAACGGCTCATGCTGCTCCAGGACAGGTCTGCCTCCTGCCAGGCCAGCAGCTTGTCATCGGTCCACGGCTGGCCGTCAAAGTCATAAAACCAGGCGGTTGGCACTGCCGCTGATGTCAGCCAGTCACCAAAAAAGCCGGCATACTGGCTGGGCATGGTCCAGCTGGCGTAAACATCCTCGTCACTGGCCTGGTCAATAAACTGGGCGGAATCCACGGTAAAAAACGGCAGGCCCTCGGCCGGGCTGCCACCAAACAGGCCACCCGGATACTTGCCGATCACGGTGCCATCTTCACTGGTATGCTCATCATCCGGCACCAGTTCAACACCGTCACCGGCAACGGAACCAACAAAGTTTTCCCCCAGGCCAAAACCGACATCGACACGAAAACCCTTCAGGCTGGCACCGGTCAGGTTGGTCAGCTTGCCCAGCACGCGGTAGGTTTCTTCGGCTGCCGAGTCGCTGACATCCAGCACAATATCCATCGGTTCGTCTGCTACCTGGCCACGCAGCTTGAAGCGCTTGCCGGAATCCGGCGGCAGTTTGCAGGTGCCGGCGCTGGTATCGGCCTTGGCGGCCATAATGCACTTGTCCGTACCCTGCACATAAACGGCAATACCGGGGTAAACACTGCCCTCATCCGGGTCTGCCAGCAAAAAGCCGTTGCTTGTCGTCTCTGTGAGATCCTGGTAAATCTGTGCGGTATCAACACCGTCCACCGTTACCAGGCTCAAATTGTCTTCATTGACGCTGTCGATGCTATTGGCATGCGCCGGCGCCAAAACTGCCGAAGCAATGGCCAGCGCCAGCAAGCGCGGTTTGTTCAATGGATTGGTCATGATGGATGACTCCTTGCATGTCGGAAAAACGGCGTTACTGAAAAACCCCCGGTTGACCAGGATCAACGTTAATGCAGGTTTTTCACACAATCCGCAGTTTCAGCCCGCGGCGACATGGCATTTATCGCCCGTTACTGTTACTTTGGATTAGCAAAGCCTAACATAAAAATACGCGCCAGTGACACAAGGATTACAATGAAAAACGGTCTTCCTGCCCGCCTGCCGGCTTTGTTATTGCCATTGATGCTGCTGCTTGGCAGCTGTTCAGGTTCGGATTCCGGCACCAGCAGCCCGCCGCCGCTGCCGCAGCTGGAGATGGCCGACCGCCTGTATGATGAATCCGCGACACCGATTATCCTGCATGTCACCCTGTCGGCAGCGGCGCCACGGGATGCCAGTGTCGATTACCAGCTGCTGGATGGCACTGCCACCGCCAACAGCGATTTTGTGCCTGCCAGCGGCACCTTGCTGTTCCCGCAGGGCAGCAGCCAGGCCCAGATCAGCCTGCAGCTGATTGATGACGACATTGCCGAAGCCACCGAATATTTTTACCTGCGCTTTTCCAGCCCTGCAGGCCTGCAACTGGCCAGCGAGCAAATCACCATTACCATTGCCGCCAATGATGGTGGCGGCTGGACACCAATGACCGAGTTCGACCCGCACTGGGGCACTATCGGTGCATTCACCGATGCCGCCTCCTGCGGCCGCTGCCATTCGGCCGCCACTGACAGCTCCGGTGTACTGCGTTACCCGAAACAGGCCGATGGCGACGATATCGGCTTTTATACCCTGTGGAAGCATACCCCGATGGGGCACAGCTTTGATGACCCGTATTTCCAGGCCAAGGTGCAGGACGAAACCAAACAGCTGCCGCAGCTGGCCGGCACCATTGAGGACAAATGCCTGACCTGCCATTCACCGATGGCACACAACCATGCCCACCGCACCGGCCTGAACCTCGATACCAATGCCTGCCTTTCCGTTGATGGCTGCTATCGCATGGACACCGCCCACCAGGACATGATGGCGCGTGAAGGCATCAGCTGCACCTTGTGCCACCAGGTCGATCCGGCCAACCTGGGCCAGCAGTTTTCCGGCGGTTTTGTTATCGACAACGATGCACTGGCCATTTACGGCCCCTACCTGAACCCGGTGACGCAGCCAATGGCCAACAACACCCAGTACACGGTCAAGGGTGGTGCCCATATCCAGGCCTCGGCCCTGTGCGCGGTATGCCACGACCTGAAAACCCCGTCGGTGGACATCAATACCAACCAGCTGACCGGCACCGAGTTTGTTGAACAATCGCCGTATGCCGAATGGCTGAACAGCGAATTTGCTGATGATGATGACGATGACAGCAAGCCATGCCAGGACTGCCATATGCCTGTCATTGACGACTACAGCAGCCAGATTGCCACCCAGCCCAGTGGCAGCGCCAACCTGAACTGGCCGGCACGCGATGACATCTCGCAACATGTATTTCTCGGTGGCAACAACTACCTGCTCACGCTGCTGAAAACCTTCCGTGATGAGCTCGGCATTGCCGACAGCACCAGCGAAGCCGGTTTTGACCGGCAGATGGCGATGAACAGCGCCTTCCTGACAGAAAAGACCGCCGAGCTGTTTATTGACGATATCAACCTGGCCGGTGACCAGCTGGATATTGCCGTGCGTATTATCAACAAGGCCGGCCACAAACTGCCCACCAGCTACCCCAGCCGGCGCGTCTGGCTGAACCTGCTGGTCAGGGACGGCAGCGGCACGGTGCTGTTTGAATCCGGCACCCCGGATGCCAATGGCTGGCTGGTCACCGATGCCGCCCACGCCGGTGAGACCTGCACTACCGTCAGCAAGGCACCGGCTTATGATCCGGCCGCTTGCTACAGCCCGCATGTCAATGTCATCACCGCCAGCGACCAGATTGCCGTCTACGAAACCGTGATGGCCGACACCAATGGCCACCCGACCTATATCCTGTTGTACGGCAACCAGATCATCAAGGACAACCGCATCCCGCCAGCCGGTTTTACCACCAGCGCCAGCACCTATAACAATGACATCGCCATTATCGGTGATGCGCTGGCCGATGCCGATTTCAACAAGGATGGCAGTGGTGAAGGCAGCGGCAGTGATACCGTACACTACCAGCTCGACTGGAACGGCAAACCGGCAACCGGCCTGCAGATTGAGGCCAGATTGTACTACCAGAGCATTCGTCCGGCCTTTATCAGCGGCCTGCGTAACAGTGGTGACAAGATTGACCGCTTCAAGTGGATGGTGGAGCAACACAAACCGTCAGTGGAACTGCTGGCCAGTGACCAGGGCAGCCTGTAGCAGGCTGCTGCTGGCTGCCTGACACGCAGAAAAAGAAAATCCCGCTGACGCGGGATTTTTTTGTCCGATAACAGCCGCCGTGACGGCTGTCTGTCAGGGCTTACTCGACCAGGCCGTCAACAGCGCCATCATTGCCGCTGCCGTCTTTCAGCTGCTGCTTCTGCTGGATTTTCTGCTGCTGTTGCAGCTTTTGCTCCTCACCCTTGTTTTTCAGCTTTTCCTTGGTTTTTTCCTTGTCCTTGGTTTTCTGCTGGCTTTGCTCCATCGCCGGTTTGCCATCGGCATTGCCGGCACCGGCGCCTTTTTGTGCCAGTGCAGGGGTTACCGCCAGGCTCAGGGCAGTCAACAATAACAGGCTCAGTTTTTTCATTGTTCGGTTCCTTTTCGGTTTATTGTCATTGGCCATCATCCACCGGCAAGCGGCGATCAATGCCGTTTCACTATAAGCCGTTAACGATGACAAACCTGTGATCCAGCGCAAAACTCAGGCAGAATCATCCGGCCAGTGGATGGCCGGCAAGGCCTCAAATGCCGGCCGGGCAAACAGGTAACCCTGGAACAGGCGGATGTCCATTTGCCGCAACAGTCGGTATTCCGCCACCGTTTCGATCCCTTCGGCAATCACCGTGGCCGACAAATCATGACACACCTGCACAATGCCACGCACAATCGCCTGGCGTATCGGGTCCTCATGGATATTGCGGATCAGCGCCATATCCAGCTTGATGATATCGGTCTGCATCTCGGCCAGCAGGTTCAGCCCGGCATAACCGGCGCCAAAATCATCAATGGCGGTAAGGAAGCCACGCTGCTGGTAATGCTGCACAATATCGCGCAGATGGCCATGATCCTCGATTTTTTCGCCTTCGGTAATTTCAAACACAATGCGCTGTAACGGGAAACCGTAGTGCTCGGCGGCCGCCAGCGTGGTGCGAATGCACAGCTCCGGCCGGTACACCGCATTGGGCAGAAAATTGATACTGAGCAGGGATCGCATACCCAGGCTGGCTGCCAGGCGAATGGCCTTGACCCGGCAGGCCTGGTCAAAACGGTAGCGGTTGTCATCATGGACATTGGCAAACACGCTGGCCGCCGATTCACCCGCCAGGCCACGCACCAGCGCCTCATGGGCAAACACCTCGCGCTTTGTGACATCCACAATCGGCTGGAAGGCCATGCTGAAATCAAAATCCAGCGGCTGCGCCCCGTTACAGGCCTGGCAACCGCTATTCGGCAAACTGTCAACGTCGTTCATAACACGCCTCAATACGTTAAAGAGGAAATACGCTGCCAGAAAGCGGGTGGATCATCATTAATTTGTATTTTTACTAATTAAGTCTATTCTAATATTCCTTTGTATTGGGGTGCCTCGCCCACTGTCCCGGGATTGCCATGAATAAAACCATCCTGATTGTTGAAGACAGCAAAACCTATCTGGCACTGGCCAGCGCGGCACTGAAGGCAGCCGGCTTCCGCGTGCTGCAGTCAGAAACCATCTGGATCAGCCGGCTGGTCAGCCAGCACCGGCCGGACCTGGTATTGATGGATGTGTCGGTGGGTGGCTGCAAGGGCACGGCGGCGGTTGCCGCATTACGCAAATGCCAGTTTGGCCAGGACCTGAAAATCCTGCTGCATTCGGCCGAGCCGGATTCGCTGCTATCCACACTGAGCAAGGATTGCGGCGCCGACGGTTTTATTGGCAAAAGCGGTGATTGCGACACGCTGGTTGAGCGGGTTAAAAAAGCACTCGCGAGTCGCTGAGCAGCCAGTGCTGGTAGGCCAGCATGGCCAGACATAACAGCCCGCCGGCATACAGTGCCGCCAGCAGGTCATCCAGCATGATACCCAGGCCGCCATGCAGCTTTCTGTCCAGCCAGCCGATTGGCCAGGGCTTGGCAATATCAAACAGCCGGAACAAAACAAACGCGCCGAGCTGCCAGTACAGGTGCAGATGCTGGCCGGCCAGCAGTGTGGCCAGCGTAATGGTCAGCCAGTAGCCGGCAAACTCGTCCCAGACAATGCTGCCGTGATCATGCACACCAATATCGCTGGCGGTTTTGCCGCACAGGTAAACACCCATCACACAACTGGCCAGCACCAGGGCCCAGAACAGCGGCAACGGCAGGCGGCTGAGCAACAACAGGTAGATGACAGCGGCAGCCAGCGTGCCCCAGGTGCCGGGGGCCGGCTTGATCAGGCCGCTGCCAAAACCAACCGCAGCCAGGTGTAGCGGATTGTTTAACCGGAATGGATGTGTCATGCGAAATGGTCAAACCCTGTCGATGTGATCGTCAGGTCTGCCGGCCGGTTGACAAAAACCAGGCCGTCCGCCTGGTTAATCTGCCCGATACGGCAAACCCCCTCAATACCCCTGGCGGCCAGTGCTGCCCGGTCCAGCCGGCTGGTAAAACACAGCTGGTAGTCGTCGCCGCCGGTCAGCGCCCACTGCAATGCCTGGCGATAACCAAACAGGCGGATGGCCTGCTCATCCAGCGGCACGGCGGCCAGATCCAGCTCGGCACCGACAGCCGAGGCGGCCAGGATATGGCCCAGATCGGCCAGCAGGCCATCGGAAATATCAATACAGCTGCCGGCCAGCCCGCGCAGGCGGTGGCCGGTTGCCAGCTGTGGTTGCGGATCCAGGTAGGCATTAACCAGCGCTTGCGGCCCGTCACGCTGCTGGCGGTACAAGGCCAGCCCGGCAGCGGCCAGGCCCAGCGGCCCGGTCACGTAAATATGCTCGCCGGCTTGTGCGCCGGCACGGGTCAGTGCCGTGCCGGGCGGCAGCTCGCCCTGCACCTGGGTGCTGATCACCAGCTGGCCGGCACGGGTGGTATCGCCACCAATCAGCCGGATGTCGCCGGCCTCGGCGGCACTGAACAGGCCACCTGCAAAGCCGGCCAGCCAGTCGTCATCGGCCTCGACCAACGCCAGCGCCAGTGTAAACCAGCGGGGCGTGGCGCCCATTGCGGCCAGGTCACTGAGGCTGACATTCAGCACCCGCCGGCCAATCAGGTACGGTGGTGCATCGGCCGGGAAATGGCGGTCGGCAATCGAGGTATCAATGCTGATCGCCTGCTGCATGCCGGGGGTCGGCATGATCAGCGCGCAGTCATCACCAATGCCCAGCACCACGCTGGCATCCGGCGATGCCTGCTGGCGGAAATAGCGTTCAATCAGCGAAAATTCCCGGCCACTGGTTTGCATCTGCGATTCCTGCCGCCAGGTCACAGCCTCAGGCCTTGCGGCCGGCGGCTTTCAGCTCCACGGTGCGGAATTTTTCCACCACCTTGTCCAGCACCGCGTTGATAAACTTGTGGCTGTCGGTGGCACCGAATTTCTTGGTCAGCGCCACCGCCTCGTTGATCACCACCTTGTACGGCACATCCAGGCGATGCTGCAGTTCATACACCGCCATGCGCAGCACGGCAATTTCCACCGGGCCGACCTCGTCCAGGCTGCGGTCGGTCAGCGCCGGGGCAATGGCCTCGTCCAGCGCACCAAGACACGCCGGCACCTGGTGCAGCAGCTCGTGGAAATACTCGGCATCCACCTTGGCAAAATCGTTATCGGTGCGGAATTCCGCCTCGATCTGGTTCAGTGGTGATGCTGCCATCTGCCACTGGTACAGGGCCTGCACCACATAATGACGCGCCTTGCGCCGGCGGGCCACCTGGGCCTGCTGTTCGGTAATTGCCATCGTCAATTACAACTGCTGCAGCAGGTTGACCATCTCGATCGCCGACAGCGCCGCTTCCTCACCCTTGTTGCCGGCCTTGGTGCCGGCCCGCTCAATGGCCTGCTCGATGCTGTCGACAGTCAGCACACCAAAGGCCACCGGGATCGACGCTTCCAGGCCAACCTGGGCCAGGCCCTTGACACATTCGCCGGCCACGTATTCAAAATGCGGCGTGCCGCCACGAATCACCGCGCCCAGCGCAATCACGGCATCAAACTGCTGGCTGGCGGCGGCTTTTTTCACCACCAGCGGCATTTCGAACGCGCCCGGCGCCCGGATAATGGTGAGGTTTTTGGCATCGGCGCCGTGGCGCTTCAGGCAGTCGATGGCACCGGCCAGCAGGCTTTCCACCACAAACGCGTTCCAGCGGCCAACAACAATGGCGAATCGGGCATTTTCGGCAAGCAGCTTGCCCTCAATGGTCTTGATGCTCATAACAGTTACCTTATTGGTCTTGGTAGGGAATATAGTCGACCACTTCCAGATCGAAACCGGAAATGGCATTGTATTTAACCGGTGATGACATCAAGCGCATCTTGCGTACACCGGCCTCGCGCAGCAGCTGCGAACCCAGGCCAATGCTCAGGTTCATTTCGGTATCACCACGCTTGCCCGGCACCGCCAGCGTCTTGTGGCCCATCACCACATCACTGCTGAACAGCGTGTCATCGGCTCGCTCATCCGACAGCAGTACAATCACACCACAGCCTTCGGCCGCCACCGCCCGCATCGCCCGCTGCATGTTCCAGCCCTTGCCCTCCGGCACATCGGCCAGCATCACATCACGCACGGTATTGGGCACATGCACACGGCTCAGCACCGGCTGGTCGGCCCGCACTTCACCCATTTTCAGTACAAAATGCAGGCGGCCAAACAGCATGTCGCGGTACCGCTGCAACAGGAATTCGCCGTATTCGGTCTGCACCGGGCCTTCATCCACCAGCTCGATGGTTTTTTCGTTCAGCACCCGGTAATGGATCAGGTCGGCAATGGTGCCGATTTTCAGCTTATGCTCCTTGGCAAACACTTCCAGCTCCGGCCGGCGTGCCATTGAGCCGTCGTCATTCATGATCTCGACAATCACGCTGGCCGCTTCCTTGCCGGCCAGCCGGGCCAGGTCACAACCGGCCTCGGTATGACCGGCGCGGGTCAGCACACCGCCTTTTTGCGCACGCAGCGGAAAGATATGGCCGGGCATGACAATGTCTTCCGGCCGCGCATTGCGCGCCACCGCCACCTGCACGGTATGCGCACGGTCGGCAGCGGAAATGCCGGTGGTCACGCCTTCGGCCGCCTCAATCGACAGGGTGAAATTGGTATGGTGCTGGCTGTTGTTGGTTTGCACCATCGGTGGCAGCTTCAGCTGCTCGCAGCGCTGCTCGGTCAGCGTCAGGCAAATCAGGCCACGCGCATATTTGGCCATGAAGTTGATGTGTTCGGCCGTTACACATTCGGCGGCAATCACCAGGTCGCCTTCGTTCTCGCGATCCTCGTCATCCATCAGGATGACCATCTTGCCGGCGCGAATATCGTCGATCAGTTCCTGCGGGGTGTTCAATGCCATGCTAGTGCCTTATTTGATAAAACCGTGTTGGGCCAGAAACGCCTCGTTGATCTTGCTGCCGCCGGCCTGGCTGCCGTGCAGCAATTGCTCCAGGTAACGGGCAATCACGTCCACTTCCAGGTTAACCCGGCTGCCCACCCGGTAACCGGCGATCACCGTCTGCTGCGCGGTATGCGGCACAATATTCAGCCAGAAGCCGTTGCCTTCCAGCTCGTTCACCGTCAGGCTGATGCCATCGACGGTAATCGAGCCTTTGTGGGCGATATAGCGGCGCAGCGCCTCGGGCGCATCGATACGCATTTTGATGGAGCGCCCGTCATTAAGCAACCGCGCCACCTGGCCGATGCCATCCACATGGCCGCTGACAATATGGCCACCAAAACGGCCGCCGGCCTGCATCGCCTTTTCCAGGTTAACCCGGTCGCCGGGCTGGATATCGGCCAGCGTCGACAGCCGCAGTGTTTCATTGGACACATCCGCCCAGTAGCGCTGGCCCTCCAGGCCGGTCACTGTCAGGCAGACACCGTTGGTGGCAATGCTGTCACCGAGTTTGACATCGGCAAAATCCAGCGTGTCGCTGGCCACCTGCAGGCGGCAGTCACCGCCCTTGGCCTCACGGGCGGTAATCGTGCCCAGCGCCTCGATAATTCCGGTAAACATCAGCCCTGCTCCTCTGCTGCCGGCAGCAGCTGCCAGCGTACATCATCACCAATACGGCGTATATCGCGGATCTGCCAGCGCCGCTGCTCGGCCATCTGTGTCAGCGACAGGCCGGCCAGCGGCTGTGCCTGGCTGCCCAGCACGGTGGGCGCCATATACAGCCACCATTCATTCAGCAGGCGCTGTTCCACCAGGCTGCCGGTCAGGCCGCTGCCGGCCTCGACCATCAGCTGGTTAACCTGGCGCCGGCCCAGTTCGGCCAGCAGGGCCGGCAGATTCACCCGGCCATCGGCGCCGGCCAGCTGCAGGCACTGCACACCGGCTGCCTGCAAGGCACGGATGTTATCTGCCGCGGCCGTGGCATACACCACCAGCGCCTGGCCGGGCCCGGCCAGCACCCGCGCCGACAAGGGTATGCGCAGCCGGCTGTCGACAATGACCCGCAACGGCTGGCGTAACGGCAGGCCGGCTTCAGCCAGCGTGGCATCACGCACAGTCAGCTGCGGATCATCCTGCAATACGGTGCCAATGCCGGTGAGGATGGCGCAGCTGGCGGCACGCAGTTTTTGTACATCGGCGCGGGCCGCCGGCCCGGTAATCCACTGGCTTTCACCGCTGGCCATCGCCGTGCGGCCATCCAGGCTGGCGGCGCTTTTGCCGATCACATACGGCAGGCCGCTGCGCATGCGGTGAATAAAGCCGGTATTCAAAGCCTGTGCATCGGCCTCCAGCAGCGGGCCATGCACCGCAATGCCGGCAGCAGCCAGCCGGGCCAGGCCACGACCGGCCACAGCCGGGTTCGGGTCCTGCATGCCGTAGACCAGCCGGGCAATGCCGGCGGCTACCAGTGCATCGGCGCAAGGCGGGGTACGGCCATGATGGCTGCAGGGCTCCAGCGTCACATAGGCAGTGGCGCCACGGGCATCACCGGCTGCCTGCAGGGCATGAATCTCGGCATGCGGGCCGCCGGCCTGGCGGTGCCAGCCCTCGCCAATCCGCTGGCCGTTGCGCACCAGCACACAGCCCACCGCCGGGTTCGGCGAGGTGCCGTAACGGCCGCGCCGGGCCAGCGCCATGGCCTGTGCCATCCAGGCCAGATCATCGGCCGGGTTCATGATGACGGGTTCGGGTTCAGCGCCGCCAGCTTGTCAATTTCGGCGCGGAATTCGTCCAGATCCTGGAAGCTGCGGTACACCGACGCAAAACGCACAAACGCCACCTGGTCAACCTGGCGCAGGTGCTCCATCACCGCTTCACCAACCAGCCGTGATGGCACTTCCCGTTCCCCGGTAGCACGCAAAGTGTGCTTGATCTGGCTGATCATCGCCTCAATCTGCTCAATGCTGACCGGGCGTTTCTCCAGCGACCGCTGGATGCCGGCCCGCAGCTTCTGCTCGTCAAACGGTTCGCGGGTGCCATCGGTCTTGATCACCCGCGGCATCACCAGCTCGGCGGTTTCGTAGGTGGTGAAACGCTCGCTGCAGCTGATGCATTCACGGCGCCGGCGCACCTGGTCACCCTCGGCCACCAGGCGCGAGTCAATCACCTTGGTATCGGCGGCACCGCAAAATGGACACTGCATAATAAAGAACCGTTACGCGGCGTAAACCGGGAACTGCCGGCACAGCGCCACCACATCGGCCTTGACGCGGGCAATGGTGGCCTCGTTGTTGATGTCATCAAGGATGTCGCAAATCCAGCCGGCCAGCTTTTCCGCCTCGGCTTCCTTGAAGCCGCGGGTGGTCATCGCCGGGGTGCCGATACGCAGGCCGCTGGTGACAAACGGTGATTGCGGGTCATTCGGCACGGCATTCTTGTTGACGGTGATATTGGCGCGACCCAGTGCGGCATCGGCATCCTTGCCGGTAATGCCCTGCTTGATCAGGCTGAGCAGGAACAGGTGGTCATCGGTGCCACCGGAGACCACATCAAAACCGCGCGACTTGATGACCGTGGCCATGGCCTGGGCGTTTTTCACCACCTGCTGCTGGTAGCTCTTGAACTCGTCGCTCATCGCCTCCTTGAAGCACACCGCCTTGGCCGCAATCACGTGCATCAGCGGACCGCCCTGGCTGCCGGGGAATACCGCCGAATTCAGTTTTTTCTCCAGATCCTCGTTGGCACGTGCCAGGATCAGGCCACCGCGCGGGCCGCGCAAGGTTTTGTGGGTGGTGGTGGTCACCACATCGGCGTATGGCATCGGGCTGGGGTAAACACCGGC
>DATCSZ010000331.1:0-1102 GCA_036568205.1 Pseudomonadales bacterium
CCTTTATTGTGATCGAATCCCAGCTCAACTACGCCATGGGTGCGCTCAAAGCGATGCGCGATAAACAGCTGATCCGTCTGGAAGTACGCGAAGCGGTGCAGCGGCGATACAACTGCAGGGTGCAAAAGGCGCTGCAAGGTACCGTCTGGAACACCGGTGGCTGTTCCAGCTATTACATCGACCGTAACGGCAAAAACAGTACCGGCTTTCCGTGGAGCAGCGGCACCATGCAGCGCCTGCTGCAGCATTTTGATCTGGACAGCTACAGTACGCTCGCCGAGGATGAACTGACTCGACAGGGCGTCACTGCGATGCCCGGCTGAATCTGTTGAGAAGATCATGAGCGACACTTCTGCGCCGATACAAACCGGTGGCACCAGCTTTGCCAGTCACCGCCGTGTGGTTTCTGCCAACCGCTTCCAGTGGCGCCCGACCTTGCTGGTGTGGGCACTGGGCGCCCTGTTTGCCGTGCCGGCTTCACTGGTGCTGTTGATCCTGCTGGCCGCTGGCGAGGTGCGTATCAGCAATCCGGCAAGCTGGATTCTGCCACTGATTGCCTTGCTGTTTATCGGTCTGGGAGTGCAGGTGGTGCGGCGCCATAAAGTGCCGATTATTTTTGACCGCAGCCTTGGCTGGTTCTGGCGCGGCCGGCCAAAAGCCGAAAGCAGTGCCGACCTCGCCATGCTCAAAGAAGCGGTGCGCCTGACGGATATCCGTGCCCTGCAATTAATTGGCAGCCGTAAAATGCATGGCCCCCATGCGTCGTGGTCCACCTGGGAGCTGAACCTGATTCTTGATAATGGCCAGCGCCTGCCCGTTCTGTGTCATGGCAATCTGAAAACCCTGCGTAGCGACGCCACTGCCCTGTCGGAATGGCTGGCGCGTCCACTGATTGAATAACCGGTTAACTCGACAATAAGGATTTCTGCCATGTCCACCACCAGACGAGCGCTTGTTCTTGGCTGCGGCGCGGTTGCCGGCGCCGCGTGGCAGATCGCCACACTTAACGAGCTGCAGCAGCAACTCGGTTGGGATGCCCGCGATGCCGATATTCTGATCGGCACGTCTGCCGGCGCAGTGCTGGCTACCCTGCTGGGAGCGG
>DATCSZ010000332.1:0-1051 GCA_036568205.1 Pseudomonadales bacterium
GATTCTCCCGGCACTGGTCCATCATCAGTGCAAACAGGACGACTGTAGACATGCCGTCAGCCATTTGCTCGAACAGCATCACGCCATAAATCGTGCTTATCTGGGTTTGGCCCGAGGCAATGACGGCGAAGCTACCGATACCAATGGCCTGCAACAGCCCGAAACCCAGTAGTGTCAGTTTTGGCCCGAGGCGATAGTAAAGAAGGCCCCCCAGGATGGCGGCCAGCATGCCGGCTATTGAGGAGGCCAGGCTGAGGCTGCCGATTGACGAAAGCGTCAAACCCGCGTCGACCAGCATGGGTTTGACCATGCCCGAGCCAAAGGCGTCGCCCAGTTTGTAGGACACCAGCACAAGCAGCCACAGGCCGATTTGCGGCTGCCGGAAGAAATCCAGATTGCTCTGCCATGAAAATGCAGGAGACGCGGGTGCTGGTTCGCAGGGGTCTGGCGAGTTGATATCCGGTCGCTCCCTGAATATCAGCGCGGGCAGGGTGAGTAGCGCCATAAGAGCGGCGAGCACGTAAAAACTGGCTTGCCAGCCGATACGGTCTATAGCCAGCAACAGCAGGCTGCCGCCGATTATCATTCCCAGCTTGTAACCCGACACCTGGATACTGTTGCCCACGCCACGCCACGCGCTGGGCAGTAACTTGACCGTCAGGCCGTCGGTGGCGATATCCTGGGTAGCGGAACACAGATTGAATAACATCAGGATGGCGAAAAAAGGCACAAGGTAGGACCCGAATATCAGGCCCGGGTCGAATTGACTCAGGGTCAGCAGCAGGAGAATGACGGCCGCCTGCATGGGCAGTATCCAGCTGCGATGGGGCCCGGTGCTGCGAAAGTGAAACCGGTCCACGTAGGGTGCCCAGACGAATTTCAGCATCCAGGGCAGGGCCAGCAGCTCGAGGTAACCGATGAACTCCAGCGATACCTGGTGTTGGCGCAGCAGCGCCGGCAGCGCGTGGGCCAGCAGCCCGGCTGGCAGTCCCTGGGAAAAATACAGGCTGGTCAGCAGTATAAATACGAAACTCGATGGCCTTGCCGCGGA
>DATCSZ010000333.1:0-1613 GCA_036568205.1 Pseudomonadales bacterium
CAAGGGCCGGCTGCTGCTCGGCCAGCAGGCCGGACAACAGCAGGGTGCCACCCGGTTTCAGCAGGCCGCTCAGCTGGTCCGCCAGCGCGACCAGCGGGCCTGCCAGGATATTGGCCAGCACCACATCCACCGGCTGCTGCGGCATGTCCTGCGGCAGGTACAACTGCAATTGTGCGGCCACACCGTTACGCTCGGCATTGTCACGGCTGGCTGCCAGCGCCTGCGGATCAATATCGGTGGCAATCACCTTGTCAGCGCCCAGCAGCAAGGCGGCAATGGCCAGAATGCCGGAGCCACAGCCATAATCAATCACCGTTTTGCCTGCCAGCGGCAATGCATCCAGCTGTGTCAGGCACATTGCCGTGGTCGGATGGGTGCCGGTGCCAAAAGCCAGCCCCGGATCCAGCATCAGGTTGATGGCACCCGGGTCCGGCGCTTCCAGCCAGCTTGGGCAAACCCAAATGCGTTCGCCAAACTGCATTGGCTGGTAATCCTTCATCCATTCGCGCAGCCAGTCCTTGTCTTCCAGCAGTTCGACACGGTGTGGTGGCAACGGTCCGTCCAGCACCTGTGACAGCTGTTGCAGCACATCATCAACCACAATGCCAGCCTCGAACAAGGCTGTCACCACCAGCGCATCCCACAACGGTGTCTCATGCAAGCCCGGCTCCAGGATCGGCTGGTCAGCACCATCCTGGTAGGTCAGCGAGGCCGCACCGGCACTCCACAAGGCCTCTTCCAGCAGCGGCTGGCTGGCCTTGTCAGCGGTAAAGCGGATTTGTATCCAGTTCATGCGGTCACCCTGTTTCCGGCACCATAAAAAAATGCGCCGGCAAGCGGCGCATCAGACAAACAACCGTCGGCCTAGCGACCCAGCTTTTTCTCCAGGTAGTGGATGTTCACACCACCACGGATAAACGCTGCATCACGCACCAGGTCGCGCTGCAAAGGCGCATTGGTGCGGATACCTTCAATGACCAGCTCATCCAGTGCATTACGCATGCGCTGCAGGGCCTCATCGCGGCTATCACCATAGGTAATGATCTTGCCAATCATCGAGTCATAGTTAGGCGGCACACTGTAACCACTGTAGATATGCGAATCGACACGAATGCCCAGGCCACCCGGTGCATGGTAATGCTTGATCTGGCCTGGACAGGGCATAAAGGTTTTCGGGTCTTCGGCATTGATACGGCACTCAAAGGCATGGCCCTTGATCCTGACATCTTCCTGGCGGATCGCCAGCGGCAGGCCGGAGGCAATTTTCAGCTGCTCCTTGATGATGTCGATGCCAGTAACCATTTCCGATACCGGATGCTCAACCTGCACACGTGTATTCATTTCGATAAAAAAGAACTGGCCGTTTTCGTACAGGAACTCAAATGTGCCCGCCCCTTCATAGCCGATATCAATACAGGCCTTGACACACGAGGCGTAGACCTGCTGGCGAATCGCATCATCAATGCCTGGCGCCGGCGCCTCTTCCAGCACTTTCTGGTGTTTGCGCTGCAGTGAGCAGTCACGATCGCCCAGATGAATGGCATTACCCTTGCCATCGGACAGAACCTGCACCTCGACATGGCGCGGATTCTCCAGGAATTTCTCCATGTAGA
>DATCSZ010000334.1:0-1263 GCA_036568205.1 Pseudomonadales bacterium
CTGGCTGTCAATCAGCTGCTTCGCGACCGATTCCATGGCTTCATGTGCCGGCCCGGCGAATATCACCAAAGCAAAAAGCATGGCCAGTAGTAGCAGCAACGGCATCAAATCACTCAGTGGCATTTTCTCGGCAAAGGCATCTCGTTGTTGGCGCCAGAACACCGTTGACCCAGCGCGACTGAATGCAACCAGCACCATCAGGCTGCCGGACAACATTGCCGTCCAGAAAAGCGGAGCCGGCACAGTCTGAAGCAGCAGCACCTTGCCGATAAAACCGGATAATGGCGGCAACCCGATCAACATAACCGCCAGCACAATGAACAGGATGCCCAGTGAAGGATGGAGGTCATTGCCGCTACGCAGCTGATCCGCCAGCAATCCGCGCCGCGAACTTATCAGACCAACCAGCAGGAAAAGCGCTGCCGTACTCCAGGTCGAATGGAGAAGATAATAAAAGCCCGCCGCCCAGGCCTGCGTTGTCGCAATGGTGATCACGGCCATCAATGAACCAACAGATACCAGCACCAGCCAGGCGGCCAAAGCGGCAAGTCGGCTAGCGGCCAACGTTCCCAGCGCAGCAAACAACAAGGTTGCCAGCGCCAGTGCCCACAACCAGGGCGCCACCAATCCATCCAGAGGACTGGCATCATGGCCGAACAGCAAGGGCCAGAGCCGCCAGATCGCATACAGCCCGACCTTGGTCATAATGGCAAACAAGGCTGCAACCGGTGCGCTTGCTGCCGAGTAGGCGCCGGGCAACCAGAAACTCAGAGGCAGCAACGCCGCTTTAAGAGAAAACACCAGCAACAGCAAGGCGCCACTGACCTGCAGCAACATCGGTGAGACCAGATTGCCCTGCTGCATCACCCTGCTGACATCTGCCATGTTCAAAGTGCCGGTCGCCGCATAGATCAGGCCAAGACCAAACAGAAACAGGCTGGAACCGGTCAGATTCAGAACCACATAATGAATCCCGGCGCGGGCCCGATCAGCGCCCTGTCCATGCATCAGCAATGCGTAGGACGCGATCAGCAGGACTTCAAAGAACACAAACAGATTGAACAGGTCTCCGGTCAGAAACGCGCCATTAATACCAAGCAACTGGAACTGGAACAAAGCATGGAAGTTGGCGCCGCTCTGGTCATCACCACGGAGGGCATGCAAGTAAACAGGCAACGCAAGCAATGCCGTGATTGCCAGCATCATTGCCGCCAGCTGATCGAGCACCAGCACAATGCCGAACGGCGGCGCCCAGTTACCAAG
>DATCSZ010000335.1:0-1525 GCA_036568205.1 Pseudomonadales bacterium
ACTACTGGCCAGTGCCTGCATCTGCTGCGTCAGCTCAACAATCTGCTGCCACTGCTGCTGGCGAGTCGTTGCCAGGGCCATGAGTTATTTCTCCTTCGTGGGCTTGTGGGCGCTGCGCACGTCCTGCGGAATGGCCATCCAGCCGGCGCGGATTTCACTCAACAGGGACAGTACCTCGTCCAGGTAATGTGACTCGTTGTGCGCATTGGCCAGCACCAGCTGACGTTGCATATAGTCATACAGCGCCGCCAGGTTGTCGGCAATTTCGCCGCCGGTTTTCATATCCAGGGATACTTTCAGGCCATCAATAATGGAAATGGCCTTGCTGATATTTTCCCCCTTGGCGGCAATTTTTTCCTGCTGCATACACAGTTTGGCACTGTTGATTCGTTCAATGGCGCCGTTGATTAACATCTGAATCAGGGTGTGCGGATCAGCGGTCTCAACCGCTGCCTGAGTGCCCACCTGTTTGTACTGATTCATAGCAGCTGAATTATGCATGCGCTTGTTCCTTTCTTCTGGATCATTATCTCGGGCCATTCGCTGTATATAGCAGAGTATCTACAGTAAATGGGTTGCTTAAATCATCATCTAGTCGGTGTTACTTCTTGCTGATACTAACCGTCGGCAAGGCGTCCAGTTGCTGCTGCAGATAGTCACCGGTGGCCTGCAACTGGCCCAGCATCACGTCCAGCGCCTGGAACTGACGGCGGTAGCGATCTTCGATTTCGGCTACCCGTTTGTCCAGCGCCACGCGCTGCTGGTTAATGTGTTCGATCTGGTCCTGGATACTGCCGGTCTTGCTGCTGATCTGGCCATCAGAGGCCAGGAAGCGGCTCAGCAGGCTGTCCAGGTGGCCGGCGATACCCTTGGAATAATCGACACTGCCCCGGTTACCCGTGGTGCTGCCGGTCACTTCCACCACCAGGCCGGATGCGGACCCGCTGCCGGTAAGCAACTGGCCATCGCCGCTGGCCGGTGCCGGACCGATACTGCCGGACACATTGCTACCGGGTGTGGCCACCGCGTTCGAGGTTAAACCCAGGCTGCTGTTCTGCAGCGCCACGCTGACACTGGAAGCTTCACCATAACTGTCGGAACTTATCTGCAGGTGCCCGGCGCTGGCAGTCACCGACACGGTGATGCCCGCATTCTGCAGGTTGCTGGCGCTGTTGATACGCCCCTGGAGCATCTGCGCCAGGCTGCCCAGGTCGTTGTACACGCCCTGGGTCAGGGTCAGGGTGCCGCTGGATACACCATCCACCACCAGGCTGATCACATCATTACTGGCATCGATGGTCAGCGGCACGCTCAGCGCATCGCCGGTCAACTGACCATGGCTGGCCAGGGCATCTACCAGTACCCGGTAACTGCCCTCGCGGGTCGATGTATTACTGGAGACATAACGCAGGTTGCTGTCGGTGGTGCTGCCATGGGCATAAAACAGCTGCGCCACCGAATCAAAGTCTTCATTGAGGGCGGTATCCAGGCGGCTGGCATCGAGTGCCAGACTACCGTCCCGGTT
>DATCSZ010000336.1:0-1046 GCA_036568205.1 Pseudomonadales bacterium
ATCAAGGTGGACGACGTCCGTGAGCTGAGCCGCCAGCTGGTGCTCACCAGCCAGCTGGGGGGCTATAAGGTGGCGCTGATCGCGTTTGCCGACAATATGAATATCAATGCCGCCAACAGCCTGCTGAAGACCCTGGAAGAGCCCACGGACAATTCGGTGCTGGTGCTGGTTAGTTCCCGGCCGCACCGGCTGCCCATTACCATTCGCAGCCGCTGCCAGCAGATCCATTTTGCCCCGCCGGCCCCGGACGTGGCGCTGCAATGGCTGCAGCAGCAGGGGCTGGACAATGCCCGGGCGCTGCTCACCCTGGCTCACGGTTCCCCGTTGCTGGCGCAGCGCCTCGGCGAGGATGCGCTGCTGGAGCCCCGCCAGGCGTTGCTGGCGGCATTGCTGGCCAGCGACGGCCAGGCAACGCTGCTGGATTCGGCAGCGGCACTGGCCAAATGGCCGCTGGATCATTTGCTGGGCTGGCTGTATGACTGGACCTGCGACCTGATCCGGGCGCAGCAGCAGGCGGAGCCGGCACTGGTGCACCAGGATTACCAGCCGGATATCGCCCGGCTGGCGGCCAGCATCCCGGGCCAGGCGCTGTATGGCTTTCTCGACCAGGTACTGCAACTGAAGCGGGTGCAGTCAATTCCGTTAAATTCCCAACTATTGTGGGAAGATTTGCTAATATCATGGGAACGATTAAAAACAAGGGCTAGAACACATGTCGGCACCTAAGGCTCCCAGGCAGGGGATACTGTCTCTCACCATCAAGGACAAGGCAGCACTGTATGCCGCCTATATGCCATTCGTGAAAAACGGTGGCCTGTTTATACCCACCAACAAGGCCTACAACCTGGGAGACGAGGTGTTCATGCTGCTCACCCTGATGGAAGACAAGGAACGCCTGCCGGTGGCCGGCAAAATCGTCTGGATGACGCCCCCCGGCGCCCAGGGCAACAAAACCGCCGGCATCGGCGTGCAGTTCGGCGCCCAGGACAACGGCCAGACCCGGGGCAAGATCGAAACCTACCTGGCCGGTGCGCTGAAAGCCGACC
>DATCSZ010000337.1:0-1012 GCA_036568205.1 Pseudomonadales bacterium
AAGATTACCGCAGCCGACATGCAGGGCGGTTGCTTCTCCATTTCCAGCCTAGGTGGCATTGGCGGCACGGCATTTACGCCGATTATCAATGCGCCGGAAGTGGCGATTCTGGGTGTGTCACGTTCCAGCATGAAGCCGGTGTATCAGGACGGGCAGTTTGTGCCACGCCTGATGCTGCCACTGTCGCTGTCCTACGATCACCGCGTGATCGACGGTGCGGCCGGCGCGCGCTTCACGCAGTACCTGGCACAAGTGCTGACTGATATACGTCGTTTATCACTCTAATTGGCAAGCCTTCAGGCAATCGGCATTTTCGGCGGTACGTTTGACCCGGTTCATTTCGGGCATCTGCGCCTCGCGCAGGAAGCGCTGGAACAATGCCGGTTGCGCGAAGTGCGTTTCATCCCCAGCGGGACACCACCGCATCGAACTCCACCACAGGCAAGCGCCGAGCAGCGTTTGCATATGGTGCAACTGGCGATACAGGGCCAGCCCGGTTTTGTGCTGGACTCGCGTGAAGCACATCGCACGGACAAATGTTTTACCGTGGATACGCTGGCTGCATTGCGCGCGGAACTGGGCGCAATGCAGCCGCTGTGCCTGCTGCTGGGCAGCGATGCCTTTCTGCAGTTGCACACCTGGCACGAATGGCGGCAGCTGTTCGAGCTGGCGCATATCGCTGTGATGCAGCGCCCCGGGCGTCCGCTGGGTAATGCCATCCTGCAGGCAGACGAAGAGTTGCAGCAGCAATACCGCAACCGGCTGGCGCCTTCCACCGGCCTGTTGCATGAATCAGCCAGCGGCCAGATAGCGGTGCTCGACATGCCGCTGCTGGATATTTCCGCAACCGATATCCGCAAGCGTGCGGCGCAGCATAAAAACCTGCGCTACCTGCTGCCGGATGCCGTAGTTCAATACATTAATATGAATCATTTATACCAGACATGCTGACACTTAAAGAAAAGACCCAGGCCATCGTTGATGCGCTGGAAGAAATCAAGGGCAATGACAT
>DATCSZ010000338.1:0-2172 GCA_036568205.1 Pseudomonadales bacterium
ACCTGCAGCAATGCCTTGCTGCCAGTGCCGAGGCGCTGGCCCTGCCCGCCCCGGCCGTCTCCATCACCCTGCTTGACGATAAACATCCTGCACTGGCCACCATCCGCCATTTGCTGCAAAACCGGCACGATCTGGTGATCAAGGCAGCCGACATGGATGAGCAACGGCACGGCTTTCAGTCACTGGACATGCAGCTGCTGCGCAAATGTCCTGCCCCGCTGTGGCTGTGCCGTCCAGGCAAAACACAGGCACTGAAAATCGCAGTCGCCATTGACCCGCAATACGAGGACAAGGCCGGCGAACAGCTTTCCATTGACCTGCTGCAACTGGCCCTGCAGCTGAACAACACGCTCGGCCAGGCGCCGCTGAATGTGGTGTCCTGCTGGCATTCCGAGCTGGAAGCCGGTGCCGGCAACCCGTTTATCCAGCTGGATGCCGACACAGTGGCGGCCGGCCTGGAGAGCGCACGCCAGGAACACTACCAGGCCCTGCAACAACTGTTTGACCAGGCGCAGGTGGACAAAAACGGCATTGCCGTGTTTCACCAGAAAGGCCAGCCACGCAAGCTGATTCCGCAAATGGCAAAACAGGAATCCATCGACCTGATGATCATGGGAACTGTGGCGCGTACCGGCATTCCCGGCTTTATCATCGGCAATACGGCAGAAAACATACTCCAGCAACTGGAGTGCTCGGTACTGGCACTGAAGCCGGCCGGTTTTATCTCACCGGTGAAGGGGTAAATCGGCAACTGGCCCCGCTGCGGGCGGCTGTCAGGCCTCGAGCGGCCAGCCCAGCAGCAGCACGGTCAATGCGGTAATACCTACCAGCACATTCATTGGCAGGCCCACCTTGAGAAAATCGCGCGCAGTATAGGCACCCGGACCATACACCATCAGGTTGGTCTGGTAGCCCAGCGGGGTGGCGAAACTGGCCGATGCAGCAATCATGATGGCAAACACAAACGGCTCCGGGTTCAGGCCGGCTGTGGCAGTAATGCCCAATGCAATCGGCAGTACCAGAATCGCTGCGGCATTATTGGTAATCACCTCGGTCAGCACCGACACCGACACATACACCAGTGCCAGCATTAACCAGGGCCGGCCACCGCTCAGGGCAATGATATTCTGTGCCAGAAAATCGGCAACCCCGGTTTTCTGCAGCGCCACACCCAGTGCAAACGATGCCGCAATGGTGATGATAACGGTCAAATCCAGGCTTTTTTCTGCCTGGCCGATTGAACAACAGCGGCCAATCAGCATCAGCCCGGCACCCAGCAGCGAGGCATTGAGCATGCTGGTGATACCAAACCCGGCCAGCAACACCACCAGTGCCAGAATACCCCAGGCAATATAGGCCTTGTCATGGCGTGGTGTTTCCGCTTCCAGATCGTTGATCAGCAGAAAATCCCGGTTATGGCGCTGGCGGCTGACAAAAGCCGGCCGCGCCTCCAGCAGCAAGGTATCGCCGGCTTCCAGCTTGATCGTGCCCAGGTTACCCTTGACCCGCTCACCATTACGCGCCACCGCCAGCACTACCGCACCATAACGATCGCGAAAACGCGCATCCCGGATCTGCTGGCCAATAATATCGCAGTGATGCGAAACCACCGCCTCGACCAGGCGCCGCTCGGCACGGTTGGTCAGCAGCGGGCCGTCACCGGTATTTTCGGCGGACGGCACAATGCCGTTGATACGTAACAAGTCGGAGATTGCCTCGGTATCACCGGCAAACACCAGCCGGTCACCGCCACGCAGCTTTTCCTCGGATGGCACGGCCGTAACAATACTGCCCTCACGCTCGATTTCCACCAGGTATACCCGCCGCAAATTGCGCAGGCCGGCCTCTTCAATGCTTTTGCCCACCAGCGGGCCATCATGCGCTACCGATACCTCCAGGGTAAATTCACGCATATTGGCAAAGGCGCGGTTTTCCTTGCGATCCGGCAGCAGGCGCGGAAATAACAGCAGCATAAAGGTGATGCCGACAACCGCCACCGGCAGGCCAACCAGGGTAATGGAGAACAGCGAAAAACCGGGTTGACCGGTCATCGCCTGGTATTGTCCGTTGACGACCAGGTTGGTGCTGGTGCCAATCATCGTCAGCGTACCGCCAAGAATCGCCGAATAACTGAGCGGTATCATCAGTTTGGACGGGGCCATGTCAATCTTG
>DATCSZ010000339.1:0-4337 GCA_036568205.1 Pseudomonadales bacterium
GATCGAACCGCTGACCTCAACACTGCCAGTGTTGCGCTCTCCCAGCTGAGCTATAGCCCCGTAAAAGGTGCGCGCATTCTAGGAATCAGCCCGCGCCTTGTCAAGGCTGTTTTTGCATTTACGCGGTTTTTTTATGACAGCGTGCCACCATCCACCCGTACATGCTCACCGGTGATATGCCGGCCATCATCACTGGCCAGCATCGCCACCACGCCAGCGACGACTTCCGGCCCCTGCATGCCAGTCAGCGAGCTGATACGCGGGATAATGGAAAAGTCGGCGCCGTCCGGAAAACTCAGCGCATCAATCATCGGGGTATGAATCTCGCCAGGGCAGACACAGTTGGCGCGCACACCGCGCTTGGCATATTCAACGGCGATACTGCGCGTCATCGACAATACCCCGCCCTTGCTGGCCGAATAAGCCGATGCCCACGGCACACCGGCCAGCGCCGAGGTGGAGGCCGCATTGACAATATTGCCACGGCTGGCCACCAGGTGCGGCAACACTGCCTTGCACAGGAAAAAGGTGCCGGTCAGGTTGACATCGATAATGCGCTGCCAGTCCTGCTCGTCCAGCTGCTCGATAAACTCGAACTTGAGGATGCCGGCCATGTTGACCACCACGTCAATACGGCCAAATGCCTCAATGCAGGTGGCTACCGCCGCATTCACCTGGTCCTGGCGGCTGACATCCGCACAGCAGGCCACCGCCCGGCCGCCCTGCTCGTTCAGCACTGTCACCAGCGCATCCAGCGCCGACTGGTTGATATCCACAGCAAAAATATTTGCCCCTTCGGCTGCCAGCCGCTCGGCACAGGCCTTGCCAATACCCGAGCCGGCGCCGGTCACCAGAACCATCTTGTCATCAAAACGTTGCATGGTTTTACCTCCAGACAAAAACCGCAGTATACGCCGACCGCAACAGCGGATAACCCCCGTTTGGATGATGGTTATGGATGACCGTGATGTTGCATCCGGTTTATCATGGCGCGCTTCTGCGATCTGTAACTGCCGGAATCGCCCGATGATCAATGTCAGGAAAACCAGTCGCCTGCTGGCCATGCCCGTGCTGTGGATGGGGGCTGTGCAGGCTGTGTTCGGGGTCTTGTCATTCACCTTCTTTCACGACCAGGTCACCAGGGCATTCCTGCTGCCAGCCGCCGGCATGATGCTGGCGGCTGCACTGATTTACCTGATGACCAAAAAAATCGAGCTGGGCGGGGTTTCGTTTCGTGATGCACTGGCATTTGCCACGCTGACCTGGGTTATTACCGGCCTGCTGGGCGCCTTGCCCATCATCAATGTCACCCACGTACGTTTTGTTGATGGCGTGTTTGAATCGATCAGCGCATTGACCACAACTGGCGCCACGGTGCTGACGGGGCTGGATCACATGCCACCGTCTTTCCTGATGTATCGCCAGTTCCTGCAATGGATGGGTGGCCTGGGTGTGGTCATTTTTGTGGTGGCGGTGCTGCCCATGCTGAATATCGGCGGTATGCGCCTGCTGAAAGCGGAAACCCCCGGGCCAATGAAAGATGACCGGCTGTCGCCGCGCATTGCCAACACCGCGCATTACCTGTGGCTGGTGTATATCTCGCTGACCGTGCTGTGTGCACTGTGTTATTACTGGGCCGGCATGAGTGCCTTTGACGCCATCGGCCACAGTTTCACCACCCTGTCGACAGGCGGCTTTTCCACCCATGATGCCAGCATGGGTTATTTCAACAGTCACCGGATCCTGGCCATCAGCAACCTGTTCATGATGGCCGGCGCCATCAGCTTTGCCCTGCATTTTCGTGTGTTCAGCCGGCTGGGCCGCTGGCGTGTGCGCTGGTGGCTGTACTGGCGCGATGAGGAAACCCGCACCTTTGTCGTTATTGTTCTGGTTCTGGCGATGATTTTTACCGGTTATTTGTTTGCCAACCGTCATTATGACAGCCTGGCTGTCACCTTCAGTTACGCCCTGTTTCATGTCATTTCCTTTATTACCAGCACCGGTTTTGGCGCTGCTGATTTTGCCAGCTGGCCACCGGCGGCCTGTTTTTTGCTGGTGATTGCCGGTTATCTGGGGGGCTGCAGTGGCTCCACGGCTGGTGGCAACAAGATTGTGCGCAATATCATTACGCTGAAAAGCATCCGTAACCAGTTGCGTCAGCTGATTCACCCGTACGGGGTGTTTTCACTGCGTTACCAGGGCGGCCGGGTCGACTACGACGTGCGCAGCTCGGTCATGAGTTTTATGACGTTGTCAGCCGCCACCAGTACCGCCATTACAGTATTGCTGGTTGCCACCGGGCTGGATTTCTGGTCAGCGTTTTCAGCTGCAGCCGCCTGCCTGAATGTATTGGGTCCGGGTTTTGGTGTTGTCGGCAGCAATTTCGCCCCGGTGTCGGATACCGGCACCTGGATTCTCAGTGCAGCAATGATTCTGGGCCGGCTGGAATACTTTACCGTGCTGGCTCTGTTGCTGCCGGCCTTCTGGCGGCGCTGAGCGACAAGCCGCTGCCGGCCGCCCCTGTCTTGCCGACACGGGCTGAAAAGCAACTGGTCTTTTCGGGCGTTTTCCGCTAGGATTTGCACGCTTTTTTCGACCCTGCGGGTCGGTTATGGCGTGATGCCAAACAACGAGACGTTTATCTGGAGAAGCAACATGGCACTGGTCCTGAACGAAGAACAACGCATGCTGAAGGATTCCGCACGCGAATTTTTGACTGCCTCGGCACCGGTTGAGGCGCTGCGCAAACTGCGTGACCAGAAAGACCCGGTCGGCTACTCCAGCGAATTGTGGCAACAAATGGTCGAGCTCGGCTGGGCCGGCATTACCATTCCGGAAAACTACGGCGGCCTGGCCTTTGGTTACCAGGGGCTGGGTGTGGTGGTGGAGGAAGCCGGCCACACACTGACCGCATCGCCGCTGTTCTCCACCGTGGTGCTGGGTGCCTCGGCCATCGAGTTGCTGGGCAATGAGGAACAGAAAACCACCCTGCTGCCACAGATTGCCGCCGGCGAACTGACACTGGCGCTGGCGCTGGAAGAAACCAGCCGTCATGCGCCGCGCCAGATCAGCACCCGCGCCGACGCACAAGGCGATGGCTATGTCCTGAACGGCAGCAAAACTTTTGTCCTGGATGGCCACACCGCTGACAAGCTGCTGGTTGTGGCCCGCAGCAGTGGCGCTGACGATGCCGCCGATGGCATCAGCCTGTTTCTGGTCGACCGTGATACCGCTGGCCTGACAATTACCCGCACCATCATGCTCGACAGCCGCAATGCCGCCACCGTGCAGCTGGATAATGTCAAGCTGGGCAAGGACAGCCTGCTGGGCGAGCCTGGCCAGGCCGGCGCCGGCCTGGATGCAGTGCTGGATCGTGGCCGGGTGATTCTGGCCGCAGAAATGCTCGGTGGCAGCCTGGAAATGTTCCAGCGCACACTGGGCTACCTGAATGAACGCGAGCAGTTCGGCGTCAAGATCGGTTCCTTCCAGGCGCTGAAACACCGCGCAGCAATGATGTTTGTCGAGATTGAGCTGTCCAAGTCGGTGGTGCTTCAGGCCTTGACTGCCATTGACGAGCAATCCGCCGAATTGCCCAAACTGGCCTGCATCGCCAAGGCCAAGCTGAACGATACCTACCAGCTGGTCACCAACGAAGCGGTGCAAATGCATGGCGGCATCGGTGTTACCGATGAGCTGGATGTTGGCCTGTTCCTCAAGCGCGCCCGTGCCACCATGCACATGCTGGGTGATTCCAGCTTCCTGCGCGATCGCTACGCCAGCCTGTCCGGTTTCTGATCCAGGGCGCCATCGGCGCCTTTTTCTTTGATGACGCAGGGACGACCCTGCCGCTCACTATCGCCGGGGACGGCCCCGCACGGGATATCAATGGCCTGGTTGCTTTTGTTTTTTGCCGGCTGCCTGGAAGTGGTCTGGGCGGTTGCGATGAAAATGAGTGATGGCTTCAGCCGGCCGCTGGCCAGCGTGATTTCAGTGCTGGCCATGATCGGCAGCATGGGCCTGCTGGCACTGGCGCTGAAATCCCTGCCACTGGGCAGCGCCTACACCGTCTGGGTGGGTATTGGCATCATCGGCGCCAGCCTGGCGGGCATGCTGTGGCTGGGCGAATCCGTCACTTTTGCCAAACTGGCCGGCATAGTATTGATGATTTGCGCTATCATGCTGCTGAAAAACACCACCTGATGAGGACGTGCCATGAAACCGGTCACCCTGTTACTGCCACTGCTGCTGGCAGCCACCCCACTGGCCCAGGCAGCCGATACGGCCACGCTTGAACAACAGGCCCAGGCACTGGTGAAGCAGTTTGCCGGCCAGCTGAA
>DATCSZ010000340.1:0-6110 GCA_036568205.1 Pseudomonadales bacterium
CCACCCGCACACCGGGGCCGCCCGGTGCATAGTAATGGCTGATGCGGCCAAAGCTGGGCAGGAAATCGTTTTTCGGGTCTTCGGCGTTGATGCGAAATTGCAGGGCAAAGCCGCGGTAGTGAATGTCATGCTGGCGGTAGCTCAGCTCAAGGCCGGCGGCGATACGCAGCTGTTCGCGCACAATGTCAACGCCGGTAATCTGCTCGGTAATGGTGTGCTCCACCTGCACCCGGGTGTTCATTTCCATAAACCAGACTTCATTGCCGGACAGCAGGAATTCCACCGTACCGGCATTGACATAACCGACCGCCTCGGCGGCACGCACGGCCAGGCTGCCGATGTAATCCCGTTGTTCCGGCGTCAGTTGCGGGCTGGGGGCAATTTCAATCAGCTTCTGGTTGCGCCGCTGGATCGAGCAGTCACGTTCATACAGGTGCACCACATTGCCGTGGCTGTCCGCCAGGATTTGCACCTCGATATGGCGCGGGTTGATGATGCATTTTTCCAGGAATACCTCGGCCGAGCCAAAGGCCTTGGCGGCTTCGGACATCACCCGCGGGTATTGTCGTTTCAGCTCGTCGGCATTGTCGCAGCGGCGAATGCCGCGCCCGCCGCCACCGGAAGTGGCCTTGATCATGACCGGGTAGCCGATCGTGTCGGCAACGGCCAGTGCCTCGTCAACGCTGGCCAGGTTGCCGTCCGAGCCCGGCGTTACCGGCACGCCGGCCGCTTTCATGCTGTTGCGCGCCTGGGTTTTGTCGCCCATGCGGTGAATCACGCTGGCCGCAGGGCCAATAAAGGTAATGCCGGCCTTTTCACACAGGCGGGCAAAATCGGCGTTCTCGGACAAAAAGCCGTAGCCGGGGTGGATGGCATCACAACCGGTTTCCAGCGCCAGGTTGACAATACGCTGGGCATCCAGGTAGCCGGCCAGCGGGTCATCGCCCAGCGAATAGGCTTCGCTGGCCCGTTTGACATGCAGGCCGTAGCGGTCGGGCTCGGTATAAATGGCCACCGAGCGAATGCCCGCTTCGGCACAGGCGCGGATGATACGCACCGCAATCTCGCCACGATTGGCAATCAGCACTTTGTTCAGCATAAGGCGTCCCCGCATCAGCGATAACAGTGACGGGCAGGCTAACGAAAAAACAGGCAAAGCAGAAATTGCGATTTTTTTGTTTATCTATAAGCTATGGCTTATGGATAAACCGGAGAGCCGTTGTCATGCCCCACCGTGTTCGAGAACTGGCCAGCCGGCTGAGCTTTCGCCAGCTGCAGGTGTTTGCCAGTGTCTACCAGCTGCGCAGCTACAGCCGTGCCGGTGAGCAGCTGGGCCTGACCCAGCCGGCGGTCAGCAGCCAGATTCGCCAGATCGAGCAGGCACTGGGACAGCCGGTATTTGAATACCTGGGCCGGCGGCTGTTTGTCACCGCTGCCGGTGAGCGGCTGGCGGCCAGTGTTGAGGTGATTTTTGACCAGTTGCGCCTGCTGCAGGATGACCTGGCTGCATTGCAGGGCCAGGTGGCCGGTGAGCTGAAATTGCTGGCTGTCAGCACCGCACAGTATGTGGTGCCGTACCTGTTGCAGGATTTTTTGCGTGCCTGCCCGCAGGTCACGGTCAGTGTGCGGGTGGTTAACCGTTCACTGGCCATCCAGCGACTGTCGGACAACAGTGATGACCTGGTGGTGATGGGCATTGTGCCGCAGGGCAAGCCGTTTGCATCGCTGCCGTTTCTGGATAACGAGCTGCTGCCGGTGGTGGCGGCCGGTCATGCACTGGCCGGCCAGTCACAGGTGGCGGCACAGGCGTTTCTGGATGCTGGCCTGCTGCTGCGTGAGCCCGGCTCCGGCAGCCGGCTGGCGCTGGAGCTGCATTGCCAGCAACAGCGCCTGCGCCTGCAACCGCAAATGGTGCTTGGCTCTAACGAGGCAGTCAAGCATGCGGTGCTGGCCGGGCTGGGTGTGGCAGTGCTGCCGCGCCTGAGTATTGCCGCGGAGCTGGCGCTGGGCAGCCTGCAGCGGCTGGCGATTGACGGTTTTCCGCTGCGCCGCTCCTGGTGCCTGGTGCACCCGCAGGCGCGCCAGCCGACGCCGGTCATGCGCGCGTTTATCGACTATGTGCGTGGCAATATCGCTGCGTTTGCCGATCGTTTCCAGGCCAGCGACTGAAACCGGTCAGCGCTTTTTCACGCTGTGGCGGCTGGCCTCGGCGCTGGCCGGATCATCCGGCCAGTAGTGCTTCGGGTAACGGCTTTTCATCTCCTTTTGCACCTCGCGGTAGCTGCCTTGCCAGAAGCCGGCCAGGTCGCCGGTCAGCTGCAGCGAACGCTGTGCCGGCGACAATAAATCCATCAGCAGCGGCAGCCGGCCATTGGCCAGCTGCGGCGTTTCACTCAGGCCAAACACTTCCTGCATGCGCACCGCCAGCCGTGCCGGGCCCTCGGCCTGGTAACGCAGGCGGATCTGTGAGCCGCTCGGCACGCGGATACGTGCCGGCAGCAGCGCCTCCAGTGCCTGTTGTTGTGGCCAGCTGAGCCGTTGTTGCAGCGCAGCGGCAAGATCGGTTTTTTTCAGCTGTTCCAGGCTGCCGGCATCGGCAATAAACGGCGCCAGCCAGTCGTCCAGCGTGGCCAGCAGGTCGGCCTCGCTGGACGGCGGGAAATCCTCTGCCATCAGCTGGTGGGCCAGTTGCTGGCGAATCTGCAGCTGAACGGTGTCGTTAGTATCCTGGTCGGCGGCCTTGTCAGTCCAGCTGTTGAACAATGCCAGGCCGTGCTTGCGCACCAGTGCCAGCCAGGCTGCCGTGCGTGCGCCGGCATCAATGCTGCCACTGGCCGGCCGGCTGTTGACGGTGATCGCGCCCAGCATCAGCCGCTGTTGATAAATAAAACGCTGCTGGCGTTCGTCGTATTCACAAACGGTTTGTTCACGGAACAGGTGCGGCAACTGTTGTTGCAGCACGGCCGGGTCAAACGCGGTGGCGGAAAAGATACGCTGGCCCTGTTCGCCGCCCAGCTCGGCAATCGCCAGCCATTCGTTATCCGGCCATTGGCCATCGCGGGCCTGTACCCCGGCACCATTGGCCAGCAAAAAACCGTTGCCGCGCCGGCGTGCCAGCCGGTCCGGCCAGGCCAATGCCAGCAATAACGGCAGCTGGCGGGTATCCGGCCGCGCCCGGCTGTCAATCTTCAGCCGCTGTTGCCAGTAACGCAGCTGCTGGCGCATCGCCGGCTGCAGCTGGCGCTGTTGTGCATCGATCGCATCAACCAGTTCAGCGCATGAATTGCAGCGGCTGTCCATCAGCGCCAGCAGCCAGACGGCGGTGACCAGCAGTCCCGGCTGGCTGGCATCCAGCTGGCTGGCGCGGTGCAGCATGTGGGCCAGGCGAATATCACTGCCGTAGCCGGGCAGGGCCTTGCCGGTGTCGGTCAGCCGGCCATTGTCATCGATTGCCTCCAGCATGCGCAGCAGCGCTTCGGCCTGTTGCTGCTGGGCGCGGCTCGGCATGTCCAGCAGCGCGAGCTGGTCAATGGGGGTTCCCCACAGCGCGCTTTCCAGCAGCAGGCCGCTGATGTCGCTGGCCAGGATGGCCGGCGTGTCGTGTGCCTCGCGTCGCCGGAAACGTTCCTGTGAGCCGAGCCGGTAAACCACGCCGGGCTGGGTGCGTCCGGCCCGGCCGGCACGCTGGATGCTGGAAGCCATCGAGGTATTGACGGTTTTCAGTTCGCTGACGCCGGTGTTCAGGTTAAACAGTGCCGCCCGCCGTTTGCCGCTGTCGATGACAATGCGGATGCCGTCAATGGTCAGGCTGGTTTCCGCCACATTGGTGGCCAGCACCACCTTGCGTTTGCCGGCCGCTGGCGGGCAGATGGCAGCCAGCTGCTGCTCGCGGTTTTGTTCGCCATACAGTGGCACCACAATACAATCGTCAGGCAGGTCGGCCAGCGCCCGCTGCACGGCCTGGATTTCGCGCTGGCCGGGCAAAAATACCAGGCAGTTGCCGGCTTGCTCGGCCAGTGCACGGCGCACCAGCGGCGCGATGGCATCCAGCCAGCGTTGTTCATCGGCCAGCGGCTGGTAGATTTCATCCACCGGGAAGCTGCGGCCTTCGCTGCACAGGACAGTGCAATCGAGCCGGCTGGCAATCGCGCTGCTGTCCAGCGTTGCCGACATCAGCAGGATTGCCAGGTCATCACGCAGGGTGGCCTGGCTTTCCAGCGCAAACGCCAAGGCGGTGTCGGCAGCCAGCGAGCGTTCATGGAATTCGTCAAAAATCAGCAGGTCGATGCCGGTCAGTGCCGGATCGGCCTGCAGCATGCGGGTCAGCATGCCTTCGGTGACAATCTCCAGCCGGGTGGCGGCACTGATGCGTTTTTCCTGGCGCATGCGCAGGCCGATGCTGTCGCCGACTTTTTCGTTCTGGCAGTCGGCCAGGTACGCGGCGATAGTGCGCGCCGCCAGCCGGCGCGGTTCCAGCATGACAATGTGCCGGTAGTGGCCGTCACGCAGCAGCTGCAGTGGCAGCCAGGTGGATTTGCCGGCACCGGGCGGTGCCTGCAGCAATACCCGGGCATGCTGTTGCAGGCTGTGTAACAGGTCAGGGTAAAGGTGGCAAATGGGCAGCAAGGTGATACCGGATAATGTGGCCAATGTCGGCGTGACATGTTAACCGGTCAGCGAAAGGAATGCCCTGATTATTGCCGTGCCGTTGGGTCCGTGCGTTGAAGTTGCCGGCTGCTTTTGCAGCACGAAACAGATCAGTGATATCAGGGCTTGACGGCAGGCAATCGCGGCGTAAAATTAGTAATAAATTACTAACTTTCAGGCATCATGATGGGTTCATATTCCAAACACTTGCCTGCCGACAAACGCCGTGCCGCGACCGTGGCAGCGGTGGTGCAGCTGGCTGCCGAACACAACCCGAGTGACATCACCACCACGGCCATTGCCCGCCATATGGGCCTGACCCAGGGCGCATTGTTCAAGCATTTTGCCAGCAAGGAAGCGATTCTTGAGGCAGTCATGGGCTGGGTAGCCGAGCGGCTGCTGGCTGATGTCGACAAGGCGGCACAGGCGGCCGCATCGCCGAAGGCTGCGCTGGAGGCTATGTTTATGGCCCATGTCGCTTTTGTCAGTGAGCACCCCGGGGTGCCACGCATGTTGTTTGGCGAGCTGCAGCGGGCTGGCATGACTGCGCCGAAGCGCATGGCACAGACCTTGATTCGCCGTTATGGCGAGAGACTGGGCATGGTCATCGAACAAGGCAAAGCGACGGGTGAGCTGTCTGCCGGGCTGGATAACGCCGCCGCCGTGACAATGCTGATCGGCATGATCCAGGGGCTGGTGATGCAGTCACTGCTGGCCGGTGATGTGGCGCGCATTGCCCGTGATGCGCCGCGCCTGTTTGCCATTTATATCCGCGGTATCGGGGGTGACGCATGAAACAGGTTTTACTGCAGCGCCGCCTGCTGTCACTGCTTGCTGTGGTTGTCCCGCTGGTGCTGCTTCTGCTGTATGTCGCGGTGCGTTCAGGCCCGCTGGCGCCGGTGGCGGTGACGCTGGATCGGGTAGCCGTTCGTGCACTGGAACCAGCGCTGTTTGGCATCGGCACGGTGGAGGCGCGTTATCACTACCGGATTGGCCCGACCCTGCCCGGGCGAGTAAAAACATTACTGGTGGATGTTGGTGATCAGGTCAGCGCCGGGCAATTGCTGGGCGAGATGGCGCCGGTGGATATGGATCAGCGTGTCAGCGCGCTGGAGGCTCAGCGTAAGCGGGCTCAGGCGATGGTTCAGGAGGCGGCTGCCCGGCATGCGCATGCGCAGGCGCAGGTGCGCCGTTATGAAAAGCTGTTTGCCGAGCATTCTGTCAGCGAAGAAGTTGTCACCACCCGGCAGCAGGAGTTACGCGGTGCCGAGGCAGCACTGAAGGCGGCGCAGGAGGAACAGGCGCGTAGCGTTTTTGAGTTGCAGGCGTTGCAGAAACAACGTGAGAACTTGTTGCTGGTGGCACCGGCTGACGGCGTCATTACCCGGCGCGACGTCGATCCGGGCACAACGTTGCTGGCGGGCCAGGCAGCGATTGAAATGGTTGATCCGGACAGTCTGTGG
>DATCSZ010000341.1:0-1177 GCA_036568205.1 Pseudomonadales bacterium
ATGGTGAACTGCTATGGGAGCGCAAGGTCAACCATAAATTGCCGCCGGCCAGTCTGACCAAGCTGATGACGGCGCTGCTGGTGCTGGAAAATTACCAGCCCCGGGCTATCGTTGAAATCAGCCAACAGGCCGCGCGCGAAACCGGCATGCGGCTGGGGCTGAAAGCGGGCCAGCGCTTTTATGTGGAGGATTTGCTGGCGTCGGCGCTGATCAGCTCGGACAATGATGCCTGCCACGCGCTGGCCGATTTCATCGCCGGTGATGAAGCGCAGTTTGTGCAGATGATGAACCGACGTGCGCTGCGGATGGGCATGCAGCATACGCATTTTTCCAACGCCTGCGGCCACGATGCGGCGGAGCATTTTTCCACCGCACAAGATCTGGCACTGCTGGCGGAGGCTGCATTGCGGCAAGCGGTGATCATGCAGCTGGTGGCGCGCGAGGCTATGCAGATCCGCAACGCGGAAGGCACGCAAAGTTACACGCTGAAAAACAAAAATGCGCTGATCGGCCGCTATCCTGGAGCCATGGGTCTGAAAACCGGTTACACCCCCAAAGCCGGCAAGTGCCTCATCGCCTATGCCGAAAGAAATGGCGTGCAGGTGTTGCTGGTGATGCTGCGCGGCACGGATCGCTGGTGGGATACCGTGGATCTGCTGGATCTGGCCTTTGCACAGGCAGGGCATGACTCCTGAATGGCGCGCACCGCTGCTGCTGTTTGCCGCCGTGCTGCTGGCCTATGCCAACGCGTTTAACGGCGCCTTCCAGTTTGATGATTACAACGTTATCGTCAATAATCCGCTGGTGCATAGCTATGCCGCATGGTGGCAGGATCTGCGGCAGGGCATACGCCCGTTGCTTAAATTCACTTATACGTTGAGCTGGACATCCGCTACCGGCACTTTTGCGTTTCACCTGGGCAATATTCTGCTGCATCTGCTGAACACGCTGCTGGTGTGGCAGCTGTCGCGCCGCGTGCTGGCGCAGCATGCAACGCTGGCCGCGCAACCCATGTTGCCGCTGTTTGCCGCGCTGCTGTTTGCGTTGCATCCGGCCAACACCGAAGCGGTGACCTACATTTGTGGTCGCTCCAGCAGCCTGATGACGTTGTTCTATTTGCTCGGCTTGTGGCTATACAGCAGGGGCAGGGAGCAACATTCCGCGCTGTACCTGCATG
>DATCSZ010000342.1:0-4656 GCA_036568205.1 Pseudomonadales bacterium
ACCACATGCAGCAGCAGGTCGGCCAGTGTGGTTTCTTCCAGTGTCGATTTGAAGGCTTCAACCAGCTTGTGTGGCAGGTGGCGGATAAAGCCGACCGTGTCGGCCAGTACTGCGGGACCGACCTTGTCCAGCGTCAGCCGGCGCAGGGTCGGGTCAAGCGTCGCAAAAAGCTGGTCGGCTGCATAGACTTCAGCTTCGGTCAGGCGGTTGAACAGGGTGGATTTGCCGGCGTTGGTATAGCCAACAATCGAGATTGTCGGGATGGCGGCTTTTTTGCGACTGCGGCGACCCTGTTCGCGTTGTTTCTGCACTTTTTCCAGCCGGCGCAGCAGGGATTTGATGCGTTCACGCAGCAGGCGCCGGTCGGTTTCCAGCTGGGTCTCGCCGGGGCCGCGCAGGCCGATGCCGCCTTTTTGACGTTCCAGGTGGGTCCAGCCGCGTACCAGACGGGTTGACATGTGTTGCAGCTGGGCGAGTTCAACCTGCAGCTTGCCCTCGTGGGTGCGGGCGCGCTGGGCAAAAATGTCGAGGATCAGGCCGGTGCGATCCAGCACCCGGCACTGCAGGATTTTTTCCAGGTTACGTTCCTGGCTGGGGCTGAGGCTGTGATTGAACAGCACGATGTCGGCCTGTTCGGCCTGGATGACGGCGCTGATTTCCTCCAGCTTGCCGCTGCCGATCAGTGTGCCGGCAACCGGTGACTGGCGACGCAGGCGGATCACTGCCGTGATGTCGGCACCGGCCGAGCGAACCAGCTCGATAAATTCATCGACATCTTCGCCCTGGGATTCGCTGATAAAATCGACATGCACCAGAACGGCTCGCTCACCGCCACTTGCGCGTTCAAAAAACAAACAGGACTCCCGGGTTCAGGCAGGCAGGGGTGGCAGCAACAGCTGCCAGCCGGATTTACTGCTCGTCGGCATCTTGCTCCATCGGCGGCATGCGTACCGGCCGCGAGGGCACAACCGTGCTGACAGCGTGTTTGTAGACCATCTGGCTGACGGTATTTTTCAGCAGGATAACAAACTGGTCGAATGATTCGATCTGTCCTTGCAGCTTGATGCCGTTGACCAGGTAAATTGACACCGGGATACGCTCTTTGCGCAAAATATTCAGGTAAGGGTCTTGTAACGTTTGCCCTTTTGACATGGTCCTCTCCTTATTCGGCCATTGTCGGCCTTGTTATTAACAGGGAGCTATTGTAGGTGAAAAAGCTAGAAAAACACTTCTAAAGATGGCGATTTATGTGTTGATTAACAAGCTGTAAGAATTCATTGCGCAGTCGCTCGCGGCTGTCCGGATGTTGCCCGGCGGCGTCGGCCGGTGACAGCCAGTGCAGATCCTGCCAGCCGCGCAGCCAGGTCAGCTGGCGTTTGGCCAGCTGGCGGGTGGCGGCAATGCCCTTGTCGCGCATGGTCGCATAATCGTATTCACCCGCCAGATAGGCCCACATTTGCCGATAGCCTACTGCACGGATGGCAGGCAGGTCGGCATGCAGGTCCGGCCGTGCAAACAGTGCGCGCACTTCCTGTTCGAAACCCTGTTGCAACATGTGCTCAAAACGCTGCGCAATGCGCCGATGCAACACGCTGCGCGGCTCCGGTGCCAGCGCCACTTGCCGCACCCGGTAGGGGAACGCCTGTTGCTGTTGTTGTTCACGCTGTCGCCATTCGGTCATGCTGATGCCGGTGCTGCGATACACTTCCAGTGCCCGTTGCAGGCGCTGCGGATCGTTCGGGTGAATGCGGCTGGCCGATACCGGATCGACAAGCTGCAATTGCCGGTGCAGGTGATGCCAGCCGAACTGGCCGGCTTCATCAAGAATCTGCCGGCGGATATCGGTGCTGGCATTGGGCACTTCACTCATACCGTACAGCAATACCCGAAAATACATCATGGTGCCGCCAACCAGCAGTGGCAGGCGGCCGCGGGCGGTGATCTCCTGCATTAGCTGCAAGGCATCATGACGGAAGCAGGCCGCCGAATACGGCTCCGCCGGATCGAGGATGTCAATCAGGTGGTGCGGGCAGATGGCCAGTTCGCTGGCATCCGGCTTGGCGCTGCCGATATCCAGGCCACGATAAACCAGCGCCGAGTCGACGCTGATGATCTCGCAGGGCAGCTGGCGTGCCAGCCACAGGGCCAGGTCGGTCTTGCCCGAGGCAGTAGGTCCCATCAGGAAGATGGCTGGCGGCAGTGTCATTCAGCGGCCCCGCAGGAACAGCTTGTCGAGATCGGTCATTGACAGCAGCGTCCAGGTGGGCCGGCCGTGATTGCACTGGCCGCTGCGCTCGGTGGTTTCCATGTCACGCAGCAGGGCATTCATTTCGCTGACTGTCAGCTGGCGATTGGCGCGTACCGAGCCATGACAGGCCATGGTGGCGAGAATGTCGTCCATGGCCGCCTCAATACGCCCGGACTGGCCGTGGGTAATCAGGTCGGCCAGCACATCACGTACCAGTTGCTCAACGCCGGCTTCTGGCAGCATGATCGGCAATTCGCGGATCAACAGGCTTTCTTCGCTGACTTTTTCTATTGTCAGGCCCAGCCGGCTGAACAGCTCATGGTGCTGTTCAGCCATGTCGGCTTCCTTTTCACTGACGGCGATCGCGGCGGGCACCAGCAGGGGCTGGCTGCGGATGCCGCTGCCGGCATGGGCGGTTTTCAGTCGCTCGTAGACGATACGCTCATGGGCAGCGTGCATGTCGGTGATAATCAGGCCCTGTTCGGCCTGGGAAAGAATATAGATGCCGTGCAGCTGGGCCAGCGCATAGCCCAGCGGCGGGATATCGCTGCCAGCCGCTGCCGGGCTGGCAGGCTGCGGCTGGCTGGCAAACAGCTGGTAGGCGGCGATGCTGTTTTCGATCTGCCGTTCGCTGGCTGCCGGCCCCGGCTGGTGATAGGCCAGCGGCATATGCTGCTGCAGGGGCGCCGATTCAGGCTGTGCGTGTGAGGCTGCAGCAGGCGGGTCTTGCTGTCGCAGCGTGGTTTGCGGGCGGATATCCGCCAGGCTTTTGTGAATGGCGCGGAATAAAAAATCATGCACGCTGCGGCCATCACGAAAACGCACCTCATGCTTGGTCGGGTGCACATTGACATCTACTGTGGCGGCATCCAGCTGCAGGTATAACACAAACGCGGCATGGCGATCGTGGTACATGACGTCACGGTACGCCTGCTTGATGGCATGAGCAACCAGCCGGTCACGAATCACCCGGCCGTTGACAAAAAAGTGCTGCAAGTCCGCCTGGCTGCGGGAAAAACTGGGCAGGCCGATCCAGCCACGCAACTGCAATGGCCCGGCTTCAACATCAATGTGCAGGGCGTTATCAATGAAAGCCGGCCCGCACAGGGCGGCAAGCCGCTGTTCCCGTTCGCGCTGGTTACGGCAGGCGCGCAGCTGGTGAACCACACGCTGGTTGTGACGCACGGTAAAGCCGATATCAAAACGGCTCAGCGCCTGGCGCCTGACCACATCCAGCAAGTGATTGAACTCGGTTTTCTCGCTACGCAGGAACTTGCGCCGGGCCGGGGTGTTAAAAAACAGGTCACGCACTTCCACCGTGGTGCCTTGCGGATGGGCGGCCGGTTGCAGTGTGGTCTGCATGTCGCGGCCTTCGCTGCTTGCCTGCCAGGCTTCGCTGCCGGTCGAGCTGGTCAGCGACAGGCGTGATACCGAGGCAATACTGGCCAGTGCCTCGCCGCGAAAGCCCAGTGTGGCAACGGCTTCCAGATCGTCCAGGGTATGGATTTTGCTGGTGGCGTGGCGGCTCAGCGCCAGCGCCAGGTCGTCCCTGTCAATGCCGCAGCCGTTGTCGCGCAGGCGGATCAGTTTGACGCCGCCGGCTTCGATGTCGATATCAATCTGGTTGCTGCCGGCATCCAGTGCGTTTTCAATCAGCTCCTTGATGACCGAGGCCGGACGTTCGACCACTTCGCCGGCTGCAATCTGGTTGGCCAGCCGTGGGCTGAGAATCTGGATGCGTGACATGGGAACCTGTCGTCAGGATAAAAACCAGGCGACAGGATAACTGATTTTGCCGGCGAACTGCAGCCCGTCAGGGGCTGCCAGGGATGCGCAGCTCCTGGCCGATGCGGATCTGGCTGGAGCTGAGTCGATTGTGGTCACGCAGGGCATTCATGCTGACGTCATAACGGCTGGCAATGCCCGACAGTGTGTCGCCGCGGCTGACCACGTGGGTCGACTCGCGACCACCGTTTTGTTTGCTCCAGGCGATATAACTGCCTTCCGGAGGCCGGCGGTAGAAAAACTCGTTAATGCCATTAAACAGGGCGCGCGCCATTTTCTGCTGGTAGGGGCGACTGCTCAGTTTTTTTGCTTCACCGGGATTGGAGATAAAGCCGGTCTCGACCAGGATGGCCGGCACATCCGGGGTTTTCAGTACCGAAAAGGCCGCCAGTTCAACCCGTTTGCTGTGCAAGCGCGAGATCTGGCCCATCTGTTGCAGAATACTGTTGCCCACATCGATGCTGGCTTCCTGTTTGTGGGTCATCGACAAATCCACCAGCACCGATGACAGGATTTCGTCCTTGTCACTGAGGCTGACGCCGCCGACCAGGTCGGAATGGCTTTCGCGGTCGGCCAGGAACTGGGCAAAAGTGGAGGTGGCGCCGCGTGATGACAGGGCGTAG
>DATCSZ010000343.1:0-2395 GCA_036568205.1 Pseudomonadales bacterium
CCTGGGTTTCGATGGTGATGTTGGCGGATTTGGCCGAGATCTGGTAGGTGTTCAGCCGCTCTTCGGCTTTTTCCATTTCCAGCCGTACCTGCGGCAGCTGCTCACGCAGGAATTCCAGGCTGTTGGCCACTTCGGCGCTGGTACGTTCGACATTTTGCCGCACGTAGACACGGGCCACTTCATCCAGCACACGGCGGGCAAACGCCGGGTCGGGATGCTGCATGGACAGGCCGATCATGCCGGATTGCTTGTTACGCTCATTGGCTTGCAGGCTTTGCTGATAGTCCATGATGGTGCGCAGCCGGTTGCTCTTGACCAGGTTAAATTCAACGCCGGCAGTAGCTTTGAGTTCACGCACTTGCAGAGTGATGCCGTTGGCAGTGGCGAGTTCGCCGACCCGTCCTTGCAGCAGCTCGGTGCTTTCATGGAAGAGGGTATAGTGGCCGTTGTTGCCGGCTTTCAGCGTAAGTGGCTGGTCGATCAATGCTTCCGGCACGTCGAGCTGGAAAATATCAATACTGGCGCCCCCCCAGTTATAGGCTGCCAGACCAAACCGTGGCGCGGCGGTATCACCTGGCTGTTCCGGTGAAAAACGGCGCGCCAGCGCCGTGCCGATCAGCGGCAGGTGTTTGGGTTCAGCGGTAATATCAAGCTGCAGTGTGTCGACCACACGCCCGACAACCATGCGTGATTTGAGGATTTCGATTTCGGTAACGGCTTGTGAAGGGCTGCTGAACAGGTCGTCCATGTTTTCCAGTCCGGCTATGCCGCCTGTTTTTTCCTCAATCTGGATCATTGCATTGGCCTGGTAGATCGGCGTGGCCAGCAGCGCATAGACGATACCCAGCACGGCAAACAGGCCAGTGACGCTGATAATCAGCCAGCGGTAGTCGATCAGGGTGCCGATCAGTGCCAGCAGGTCGATTTCGTCGTTACTGTCGATGCCGGCATTGTTGCTTTGCAAGGTGTTCATCAGTGGTGCGATTCCTTGGTTTGGGTCAGCCCAGTTTTTTCAGCCAGCCATCGGTGGCTTGCTGAATCAGGTCGTAAACGTGTTGGTACATGGCATTGGATTGCCGGTACGGGTCGGGGATGTCCATGTCACCCAGCCATTTGCCCAGCAGAAACACCTTGCCGCGTGCCTCGGGTGCCATTTTCAGGATGGCCTGGCTATGTTCGTGCTCCATAACCAGGATCAGGTCGGCGTTGTGCAGGTGCTGTGGTTGCAGCTGGCGGGCGCGGTGATCCTGCCACTCATAACCGTGTTCGGCCAGCAGGGCATGGGCAGTGGCATCCATCGGTTTGCCAACCAGCGCGCCCAGGCCTGCCGAGCTGACGGTGATGCCACGGCTGGCCAGCTGCTGGTGCAGCAGGCATTCTGCCGTGGGGCTGCGGCAGATATTACCAACACAAACTGTCAGGATATGGTTGAACATGCAGGCACGTGCAAATCAGTTGGTATTGATGTCGTCAAGATCACGCAAAGCCCGTGATGTCAGTCCCAATACACTGAGAGTAGGCAAAATCTGCGACAGTACCCGGTTCCAGCGGGTGACACCGGAGGCACCGACATAGACGACATCTTGCGGCTGCAGCTCGAACCTGTTGGCCAGGATAAAGGCTGACGGTGATTTGGCTTTCAGCTGGTAGATTTTGGCTTTTTCGGTGCCCAGGTCGGGTACACCACGAATCACGTAAACATCCTGGCCTTTGGAACTCATCTGGTGCAGGCCGCCAGCGGTGCCGATGGCATCGGTCAGGTTGATGCTGGCGGATTTGAAAGCCAGCGCCTGTGGCCTGGTGACTTCGCCCATCACAAACACCTTGTTCTGGTCGTTATAGGGCAGGTGTACGCTGTCGCCGTTTTTCAGGTACAGCCGGTGGATGTCGGATGGCTCGCTGGTCAGCGCGTAGACGTCGAGAATGTAGCTTTTGCCATCGCGGGTCAGGCGCAGTGAGGACAGGTCGGCCTCGGTGGTTACAATACCACCCATGCCAAGCGCTTCCAGCAGGGTCAGTGGCTTGGCGGTGATCGGTACCGGGGTGTTTTGGGCAAAGGCGCCGGACAGCACTACCTGCTGGCTGAAGTAACGCAACACGCCGACATCCACTTGCGGGCTTTCGATAAAAGTAGCCAGCTTGTTGTTGATTTCGTCGCGCAGCTCTTCAATGGTTTTGCCGGCGGCCTGGATGTTACCGATATAGGGGTAGAACAGGGTGCCATCAGGGCGCACGGTACGGCCATTGGTTTCACCACCAAACTGCGGGCCGGAGGGTACTGTCAGCTCAGGATGGTTCCAGACGGTGATAAACAGCACATCGTTAGGGCCGATGCGATAGCTTTCCGGCTGGTAGCCGAGCAGCTCTTGCGGTATACGGGCGCGTTTTTGCCGGG
>DATCSZ010000344.1:0-8802 GCA_036568205.1 Pseudomonadales bacterium
GGGGCTTGTCGCCCCCCTTTTTTGTGCATAAAAAAAGGGCCGGAAAACCGGCCCTGCTGGGTGTGAGTGGCGAGGATTACTGGAAGTAAACCAGCCCGCCGGCATAGTCAGCGACAAAGACCCGGCCGTGGGCAATGGTGACGCCGGTAGCGGCACCAACAGTGTCCTGGTGCTGCAGCAGTACCGGGTTGGCTGCATCACTCCAGTCCAGCTTGACTACGCCGGCCGGACCATAGGCGACATAAAACAGCAGCTTCGGTTGCGGCAGGATAAAGTAGCCACCCAGGCCGTCTTTCAGCAAGGTATTGGCCGGGAAATACTGGGGCATCATGTACAGTGCTTCACCATCGCTGTCTTCGTAGCCGGCCACCAGTGACAGGTTGAACTGGCCGACGGCTGCCGGACGATAATCAAAATCGCCTTTTTTCCAGATCTTGTCCGGTGCCACACCATCAGGCAGCGGGGCCAGCATGTCGGCAATACGGTAGGCGACCATGCCAAAACCGCTATAGCTGAAATAGACATGATCACCAATCACATGCACATCAACGGCACGGCTGTCAGCCTTGCCGATACTGTCATCCTCAATCTTGATTGGTTCAAAGATCTTGACCAGCTCCATCTGGCCGGCCGTGCCGTTGACCAGTATCTCCGTCATGTCGACGGCGGCAACACCGGCATGACCGGCGGCAACAAAGCCATAGACACGACCGGTTTTGTTATCGGTCCACAATGCAACACCGGTAGGCCGGCCCAGCAGGGGTTTGTTGGTGGCCGAGCCCAGGTTGTCAACAACGTGCTCACCGGCGGTGACGGCCGGGTCAGGGTTCTGCGTCAGGTCGTAGACGGTCAGGCCATTGCTGCCATCGGCCACCACGGCATAGTTGCCATACAGCTCAACATCATAGGCATGATCCTGGCGGTGGATGCCGAGATAGGAACCGCTCAGCGTATTGTGCTCAAAGAAATCCGATGGCTGGGGTTGCAGCAGCAAGGGTGCGCCGACAGCGCCGCTGGCAACGCCGCTGATATCCACCCGGCGCAGGCCAAGGCTTTGCGACAGCACATAGGCAACATCACTGGCCGCAGACAACACCACATTGTAAGCGTGTGGTGTCGGATAGACAGTCACCAGGCCATTGTCGACGGCATACTCATCCATCAGTGTATTGGCAACCAGGTGTGGCACCACCGGCTTGCCGAAATCATCGGCAATCTGCCACGCACTCATGCCATGCGGGCCGTCGGCAACATACAGGTACTTGCCATCGGTGGTGACACCCTGGGTGTGGCCAATGGCCACTTGCTCGCTGGCGCTGCCATCGGCGGCAGCACCGATTTCATCGGTGCTGGCAAAATAGGCCGGTGTGGCAAAACGATCTGCCATCGCGGCAGCAGCCAGGTTGACCAGCTCGATAAAATTCAGGCCGCCGGAGCCGGTTGCCTGCACCACATCGACAGCATTGTCACCTTCGGCCAGCAGCGGTTGCAGGAACAAGGCATTGCCATGGCCGCTGATTTCGCCGGTGACCAGCAGGGCCGGCCCGTCATTGGCATACATCCAGGCGGGCAGGGATTCGTTGTCGGTCGGGTCATTCGGTGACATGTCGTAGGAAGTCACAAACTCATAGTCAGGCCAGTGGTCACCCAGTACATACGGAGAGATGGTGTCGTTGTCGAAGTTGCCGCCGCCCTGCTTCCAGTGCGTTGCCGGGTCATCAGCACCTTCCAGAATCACCAGGCCGGCAAAATGGTCGGCATAGTAGACCCGGTTATTGGCAGGATCGGCCTGGATATCAATGATGCCGGACTCTTTCAGCATGCCGACGCCAAAATACGGGAACAGGCTTTTGGATTGTTCGCCGGTCGGTTCGTCAGGGCCGTGCGCCGGTACGGCCGGTGCGTATCCCAGATAGCTGGTGCTGACAGCAGCCGGATTGCCGGCATTGGCAGCAACGGCGACGACGCCCCCCAGGCCATAGGCAACATAGATTTTGACATTGGCGCCGCTGCCGGTGACATCCAGCGCATTGGCCTTGTAATAGTACTTGCCATAGCGGTCAAAATTGGCCCACGGGGTCGCAGCATCAACATTGCCATGCCATACCTGCTCGATCTCGAAATTGGCCTGGTAATAGTTCGGCATGCCGGTATCCGGGTCGATATAGCTTGCCACACCGTTAACACCATCGGCCTGCACTTCGCTGGTCACATCCATATCAATAAACCAGTCTTCATGAACGGCGGTGTCGGTATACAGGTTGTAGTAGCCAACCCGGTCCAGTGTGACCGGATCATAGATGCCCACGCCAAGGAAGCCGATCGCGGCATACAGCAGGCCGTCATGCAGTTTCAGGTCGGCCGGCGAGCCCCAGGCATGTTCTCCTGCGTACTGCAGCGTGTAGGTTTCGTGTTCTATCAGCAGGCTGCCATCGGTCTCCGTGGTGGCATTCAGCAGATTGGCCAGGGCGGTGCGGTGGATGCCGTAGCTTTCATTGCCTATCCACAATGTGGTGCCATCGGTTTCCAGTGTCTTGATGCTGCCATTGCCTTCCAGCACCACATCAGTTACCAGTGCACCGCCGCCTTCGGCATAGATCACACCGTCCTGGTAGTAGTTGACGTTGACAGTATGCAGAAGCTGCATGGCCGCCGGGTTGGTGATATCAACAACGGCGATACCACTGCCGCCGAGCGCAAGCAGTGCATAGTCGGCTTCGGCAGTATTGACGACCAGAATGTCCTGGATGTAGTCAGGAAGACGGATTTCGCTGACGCTACCTGCCGTGGACTGGACTGGTGTAGCGGCAAGGCGGTCGGCCATGTTGAACAGCGTCCATACATTGCTGCCATCATCATAACGGGCAACGGCGGTGGTGGCACCGCCAATCTGGGCGACTTTTTCACTGAGGTAGGCTTCCTGGATCACCGGCGCCACGCTCATCGCATAGGCGCGCGCTTGCAGGTCATCATTGTTGTCATTACAACCCGTCAGCAGCAGGCCAATCAGCGCCGGCAGCAGTAATTTTCGGGTCGGGAAGGTGCGGGAGTTATGCTCCATGTATCAGCTCCGTGCTCAAAAAAGAGCGGTTGGGAAGACAGGAATGGACTGGCAGGCCAATCCATCGGCCAAGGCTACGCCTGGGGAAGACCAGTGTAGATGATGCAGATCAAAAAGATTAAAAATTTTTCACAATTACAACAGAAAGGCGTTGCTGCGGAAGCGGGCTACTTTGCCAGCAAGTCCCCCTGCAGGGTCAGCACCAGCGTGCGGCTGCCGCCGTGGTCGCGGTGTTCGCCCAGGTAAATGCCCTGCCAGCTGCCGAGATTCAGCCGCCCCTGGCTGACCGGCACGGTCACGCTGGCACCCAGCAGGCTGGCTTTCAGGTGGGCCGGCATGTCATCCGGGCCTTCCAGCGTATGGTGAAAATACGGCGCGTTTTCCGTCACTGCACGGTTAAAAAACTGCTCAAAATCCTGGCGCACTGTCGGGTCGGCATTTTCGTTGATGGTCAATGATGCCGAGCTGTGACGGATAAACACATGCAACAGGCCGATGTGTATCTGGCCCAGCTGCGGCAGTGCCTGTTCGATCTCGCCGGTGATCAGGTGAAAACCACGCCGGCGTGGCGCAAGATGCAGCTCGTGCTGGAACCAGTGCATATGCGCTTCAACACGCCCGCAGCAGCACGCTGCCAATCGAATAACCGGCGCCGAACGAACAGATCACGCCGTTATCACCTTTGTCAAAATCCTGCCGGTGCAGGTGAAACGCAATAATCGAGCCGGCCGAGCTGGTATTGGCATACTGGTCAAGAATTACCGGTGCCTGTTCGGCACTGGCATCGTGGCCCAGCACTTTTCTGGCAATCAGCTGGTTCATCGACAGATTGGCCTGGTGCAGCCACAGTTTTTTCAGCGCGCCGGCATCCAGGCCGGTGGCGGCCAGGTGGCGGCTGATATGGTCGGCCACCATCGGGCAAACGTCCTTGAACACCTTGCGGCCATTTTGCATAAACAGCTTGTCACGGCTGTTGACGGTTTCGGGGTGAGTACGGTTCAGGAAACCCCGGTTGTTGCGGATATTGTTGGAAAATACCGTGGCCATCTGGCAGCCGAGGATGGCATAGCCTTGTGTCGCTGTGGCCAGATCTTCACGCTCTACCACAATCGCTGTGGCGGCGTCGCCAAAAATAAAGTGGCAGTCACGGTCACGAAAATCCAGGTGGCCGCTGCAGATCTCCGGGTTTACCACCAGCACACGGCCGGCCTGGCCACTGTTGATCAGTGCACAGGCATTGGCAATCGCAAAGGTGGCCGAGGAGCAGGCCACATTCATGTCAAAGGCAAAGCCGTCAATGCCGAGTGCCTGCTGTACCTCGATGGCAATCGCAGGGTAAGGCCGTTGCAGGTTGGAGCAACCGACAATCACCGCCTGGATATCGGCAGCCGTTGTGCCGGCCTGCTGCAGCGCATCATTAGCGGCTGCGATGGCCATTTCCGCCTGAATGGACAGTGTCTCGTTGTCACGCTCCGGCAATAACGGATGCATCACGGCCGGATCAAGAATGCCTTTTTTATCGACCACAAAACGGCTTTTGATACCGGAGGCCTTTTCGATAAACGCGGCATTGGAATACAAGGCAGTGTTGTCTGTGCCGGGATGGCTCTGGTCTATCCAGGCATTGAAGCTGGCCACCAGCTCATCGTTGCTGATGGCATGAGGCGGGGTGTACAGGCCGGTGCCGGTGATAAGGCAGGGTATTGTCATAAAAACCTCGATGATTCAGGGCAGCCTGCAATAGCCGCCAGTATAAGCTGCCCGGCAGCGGCGATCACAACTCGCCGTCACGTGCAGCACGCTCACGTTCACGGCGCTCTTGCTCTTCTTCCCTGGCATGCTCGATGATGCGCAGCATGCTGGCGATATCCGCCTCCACCTGCGGGTTGTCGAAGTGGCCGGTTAATGACACATCGGGGTGCAATCGGCCACGTTCATACAAATCCCATATTTCGTCAGCATACTGTGTGGCCAGCAGGCTGCGGTCATACTGGCCAAAATACGCGGTCATGTTGTTCACATCGCGCGCCAGCATCATTTTTGCACTGTTATTGCCGGCAGCATTGACGGCCTGTGGCAGGTCAATCACCACCGGGCCTTCACCATCAATCAGCACATTGAATGGCGACAGGTCGCCATGCACCAGGCCGGCACACAGCATACGCACAATTTCCATCATCATGCGGCCGTGGTATTCACGTGCGGTTTCGGCGTCAAACGCCACGTCATCCAGCCGCGGCGCCGGATCACCCTCGTCATCGACAATCAGGTCCATCAGCAATACCCCGTCGACAAAACCGTGCGGCACCGGCACCCGCACGCCGGCGGCAGACAGCCGGTACAGGGCATCCACCTCGGCATTCAGCCAGGCACTCTCCTGCTCTTTCTGGCCATAACGGGTCGCTTTGGCCATTGCCCGCGCCCGGCGCGAATTGCGCACTGTGCGTCCTTCCTGGTACTGCACGGCCTGGCGGAAGCTGCGTTTGCCGGCTTCCTTGTACACCTTGGCACAGCGAATGGCATCACCACAACGCACGACAAACACCTGCGCCTCCTTGCCGCTCATCAAGGGATACAGCACCTCATCAATCAGGCCGTCCTGCACCAGTGGTATCAATCGTTTGGGTGTTTTCATGGGTGTGCCTTAACAAACGGCCGAGGGAAAGGAGGGCTTGATATCTGCCAAACACAATCAGCCTGAAATGCCCGGCTGAAGCCGGCCCCACGATAGCGGCTGGACAGTGGCATCAATGCGCCTCATCCCAGTTGTTGCCAATGCCGACATCGACAATCAGCGGCACATGCAGTTCGGCGGCGCCTTGCATGCGCTGGCGGATACCGGCGACCAGCGCGTCGATGTCCTGGTCGGCCACTTCAAACACCAGTTCGTCATGTACCTGCATGATCATCACCGCATCCAGCCCGGCGCCGGACAGCCAGCCGTCAACGTCGATCATGGCGCGCTTGATGATGTCGGCGGCGGTGCCTTGCATCGGCGCATTGATCGCGGTGCGCTCGGCTGCCTGGCGCAGCTGGCCGTTTTTGGCGTTGATATCGGGCAGGTACAGGCGGCGGCCAAACAGGGTTTCAACAAAACCGTGTTCGGCGGCCTGCTGGCGGATGTTGTCCATATACTGTTTGACGCCGGGGTAACGCTCAAAATACCGGTCGACGTATTGCTGGGCTTCCTGGCGGCCAATGTGCAGCTGCCGCGCCAGGCCAAAGGCAGACATGCCGTAGATCAGGCCGAAGTTGATTGCCTTGGCGCTGCGGCGCTGCTCATGGCTGACGTCATCCAGCGCCACGCCAAACACTTCCGCGGCGGTCGCCTTGTGGATGTCGGCGCCGTGGGCAAAGGCATTGAGCAGGCCTTTGTCGCCGGACAAATGCGCCATGATGCGCAGTTCGATCTGGCTGTAGTCGGCGGCGACGATTTTTTTGCCGGGCGGGGCAATAAAGGCCTGGCGCACGCGCCGGCCCTGCTCGGTGCGGATCGGGATGTTCTGCAGGTTCGGGTCGGAGGAGGACAATCTGCCGGTGGCCGCCACCGCCTGGTGGTAGGAGGTGTGTACCCGGCCGGTGCGCGGGTTGATCTGGTTGGGCAGCGCATCGGTGTAGGTGGATTGCAGCTTGCTCATGCTGCGGTATTGCATGATCACATTGGGCAGCTCGTGCTCCAGCGCCAGCTCCTGCAGGATCGGCTCGGCGGTGGAGGGCTGGCCGGTCGGGGTCTTTTTCAACGGCGGTATGCCCAGCTTGTCGAACAGGATGTGCTGCAGCTGTTTGGGCGAGTTCAGGTTGAATGGCTCGCCGGCCAGTTCATGGGCCTGGGCCTGCAGTTGCTGGCACAGCTGGTGCAGTTCGCTGCTTTGCCGGCGCAGCTGTTCCCGATCCAGCAGGATGCCGTGATGCTCCATACGCATCAGCACCGGCAGCAGCGGCATTTCGATGGTCTCGAACAGGTTTTGCAATGGCGCCACCGCCTGCAGCTGTGGCCATAACACCTGGTGCAGGCGCAGGGTGATGTCGGCATCCTCGGCGGCATACGGGGCGGCCTGTTCCAGCGCAATCTGGTTGAAGGTGAGCTGTTTTTTGCCCTTGCCGGCAATGTCTTCAAAGCTGACCGGCTGGTGGCCGAGGTGACGCAGGCTCAGGGTGTCCATGTCATGGCGGCTGGCCACTGAGTTCAGCACATAGGATTCCAGCATGGTGTCGAAGGCCATGCCGCGCAGCGTGATGCCGTGGTTTAGCAGGATATGGGCATCGTATTTCAGGTTCTGGCCGACCTTGCGATGGGCCTCGCTTTCCAGCAGCGGTTTCAGCTGCGCCAGCACCTGGTCACGATCCAGCTGCGGCGGCGCGCCGACATAGTCATGCGCCAGCGGGATATAAGCCGCCTCATGCGCATTGACCGCCAGCGAAATGCCGACCAGCCCGGCCTGCATCACATCCAGGCTGGTGGTTTCGGTATCCAGCGCAAACAGTTCGGCGTTGCCGATACGGGCCAGCCAGTCGTCAAGGCTGGCCTGGTCCAGCACCGTGTGATAACGCACGGCCGCAGGCGGCACGGGGCTGGCCGGTGTTGCCGGCTGTTGCAGCTCGGCAACCCAGCTTTTGAATTCCATCTCGCTGAACAGGGCCAGCAGCGCATCGCGGTCCGGCTCGGTATTGTGCAGTGCGTTTACATCATCGGCCAGCTCAACATCACATTTGATGGTCGCCAGCTGGTAGGACAGGTAGGCATTGTCTTTTTCGGCCAGCAGTTTTTCCGGCAGTTTTTTTGCGCCGCGAATGTCCAGGCTGCGCACTTTTTCCGGATCGGCATAAATCGCGTCCAGCCCGCCGATGCCCTGCAGCAGCGCGGTGGCGGTTTTTTCGCCGACACCGGCCACGCCGGGGATGTTGTCGACCTTGTCGCCCATCAGCGCCAGCAGGTCAATAATCAGCTCCGGGCCGATGCCGAATTTTTCCTTCACGCCGGCGGGGGTCAGGGTGCTGTTGGTCATCGTGTTGACCAGGGTGATGTGCTGGTTGACCAGCTGGGCCATGTCCTTGTCGCCGGTAGAGATAATCACGTCCATGCCCTGTTCGGTGGCCTGGCGGGCATAGCTGCCGATCACGTCATCGGCTTCCACGCCTTCTACCACAATCAGCGGCAGGCCCATCGCCTGCACGATGTCGTGAATCGGCTGTACCTGCGGGCGCAGGTCATCCGGCATCGGTGGCCGCTGGGCCTTGTAGTGCTCGAACAGTTCGTCACGAAAGGTTTTGCCCTTGGCATCAAACACCACGGCGATGGTGCTGTCGGGGTAGCTTTTCTGCAGGCTGCGCAGCATGTTGATGACGCCCTTGACGGCACCGGTGGGCATGCCCTTGCTGTTGGCCAGCGGCGGCAGGGCGTGATAGGCGCGGTAAAGATAGGAGGAACCGTCAACCAGTACCAGGGGCGTTTGTGTCATTGCAGCTCTCTGTCATGTTTTTGCAGGCGGCGCCAGTGTAACATTGCCATCCGGCTATGGCAGCAACAAGGGTGGACGATGGCGGTATTCACAACACTGGATGAGCAGGAGATCGCGGTATTTATTGCCCGTTACCGGCTGGGCGAATTGCTGGCCTGGCATGGTATCAGCGAGGGCATGGAGAACAGCAATTACCTGCTGACTACCTCGGCCAGCCACCTCGCCGACGAGATGACGCCGGCGCCGGCCGAGTATGTGCTGACGGTGCTGGAAGAGTTGCCG
>DATCSZ010000345.1:0-1132 GCA_036568205.1 Pseudomonadales bacterium
CGAAGCCGAAGCCGAAGCCGAAGCCGAAGCCGAAGCCGAAGCGCCGCAGGCTGCGCCTGAAGCAGAGGCAGCCAGCGACGCCAACGAGATGTTTGTGCTGGGTGACGAGGCCGACGAGGAGATTCTGGAAATCTTCATCGAGGAAGGCGGTGAGGTGCATGAACACATCAATGAGTACCTGCCGCAGTTGCAAGCCGATTATGACAACCTGGATGCCCTGCTGGAAATCCGTCGCAGCTACCACACCCTGAAAGGCTCCGGCCGCATGATTGGCGCCACCCATATCGGTGATTTTGCCTGGTCGGTTGAACGCATGCTGAACAAGGTGCGTGATGGCGCCGCTAAAGTAAATGACACCTGCATAACAATACTGCAGGATGCCACGGCCATGGTGCCCGGCCTGCTGAAAGCACTGGAAGACAAGCAACCCTATCCGCTGGCCAGCCTGCGCCCGATTATTGCCCGTGCCGATGCGGAATGGCAAGGTATCGCGTGGCAGCCGGCGGCCAGCGAGACAGTGCCGCAGGCAGAGGCCGGGCCGGCTGAGCATGAGCATGAGCCCGAAGCTGAAGTTATCGAAGCCGGCTTGCCACAGCAGGATGAAGAAGCACTGCCGCAGGCGACGGTGGAAGAAACGGCAGCAGCCGATGACGCCGGCAGTGCGCAAGAGAGCGAAACAGCAGAAACCATTGATGCCGAGCTGCTGGATATTTTTGTCAGTGAAGCGGAAGCCCATATCGGCACGTTTGCGGCATTTCTGGACCAGATCAACCCCGGTTACGAGGATGTCCAGGTCTCGTCGGACCTGCAGCGCGCCCTGCACACCCTGAAGGGCAGCGCCTATATGGCCGGCGTTGACGCGATGGCAAAACTGGTCGCGCCGCTGGAATCCTTTGTCAAGGATATGGCCAATTACCACACCACGGTAGACACCCAGATGCTGGCACTGTTTATCCGTGGCTGCGAACTGCTGCAACAGCAGCTGGCACAAATCAGTGCCAACCACCTGGCACCGGTGGCCGGCAGTGAAGCCTTTGTTGACGAACTGAAACAAATGCATGCCGCACGGGTGGAAAGCCAGGAAGCGCAGGCCGAGCAAAGCAGCGGACTGGCAGACAAATACACCGCCCTG
>DATCSZ010000346.1:0-22178 GCA_036568205.1 Pseudomonadales bacterium
GGATGCAGCTTTGTTCGGCCAATCAGCTGCCGTAAACTTTCTGCGCAGGCTTTTCCCTGGCCAGCAGTTGCTTGATCGCCTCGCCCACTTCGGCGGGCTGCCAGCGGTCACCCTTGTCCACCGGCTCCGTGCTGCGCCAGCCATCGGCGATGGAGATTTTGCCGCCTTCGGCCTCAAAAATGCGGCCGCTGACGTGGGCGGATTGTTCACTGCCCAGCCAGGCCAGCAGGGACGAGACGTTTTCCGGTGCCCAGTAGTCGAAGCTGCCGTCTTCCGGCTTTTTCATGCGCTCGGCCATCGATTCCACCGCGGTGGTCATGCCGGTGCGGGCTGCCGGGGCGATGGCGTTGGCAGTGATGCCATAACGGCCCAGCTCAGCGGCCTGGTTCAGGGTCAATGCAGCAATACCGGCCTTGGCAGCAGCATAGTTGGACTGGCCGATGGAGCCTTGCAGGCCGGCACCGGAGGTGGTGTTGATAATGCGGGCGTCGACTTTTTTGCCGGCCTTGGACTGGTCACGCCAGTAATGTACTGCATGTGAGCTGATGCAGAAATGGCCTTTCAGGTGCACCGCCATGATGGCATCCCACTCGGCCTCGGTCATTGAGGCGAACATGCGGTCACGGTTGATGCCGGCGTTGTTCAATACAATGTGCAGGTCACCGAATGCAGCAATGGCTTCCTTGACGGCGTTTTCACTGTCGGCATAGTTGGTGATGTCGCTGCTGTTGGCGATCGCCTTGCCGCCGGCAGCAATAATCTCATCTACCACTTTTTGTGCGGCTTCCTTGTTGATGTCGTTAACGACCACGGCACAGCCTTCGGCCGCAAATACCCTGGCGTGTGCAGCGCCCAGGCCGCCGCCTGCGCCGGTGATAATGGCTACTCGATTATCCAGAATGCCCATCGTGTTTGTCCTCTTTGCTTATTTGTTTCAAGGTGGGCGGTGCCCACCCTACGATTTTCGAACCTGCTTATTTGCAGGGTGGCCATTGGCCACCTTTGGCTTGGTGGGCAGCGCCCACCCTGCGCTTATAAACGCTCGATAATGGTGACATTCGCCTGGCCGCCGCCTTCACACATGGTCTGCAGGCCGTAGCGGCCACCGGTGCGTTCCAGCTCATGCAGCAACGTGGTCATCAGCTTGGTGCCGGTGGCACCCAGCGGATGGCCCAGTGCAATGGCACCGCCATTGACGTTGGTTTTGCTGTGGTCGTAGCCGGTTTCTTTCAGCCAGGCCATCGCTACCGAGGCAAAGGCCTCGTTGATTTCCACCAGGTCGATATCATTCAGGCTCATGCCGGCTTTTTTCAGTGCATAGGCGGTAGCCGGGATCGGTGCGGTCAGCATCCACACCGGGTCTTCGGCGCGCACACTCATGTGGTGGATACGGGCACGCGGGGTCAGGTTATAACGCTTCAGCGCAGCCTCGGAGACAATCAGCATGGCCGATGAGGCATCACAGGTTTGTGAAGCCACCGCTGCGGTAACCTTGTCGCAGCCAAAAATGCCTTCCAGCTCGGCCATTTTTTCCAGTGAGGTCTGGCGCGGGGTTTCATCCACGCTTACGCCTTCCAGCGGCACGATTTCACGGGCAAAACGGCCTTGCTCGATTGCCTGCAGCGCACGGCGATGCGATTCCAGCGCAAACACTTCCAGGTCATGGCGTGACAGGCCCCACTTGTCGGCAATCATCTGTGCTGACTTGAACTGGGTTGGTGGCTCGGCACCGTAACGGGCCACCCAGCCTTTGGAACCGGAAAACGGGTCCTTGAAACCTAACGGCTCAGCTGCAGTCATGGCATAGCTGATCGGGATCTGGCTCATGGTTTGCACACCACCGGCAACCACCACATCCATACAGCCGGACATGATGGCCTGGGCGGCAAAATGCACCGCCTGCTGGGAGGAACCACACTGGCGGTCGATGGTGGTGCCCGGCACCTCATCGCTGAGGCCGGCAGCCAGCCAGCAGGTGCGGGCGATATCACCGGCCAGCGGGCCTACGGTGTCGACACAGCCAAAGATGACATCATCGTATTCGTTATCCGGGATGTTGTTGCGCTCAACAATCGCTTTCAGCACATGGGCACCCAGGTCGGCACCGTGCACATGGGCAAGACCGCCCTTGCGACGACCGGTGGGGCTTCTCACTGCATCAACAATATAGGCTTGTGGCATGGTCAGTGCTCCTTAAACAAGAAAAGTATTGCCGGCGCCAAGCGGGGCATTTTGCTGGAAAATAAAATCCGCCACGCGGTTTTTGTGGAACGCGGCATTGCCCCAGGTGTTGTTATAGGCCCAGGCTTTTTTCATATAGATGTGCAGATCCACTTCCCAGGTGTAACCCATGGCACCGTGTACCTGGATGCAGTTTTTCGCCGCCAGGTCGCTGACTTCGGCAGCGGCAAACTTGGCATGGCTGACATTCATCGCTGCTGTCGGCAGCTTGTTGGCCAGCGCATAGGCTGCACGCGCTACCGGCGTTTTGGCGTATTCCAGCTTGTAGGCAATATTGGCCATGTGGTGCTTCACTGCCTGGAAAGTGCCAATCGCCACACCAAACTGCTGGCGCTCGCTGGTGTATTTGACAGACAGGTCTATCATGCGCTGGGCCAGGCCCAGGCACTGGGCAGCCACACCCAGAGCGCCACGGTTCAATGCACCTTCAATCAGTACATCGGCCGCCTCGCCTTCCGCCAGCAGGGTGGCGTTGTTTTCGTTAAAGCTGACAGTGAACAGCTTGCGGCTTGGGTCTACCGATTCGTTATAGTCAATTTTGGCTTCGGACTTTTCCACCGCATACAGGGCGCCGCCTTTTTCCAGCAGTAACAAATCGGCCACGTGGGCATCTTCTACCAGCAGGTTTTGCTCAAGGCCTACGGTTACCCGGGCCGAGCCTTCGGCAATTTTGGGCAGCCAGTAGCTGTTGATTTCGTCATTGCCGGCTGCCAGCAGGGTGGGCACGGCCACCAGCACGGTCTGCACCAGCGGTTCCGGCAATGCCACATAACCGCATTCCTGCGCCAGCAACACAAAATCCACCTCGTTCATGCCGAGGCCACCAAAGTCTTCCGGCACGGTCAGGCCGGTCAGGCCCAGCTCGGCCATTTGTGCCCACAGTGCATCATCACGGCCGCTGTCGGCCTGCCACAGTTCGCGGATTTTTTCCGGGGTAACTTCGGTCACCAGGAAATCACGCACCGATTGCTGAAACAGCAGCTGGTCTTCATTGAAAGTAAAATCCATGACGGTCCCCTTATTTGCGTGGCATGCCCAGCATACGCTCGGCAATGATGTTGCGCTGGATTTCGTTGGTGCCGGCGTAAATCGGGCCGGACTGGGCAAACAGCCAGCCATCCAGCCAGCTGCCGACACCATCGGCGGCCGGTGCATGCGGCAGCAGCTCGGCGCGGGCACCAAGAATGCTCATCGCCGTGGCGTGCATCATGCGATCCAGCTCGGACCAGAAAATCTTGTTGGTGGACGCCTCGGCACCGATCTTGCCACCTTGCACCAGCCGGCAGGCGGTCTGGTAGGTGGTCAGGGTATAGGCTTCGGCATCCAGGTAGGCACGGATCACCGCATCACGGATGGCCGGGTCATTGTCAGCCTCGGCCTGGTTTTCCAGGTACAGCTTGACCAGCCGGCGGGCAGTTTCCTGGAAGCGTGCCGGCGAACGCAGCATCAGGCCACGCTCAAAACCGGCGGTGGCCATCGCCACCTGCCAGCCCTGGCCCTCCTCGCCCAGCAGGTTTTCCACCGGCACCTTGACGTTGTCAAAAAAGATTTCGGCAAAACCCGGCAGGCCATCAAGCTGCGGGATAGGCCGCACGGTAATGCCTTCCAGATCGGTCGGCACCAGGATAAAGCTGAGGCCGTGGTGGCGTTTGGAATCCGGCTCGGTGCGGAACATGCCAAAACACCAGTCGGCCCATACGGCACGGGTAGACCAGGTTTTCTGGCCGTTGATGATGTAATACTTGCCGCAGTCGGATTTTTCCGCCTTGGCACGAATCGCGGCCATATCGGAACCGGCGCCCGGCTCGGACCAGCCCTGGCACCAGATATCCTTGCCGGTGGCCATGCCGGTGAGGAACCGTTTTTTCTGTTCCTCGGTGCCGTATTCCATCAAGGTTGGGCCCAGCAGGAAAATACCGTTCTGGTTAACCCGCAGTGGTGCGCCGGCCTTGTAGTATTCTTCTTCAAAAATCAGCCACTGGATCAGGTCAGCACCACGGCCCCCCATTTCCTCGGGCCAGGTAATCATGCCCCAGCGGCCATCGTACATTTTGGCTTCCCACTCGCGGTGCTGCTGGAAGCCTTCTTCGGTATCAAAGCTTTTTAACGGCTCAGCCGGCACGTTAGCGGCCAGCCAGCTGCGGATTTCTTCACGAAACGCCTGTTGTTCCGGGGTATAGGCAAGCTGCATGATGCTCTCCTTAGGATTTGAAACTGGCATCGCGCTTTTGCACAAAGGCATCACGCGCTTCCTGGGAATCTTTTGAGGCATAGGCTTCCTGGGTAAAGCCCTGCTCCCAGCGGTATTTATCTTCCAGATTACCGTCCTCGATGCCGGTCAAGGCTTCCTTGGCCAGCTCGATCATGCGCGGCGATTTCTCGGCAATCTGGCCGGCGATTTCACGCGCGGCAGCCATCAGCTGGTCACGCGGCACAACACGCTCGACAGCACCCAGGCGGTACGCCTCAGCGGCATCAATGGCCTGGCCGGTAAAATACATGTAGCGCACTTTCTGCACCGGGAACATACGCTGCAGATGCGCGCCGCCGCCCATCGCGCCACGGTCCACTTCCGGCACGGCAAAGGTGGCGCATTCGGAAGCGACGATAATATCCGCGGCACCGGAAATACCGATGCCACCGCCCAGTACAAAGCCGTGTACCGCAACAATCACCGGCTTCGGATTACGGTGAATCGCCTTGAAGGTATCGTAATTGCCCTTGTTCACTTTGGTGATCAGCGAGCTGTCGGATTGCAGCTCCTTGATATCCACACCGGCACAAAAACCACGGCCTTCCGCGGCGATGATAATGCAGCGCACGATGTTATCACGACCCAGCTGCTCGATTGCCTCGGCAATATCGGCCCAGCCCTGGGCGGTGAAGGCATTGACCGGCGGCTTGTTGAATACCAGTTCGGCGATGTAGTTGTTGATGGTAATGCTGAACGGTTTGCTCATGGTGTGATTCCTGTAGTGGGTGCCTGTTTGCACAGCGCGGCCAGGCGCGCCTCGGCTTCGTTGACAATGCTGTTGATCAGTTCTTCGCAGCTGGGCAGTGAATCAATCACGCCGGCTACCTGGCCGGAAGGCAGCACACCTTCGGCCGGCTTGCCTTCCACCATCGCCTTCATGATGATCATCGGCGCGTTGGCAGACATGATTGCCTGCGCAGGCGTCAGGCCGTCGTTGCGGGTCATCGCCAGTGCCGCCTTCAGCAGGTCAATAATCGAGGCACCGGTATGCTTGCGGAATTTCAGGCCGTTATTCAGGGCAATAACCAGCTTGCGCAGATTGCCGGCGTTTTCCATTTCGCCCAGCCACTCGTTGATAATCATGCGCTGTGGCAGGCCGTCCATCGCTTTGGAAACAATAATGTCAGCCGGGTTTTTGCAGGCAATATACCGCTGCTTGGTGGCTTCCGGCACCGGGCTGTTTTTGGTCAGCAGGAAGCGGGTACCCATGGCAATGCCATCGGCACCAAAGGCTAACGCTGCCACCAGGCCGCGACCGTCCTTGAAACCACCGGCACCGAGTACCGGCACCTGGCTGCCCACCGCATCAACCACCTGCGGCAACAACAAGGTGGTAGGCACTGAACCGGTATGGCCACCCCCTTCCCCGCCCTGTACGGTCACGGCATCGGCACCCATTTCCACCGCCTTGATGGCGTGCTTGGGCAGACCAACCGTGGGCATGCAGACAATACCGTTATCCTTCAGTTTCTTGATCATTTCCTTGCCTGGCGAACGGCTGTAGCTGACCGCCTTGACGCCATGCTTGATACACAGATCAACAATATGCGCGGCATTGGGCTGGTACATGTGAAAGTTGACACCGAAATTTTTGTCGGTCAGTTCTTTCACACGCAGGATATCGCGCTCCATTTCTTCCGGCGGAATCGTGGCACCGGCCAGAAAACCGAAACCGCCGGCATTGCAGGTACCGGCCACCAGGTTGGGATCGGCCACCCAGCCCATCGCAGTCTGGATGATCGGGTACTGGCAGCCCAGCAGCTCGGTAATACGGGTATTCAATGCATTGGACATGTCGTTACCTTGGAAATAAAACCACCTTCAGGCAAATGCGGCCGGGCAATGCCCGGCCTTGCAGGCTGACCAAAAACTCAGGCGCGATTGCCCGGCGGGTTGTCTTTCAGCTGCTTGCTGCGCCAGTTTTGCGGATCCAGCTGCTGGATAATTGCCAGCTGCTCTTCGGTTGGTGCAGCCGTGACCGGCACATTGTCCGGAATAAAAATCGCAAAGCCGGTGTTTTCCTGGACCTGTTCGGCCGTAATGCCGGGGTGCAGGGACACCAGGCGCACCTGGTAGTCCGGGCCACCGAAATCCATCACACACAGGTCGGTCAGGATAATACGGATATCCACTTCATCCAGGCTGCGGCCACGGGTCAGGCGCGCCGGGTTGTAGCCTATCGAGTTGACAATGTCGCACTCGCCTTCGACAAACACTTTTTTGTTGTGTGACGGCACAAAAAACGAGTTGGCATGGCAGATCGAGTTGCCCGGCAGGCCGCGCACACCCAGCATCTGGATTTTGGGCTGTTCATAGCTGCCGCCGATGGCCGAGATATTGGCCTGGCCGTATTTGTCCACCTGGGTGGGGCCGATCATGGCATGACGCTTGCCGCTCCAGACATTGTCAAAAATACGGGTAAAACCCATCCAGGTTTCGGCCTTCTGACCTTCATGCGAGCTGCGGCCGGACACCGGGTTCGGCTCGGACAACAAAAACGCTTCCGAGTCGGTCATCATCAGGTCGGGGTTAAAGGTTTTCATTGCCAGGCTTGCCGCCAGGCGTGGCAGCAGGCCGATACCGGTGGCCAGCACTTCGCCGTCATGACGGAAAGCTTCGGCGCCGGCAACAATCATCAGTTCAGCCAGGCTGTATTCTTTTGCGGGAGTACTCATGGGTTCTTTCTCCTGTTGGCTGATCAGTAAACGGGCAAAGGCAGTTTTTTGATGGCATCGAGGCCACCGACCAGCGCTTGATAGTCAGCTTCGGTTTTGCCATTGATGTATTTGTCGGCATAAGCCGCAAAACCGCCTTCTTTGGCAAAGCCGGCATATTCCTTGGTGTGCGGCACATCAAAGCCGTACAGCGGGGTGCAGGAGGTCGGATGGGCGCCACCGGGGATATGCACCACACCGGTCACCATGGAACGTTCCCAGAACACAAACCGCGCTTCATCACCCTGGGCAAAATAGTCACTCTCGACAATCTCATCCACGGTAACAAAGGTTTTTGTCGCCGCGCGTACTATCGGTTCATCAATATGGATATCCGGGCCCTTGACCTGGCAAACACCGCGTACATCGGCACGGTCGGCGTGAACCAGCGCGACATCCAGCTTGATGGCCGGCATCGCTACCCACTGCTTGTCATCATACGGGCTGTCAACCAGCTTGATGTCCGGGTTGATACGCAACACATCGGTACCCAGACCGATTTTGGTCGGTATAAACGGCAGGCCCCAGGCTGCTGCACGCAGACCCAGCAACAACATGCCTTCATCCACTTCCATGGTCTCGATCGCAGCTTTCTGGCGCGCCTCACGGAAAAACGGCTCCAGCGGAATAAAATCCAGTGATACAAAAGCAAAAATGACTTTTTTCACCTTGCCGGCGGCACACAGCATGCCGACATCCGCGCCGCCATAGGCAACAATGGTCAGGTCTTTCAGGTCGGAACGAAGAATCTCGCGGATCAGGGCCATTGGCTTGCGACGCGGGCCCCAGCCCCCGATACCAATCGTCATGCCATCGTGCAACTGGCTGACAACATCAGCAGCGCTCATTTGCTTGTTCATGCAGTGTCCTCTCGGGTCTTCGTGGTGTTGACAGCGGCAGCAAGGCCGCAACGACAGATTCGGGCGCGAATTCTACACCAGATCAAGCGGATTTGACACGGCAAATGGCCTGCCGCCCTGCCCGCCGCCATCGCCCTTATTGCCATGCACCCGCCCCTTTGCCGCTGATCTGGTGTAAAATCGCCGCTTTTACACCCTGTGGAGCCTCAATGGATACGCCGATCCGCCTGACCCAGTACAGCCACGGTGCCGGCTGTGGCTGCAAGATCTCGCCCAAGGTGCTGGATACCATCCTGGCCGGCAGCGGTGCCCAGCACCTCGACCCGCGCCTGTGGGTAGGCAATGCCTCACGCGACGATGCCGCTGTGTATGCCATCGACGAGCAGCGCGGTGTGGTATCAACCACCGACTTTTTTATGCCGATTGTTGATGACCCGTATGACTTTGGCCGCATCGCCGCCACCAATGCAATCAGTGACATCTATGCCATGGGCGGCGACCCGCTGATGGCGATTGCCATTCTCGGCTGGCCGGTCAATGTGCTGCCGGCCGAGGTGGCACGCGAGGTCATCCGCGGCGGTCGGGCGATCTGCGACGAAGCCGGCATCCCGCTGGCCGGCGGCCATTCGATTGATGCACCGGAGCCGATTTTTGGCCTGGCAGTGACCGGCCTGGTTGACAAACAACGGCTCAAGCGCAACGACACGGCCCGCGCCGGCGACCGCCTGTACCTGACCAAGCCGCTGGGTATCGGCATTCTGAGCACCGCCGAAAAACAGGGCAAGTTGCGCGACCAGGACAAACACCTGGCACGTGACTGGATGTGCACACTGAATAGTGCCGGCAGCCAGTTCGGCCGGCTGGCCGGTGTGCAGGCCATGACCGATGTCACCGGTTTTGGCCTGCTCGGCCATCTGGTGGAAATGGCCGATGGCAGTGGCCTGACCGCCCGGCTGGACAGTGACGCCGTGCCGCGCCTGCCCGGCGTGGAGCATTACCTGGCGGCAGGCTGCATACCCGGCGGCACCGGCCGCAACTTTGACAGTTACGGCCAGCGCATCGGCTCGATCAGCCCGGCACAGCTTAACCTGCTGTGTGACCCGCAGACCAGCGGTGGCCTGCTGGTGGCCGTCAGCGCCGACGGCGAGGCGGATTTTCTCGCCTGTGCTGCCTCACTGGGGCTGCAGCTGGCAGCCATCGGCGAACTGCTTGAACAACAGGCCCATGCGGTCATTGTGCGCTGATGGACAATCATTACGCATTGTACCGCCGGCTGTTTCTTGACGATGTGCCACTCATGGATGTGCGCGCACCGATAGAATTTGGCAAAGGTGCCTTTCCCGCTGCCCGCAACCTGCCTCTGATGACCGACATTGAACGGCAGAAAGTCGGCACCTGCTACAAACAGCAAGGCCAGCAGGCGGCAATCGAGCTGGGCCACCGGCTGGTCAGCGGCGCATGCAAGGCCGAACGCATCGCCGCCTGGGCCGACCATGCACGTGCCCATCCCGAAGGTTACCTGTACTGTTTTCGTGGCGGCCTGCGTTCACGCATCAGCCAGCAATGGCTGAAAGACGAGGCCGGTATTGACTACCCGCTGGTGCCAGGTGGCTACAAGGCACTGCGCCATTTCCTGCTGGAAACCACCGAACAGGCGCTGGCCGACTGTGAGTTTGTTGTGCTGGGCGGCATGACCGGCACCGGTAAAACCGATGTACTGGTGCAGCTGCCGCACAGCATCGACCTGGAAGGCCATGCCCATCACCGTGGCTCCAGCTTTGGCAAGCACGCCACCGGCCAGCCGGCACAGATTGATTTTGAAAACCGCATCGCGATCGACCTGCTGAAAAAACGCGCCGCCGGCACCGGCCGGTTTGTGCTGGAAGATGAAGGACGCATCATCGGCAGCTGCAGCCTGCCACTGGCACTGCATCGCGGCATGCAGCAGTATCCGCTGGTGTGGCTGGAAGACAGCCTGGACAACCGGGTGGAGCGCATTCTGCGCGATTATGTGGTCAACCTGTGTGGCGAGTTTGTCGTCCAGGCCGGTGACCCGCAAACGGGTTTTGCCCGCTTTGCCGAGCGCCTGCGCCAGAGCCTGGCCGGCATCGCCAGGAGGCTGGGCGGTGAACGTTACCGTGAGCTGGCCAAGGTAATGGAGCAGGCGCTGGCCGAGCAACAGCTCGGCAACACACTGGACAGCCATCGCCAATGGATTGCTGCCCTGCTCAACGACTACTATGACCCGATGTACCGTTACCAGCGCAAAGAAAAGGCATCACGTATTGTGTTTGCCGGCGGGCCTGCCGAGGTGCTGGCATTCCTGAATCGCTGAAGCTGTTTACAAGGGCTGGCAGCCCTGTACCAGCAGTGCGATATTGGCGCTGTTTTTCACCTGCTCGTAATAACTGGCCGGTTTTGCCGATTCCAGCCTGGCAGTGTCCAGGCCGGTCATCGCGGCGATGTTTTTCAGTGCCGACCAGGAATGGCGATCCCGGTCGTAGGCGGCAAAGGCGCCGCTGATCTGCCGGCAACTGAACAGGCCGGCAGCACCACCGGCTGAGGCATTCCTGATATGGCTGCCGGTTTCACAGCCGGCCAGCAGCAGGCCGGCCAGGCCGAAAACAACACATTGTTTGCCGGCACCCATCATTCGGCAACCGGCACCAGGGTGATTTCCACCCGCCGGTTCAGCTCCCGTCCTTCAGCGCTGGCATTGCTGGCAATCGGCCGGCTTTCACCAAAACCGATGATTTCCAGACGGTCGCTGAGAATCTTCTGGCCACGCAGGTAATTGGCTACCGAGGCCGCACGCTGCTCGGACAGGGTCTGGTTATAGGCATCCGATCCGGTGCTGTCAGTATGGCCTGACACTACCACGATGGTGCGATTGTACTCCTGCAGCACCAGCGCCACCGAGTTCAGCACATCATAAAAGCTGAGCCTGATATTGGCACTGTTGGTATCGAAGGTAATATTGCCGGGCATGACCAGGTTAATATTGTCGCCATCACGCTGCACACTGACGCCGGAGTCGCGCAGCTGCTTGCGCAATTTGGCTTCCTGGGCATCCATGTAATAACCAATACCACCACCAATCGCCGCACCGCCAGCCGCTGCTTTCAGGATACGCTGGCGACGGGTGGTACTGTCCTTGTCCTTGTTGTCCAGGTAGGCCACCACCGCAGCTGCACCTGCACCAATGCTGGCGCCTATCGCCGTTTTGCTGGTTTTTTCTTCACCGGTATAAGCATCAAACGTGGTGCAGGCCGACACAGCCAGCAGGACTGCCATAACAACAAACAGTTTTTTCATGGTCATACCCCTTTTGTTATTCGTATCAGGCTTTTTTGACAAATTCGGATTTCAGCTTCATTGCGCCGATACCGTCGATCTTGCAGTCGATATCATGATCACCGTCAACCAGGCGGATATTCCTGACCTTGGTGCCGACCTTGACCACCAGTGAGGAGCCTTTCACTTTCAGGTCCTTGATCACAGTGACACTGTCACCGTCATTCAGCACATTGCCGTTGGCATCCTTGACCACCTTGTCGTCACTGTCTGCCTCTGCTGCCTGCTGCGGCCATTCGTGGGCACATTCAGGGCAGATGTACAACGGGCCATCCTGGTAGGTGTATGGGGAGCCACATTTCGGGCAGGCAGGCATATCGCTCATGAGGTTAACCTTCTGGCAAAGCAAACAAAAAACCGCCAGCGACGGTTCGGTTGCGGCGCATTATAACCGATTGGCTGCTTGCAGGCTCTCAACTATTCGATTGAGTTCTGCCAAAGGCGTCTCATGACGGGTAATCGGCCGGCCAATCACCAGATAATCCGCACCCTGCGCCACTGCCTGCTCCGGGGTCAGGATACGCCGCTGGTCCCCCTGGTCTGCCCCGGCCGGGCGAATGCCGGGGGTAACGGTGACAAAACCGGTACCGCACAGCTGCTTGATCATCGCCGCCTCCTGCGCTGAGCTGACCACACCATCCAGGCCACAATCACGGGCCAGCTGCGCCAGCTTCGGCACCAGCTGTGCCGGTGCCGGCAGGCCCAGTTCGGCCAGGTCCTCAACACTCATGCTGGTCAGCACGGTCACTGCTATCAACAAGGGTCGCTGGTTGCCATACGGCAGCAAGGCGTCACGTGCGGCCTGCATCATGCGGCTGCCGCCCTGGGCATGCACATTCACCATCCAGACACCCAGTTCTGCTGCGGCAGTCACTGCCTTGGCCACGGTATTGGGAATGTCGTGAAATTTCAGGTCCAGGAATACCTCAAAACCCCGCTGGTGCAGCTGACGCAGCAGCGCCGGCCCTTCGGCCGTAAACAGCTCCTTGCCGACTTTCAGCCGGCATTTGCCGGGGTCCAGCTGGTCAACCAGCGCCAGTGCCTCGGCGGCCGCGGCAAAGTCCAGCGCCACCAGAATATTTTTTGGATCGTGCATCACATCAGTCCCCTTCACTGCCTCGGATTCGGCGGATAGTGTCCCAGCGTTTGCATTGCGGGCACAGCCAGTGCATCTGCTGACCGGCAAACCCACATTCACGGCACTGGTATACCGGCTTGTGGGACAGGATGTCATGACTCAGCCGCTGCAGCAGGACCAGGGTTTCATCATCATCCTGGCCGGCCTGCTGCTCGCGGATCAAGCGGTTAAGTCCTTGCAGGGTAGGCCGTTTGCTGACCCGCTGGCGCAGGAAAGCCAGCGCCTGCTCGCGGTCACTGCCAGCCATTTGTTCATACAGGGCCAGCTCCAGCGCGGCGGACGGGTAATTCTCCAGCAGCTGCAGCAGCTGCTGCTGCAAGGCCTGCTCCGGCTGGTCAGCCCAGGCTGCACGCAGCAGGGACACACATTCACTGAGCAGGCGGGAATCCTGTTCCGGCACACGGGCCAGCCAGTCACGCGCCTGCTGCAACTGGCCTTTTTTCAGCGCCAGCCGCGCCTGCGTGATGGTAGCGCGGGCACAGGCCGGATTGACGGCCAGCGCCTGGTTCAGCGCCCGCTCCGCCTCGTGGTAGTTGTGCTCCTGCAGCGCCTGGTCGGCAATCTCGCAGTAATAGTGGGCAATATCAATGGCCTGGCGGGCCGATACCCGCTGCGTGTCACTAAAGGTCAGGCTGCGTTTGGGCAGCAGCTGTTCCGCCACGGTAATCGCCTTGCGCCACTCCTTTTCCGTCTGGTAGACACGCTGCAGCAGCTCCAGCGCACGCTCGTCGTAATTGCTGGTATTGTTGACCACATTGATCAGCAGGCGCTCGGCACGATCCAGCAGGCCGGCGGCAATGTAATCACGGGCCAGTTCAATGGTGGCCTGGCGTATCTGCACCTGGCTGAGCCGGTTGCATTCCAGCACATGGGTGTGAATACGCACGGCACGCTCCACCTCACCTTTTTTGCGCAGCATATTGGCCAGCGCATTGTGCAAATCAACATTATCCGGGTTAACCGGCCATTGCTGGATAAAGTGTTCGATAGCCTGGTCGGACTGCTCACGCATCAGCAACTGGATGCCGCGCATATAATGCTGGTGCCAGCCGCGATTGCGCAGCCGCAGCCAGTAATCGGCCAGCGGCAAACGGGCCAGCAGCCAGCCTGTGGCTACTGCAACAAAACACAGCAGGAATACCAGCCAGGTGGACATATCAGGATGGGGTACGGGTGTTTTTCAGCAGCTGACGGTAACGTTGCCGGGCCTTCAGCAGCAGCAGGCCGGCCGACAGCAGGCCCAGCAGGCCACCGGCGACAAAACTGGCCAGCACCAGCAGCTCAACCGGCACCGCCGTCACACTGAACAGGACAAAATCGATATCGGCCTGTGACTGGTTAACCAGCACAAACGCCAGGGTGTAGCCACAGGTGGCCAGCAGAAGCAGCAATAACAGCAGTTTTTTCAGCATAATCATGGCGATGCCTTGACGCTGTGCCGCGCCGGGGCGTGGATCAGTACTTGTTGACGGACGCGTTGACGCGCTCGCGCATTTCTTTGCCGGGTTTGAAGTGAGGAACGTACTTGCCTTCCAGCTCTACCGCATCACCGGTTTTCGGGTTGCGGCCCTTGCGGGGAGCACGGTAATGCAGCGAAAAACTGCCAAAGCCGCGTATCTCGATACGCTCGCCGACAGCCAGTGCCTGGGACATTTGTTCAATAATCGTTTTGACCGCCAGTTCGACATCACGCGCCGACAGCTGGGGCTGGGTGGCCGCTATACGTTCGATAAGCTCTGATTTCGTCATAGGACAGCATCCCTTGTGTGAACCGAAACAGGCGTAATATAGACCAGCCGAAGAATAACGTCTAGCAATAAAATCAAAGGGATAGCGAATAACGCTATCCCTTGATTTTAACAAACGCAGCTAACGGATTATTTATCCATCTGCGCCTTGATCAGATCACCAATGGTGGTAGGTCCGGCAGCTTCAACTTCCTTCTCGCGCTGGGCCTTGATCGCTTCTTTTTCCTCTTCCATCTCAACTGCCTTCACTGACAGGTTGATGTTACGGTTCTTGCGATCCACATTGATGATTTTGACTTCCACTTCGTCGCCGGCTTTCAGCACGTTGCGGGCATCTTCGACCTTGTCACGCGACAGCTCGGATGCCTTCAGGGTGCCTTCCACGTCGTCAGCCAGGGTCACGATGGCAGCCTTGGCTTCCACTTCGCGGACCACGCCCTTGACGATCGAGCCCTTGTCGTTCAGCTCAACATAGTTGTTGAACGGATCGCTCTCCAGCTGCTTGATACCGAGGGAAATGCGCTCACGCTCCGGATCAATGGACAGGATAACGGTCTCGATTTCATCACCCTTCTTGAAGTTACGCACGGCTTCTTCGCCGGTTTCGTTCCAGGAGATGTCGGACAGGTGAACCAGGCCGTCGATATTGCCGTCCAGGCCAATAAAGATACCGAAATCGGTAATCGACTTGATGGTACCGGAAACCTTGTCACCCTTGGCGAACTTCTGGCCAAACTCATCCCACGGGTTAGCCTGGCACTGCTTGATGCCGAGCGAGATACGACGACGGTCTTCGTCAATATCCAGCACCATGACTTCCACTTCGTCGCCCAGCTGGACAATCTTGGATGGATGCACGTTTTTGTTGGTCCAGTCCATTTCGGAGACGTGTACCAGGCCTTCCACACCTTCTTCCAGCTCGGCAAAACAGCCGTAGTCGGTCAGGTTGGTGATGCGCGCCATGGTACGGGTGCCTTCCGGATAACGTGACTTGACGGCAACCCATGGATCTTCGCCCAGCTGCTTCAGGCCCAGCGATACGCGGTTGCGCTCACGGTCGAACTTCAGGATGCGTACATCAATCTCGTCACCCACGTTGACGATTTCACTCGGATGCTTGATACGCTTCCAGGACATGTCAGTGATGTGCAGCAGGCCATCAACGCCGCCCAGGTCAACAAACGCACCGTAATCGGTGAGGTTCTTGACGATACCCTTGACCACCTGGCCTTCCTGCAGGTTGGCGAGCAGTTCTTCACGCTCGGCACTGTTGGCTTCTTCCAGCACGGCACGACGTGATACCACCACGTTGTTGCGTTTGGCGTCGAGCTTGATAACACGGAATTCCAGGGTCTTGCCTTCCAGGTGCGTGCTTTCGCGCACAGGACGTACATCCACCAGTGAGCCTGGCAGGAACGCACGGATGCCGAATACATCGACGGTAAAACCACCCTTGACCTTGCCGCTGATCAGACCTTCGATGACGGCTTCTGCCTCGTGCGCTTTTTCCAGCTCTTTCCAGGATTCGGCACGCTTGGCTTTTTCGCGTGACAAACGGGTTTCACCAAAGCCGTCTTCAACGGACTCCAGCGCTACCTGCACTTCATCACCAACATTGACAGAGATATTGCCATTGTCGTCAGCAAACTGGCTTTTCGGGATCACGCCCTCGGATTTCAGGCCGGCATGGACAGTAACCCAGTCATCATCAACATCAACAACGATGCCGGTGACGATGGCGCCAGGCTGCATTTCAAGGGTTTTTAAACTTTCTTCGAAGAGTTCGGCAAAGCTTTCGCTCATGGGGGATTTACCTGCGTATGGGGACCAGTCTCACGACTGTTTTGCCATGCTCCCAGCCAGCATGGGTCACCGGAGTTTCGGTTGCGTCAGGCCTTGCTGGTGGAATTTGGCCTGGCAACCACCGTTAAGCCAGCTGTCGCTGTTTGACCAGCGCCAGCACGGCATCAAATACCGCGTCGATGCCCATCTGACTGGAATCAATCACAATCGCATCATCGGCGGGTTTCAAAGGCGCGACGCTGCGGTTCATGTCCCGCTCATCACGTTCACGTATGTCCTTTAAAATGGCGGCGAGGTTAACAGTTTCGCCGGCCTGTTGCAACTGCCTGTAACGTCTTTGCGCACGCTCTTCGGCACTGGCCGTCAGGTAGATCTTCAACGGTGCATCGGGAAAAATCACCGTGCCCATGTCACGGCCATCGGCGACCAGCCCCGGCGGCCGGGCAAATGCCTGCTGGCGCGCCTTCAGTGCCTCACGCACGGCGCCAATGGCAGCCACCTGCGAGGCAGCCGCGCCGCCACGCTCGGTGCGCAGCTCGGCGGTCACTTCCTCGCCATCCAGCCAGGTTTGCAGGCCACCGGCAACAATACGAAAATCAATATCCAGCTGGCGTGCCTTGTCTGCCACGGCTGCCGTATCGGCAAAATCAATGCCGGCTTTCAGGCAGGCCAGGCCACACAGCCGGTACATCGCCCCGCTGTCGAGAAAATGCCAGCCAAGGTGACCGGCCAGCTGCTGGCTGACCGTGCCCTTGCCGGCGCCGCTGGGGCCATCCACCGTCACCACCGGCACCATCACTGCTGCACCTTCAGGTTAAAGCCGGTTTGCTGCGCCAGCTCGACAAAATTCGGGAACGAGGTGGCAACATTGTCACAGCCACGGATCAACACCTCACCCTCGGCGCGCAAGGCCGCCACCGCAAACGACATGGAAATGCGGTGGTCATGATGGCTTTGCACCTCACCGCCGTGCAGCGGGCCGCCGTCAATGACAATGCCGTCCGCCGTTGGTGTGGCACGCACACCGAGCGCCGCCAGCCCGTCGGCCATTACCTGGATGCGGTCGGACTCCTTGACCCGCAACTCCTCGGCACCGGTCAGCACGGTACGCCCCTCGGCGCAGGCGGCGGCAACAAACAGCACCGGGAATTCATCAATCGCCAGCGGCACATCGGCCTCATCAATAACAATGCCTTTCAGCTGCGCGCCAGCAACATGGATATCGGCTACCGGCTCACCGCCCACCAGCCGCTCATTGTGCAGGCTGATCTCAGCGCCCATCTGGCGCAGGATATTAATCACCCCGATACGGGTCGGGTTGACACCGACATGGCGCAGCCACAGATCAGAGCCCGGCACAATCGATGCCGCCACCATAAAAAACGCAGCCGAGGAAATATCGGCCGGCACATCAATGTCGGTGGCTGTCAGCCGGCCGCCACCGACCAGCGCACGGCGATTGCCGTCAACCGTCAGCGGGTAGCCGAATGCCTGCAACATGCGTTCGGTATGATCGCGGGTGGGCGCAGGTTCGGTGACGGCGGTTTCACCATCGGCATACAGGCCGGCCAGCAACAGGCAGGACTTGACCTGGGCACTGGCCATCGGCATGCAATAGTCAATGCCGTTCAGCTGCGCCACCGGGTGCAGTGTCAATGGCGGGGTACCGCCGGCTGCCGTGTCAATCTGCGCCCCCATCAGCGCCAGTGGCTCGGTTACCCGCTTCATTGGCCGCCGCGACAGGGATTCATCACCGGTCATTGTCACGGCAAAGCCCTGGCCAGCCAGCAGGCCGGCCAGCAGGCGGATAGAGGTGCCGGAATTGCCCATATCAAGGGGCTGCTGCGGCGCTTTCAGGCCGTGCATGCCAACCCCGTGAATCGTCACCCGCCCCTGCTCCGGGCCGTCTATCACAACCCCCATGGCGCGAAATGCATTCAGCGTCGCCAGTGCATCCTGGCCTTCCAGGAAACCACTCACCCGGGTTACACCGTCGGCCAGTGAACCAAACATGATGGAACGATGGGAAATGGACTTGTCGCCCGGCACCCGGATATCACCGCTGATGCGCTGTGCCCGGCCGGCAACAAAATCAAGCTGGCTCATAAGGTCTCTTCTTGTCGGTTGTTCAATTGACGGGTAAACGCATCACGGGCCGCCTTGGCGCGTTCGAACATGGCCAGGATGGCGGCGCCATCATCACATTGCATGGCCTGCTCCAGCTGTGCCAGGTGGCCACGGAAATCCGCCAGCACATCTAGAATGGCCTGCTTGTTGGACAGCATGATGTCATGCCACATCACCGGATGGCTGGATGCAATACGGGTAAAGTCACGGAAACCGCCGGCAGCAAACTCAAAAATCCGCTGCTGCTCCGGCATGTTGTTGAGGGTATCAACCAGCACAAAGGCCAGTGCATGCGGCAAATGGCTGGTGGCCGCAAGGATACGGTCGTGCGCCACGATATCCATGCAAACCACCTCGGCACCCACTGCCTGCCACATGCGCTGAATCAGCGCCAGTGCCTGGCTGTCAGTGCGCTCTGCCGGCGTCAGGATCACCTTGTGGTTGACGTACAAATCGGCATTGGCTGCGGCAATGCCGCTCTGCTCCGAACCGGCAATCGGGTGGCCCGGTACAAACCAGTCCGGCAGTTCACCCAGCGTTGTCACCAGCATGGCGGCAATTTCGCCCTTGACGCTGGCCACATCGGTAACCACCGAACCCGGCTTGCGGTGCTCTGCCACCAGGCGCAGGTAATCAGCCACCGTCAGTGTCGGCACGCCCAGCACAATAATATCGGCCTCGGCGATGGCAGCCGGCAAATCGTCAACCGCAGCATCCAGCACACCGGCGGCAATGCCCTGCTCCAGCTGTTCGCGACGGCGGGCAAAGCCTGTCACCCGGCTCACCAGGTTACGCTGGCGCAAGGCCAGCGCCAGCGAACCGCCAATCAGGCCGGCGCCGATAACCAGCATAGTGTCGGCAATACGTACACTCATAACACGGCTTTCATCGCATCCAGGAAACGGTCGTTTTCAGCAGCCAGGCCTATCGACACCCGCAGGTGGTGTGGCATGCCATATGGCACTACCGGCCGCACAATCACACCCTGCTGCAGCAGTTTCTGGTAAACCGCCGTGGCATCAGTGCCGGTATCAAAGCAGATAAAATTGCCCTGCGACGGGATAAAGGACAGGCCAAAGCCAGCCAGTCCCTGCTCCAGCTGGCGCCGGCCGTCATCGTTCAGGCGAATGCTGTGTTGCAGGTGGTCATCGTCAGCCAGCGCGGCAACGGCGGCAACCTGAGCCAGGCTGTTGACATTAAACGGCTCACGCACACGGTTGAGGATATCGGTAATCTGCTCGCTGGCAAGCGCATAACCTGCCCGCAGGCCGGCCAGGCCATAGGCCTTGGAAAAGGTGCGCGTTACCACCAGGTTGGCAAACTCGCGTTGCAGGGCCAGGCCATCGGCATAATCCACATCATGGATGTATTCGGCATAGGCCTCATCCAGCACCACAACAATATGTTCCGGCACCTGCTGCAGGAAACGGCGCAAGGCCTGGTGACCCAGCCAGGTGCCGGTCGGGTTATTCGGGTTGGCGATAAAAATCACCCGCGTGTCATCGGCAATGGCCGCCTGCATTGCGGCCAGGTCATGACCCCAGTCACGCGCCGGCACCTCAATGGCGCGGGCACCGAGATACTGGGTCATGATCGGGTAGACAACAAAGGCATGCCGGGAAAACACGGCACTGGCTGACGGGTTCAGGAATGCCAGGCCAATCAGGTTGAGCACATCATTGGAGCCGTTACCGAGGGTAATCTGCGATGGCCGGACTGACAGTTTTTCGGCCAGCGCCTGCTTCAGCGCAAAGCCGGCACCATCGGGATAACGCGCCAGCTCAGCCAGGTGATTGCAAATCGCCTGCTGCGCCCTGGCGCCCGGCCCCAGCGGATTTTCGTTACTGGCCAGTTTGACAATATGCTCAATGCCCAGCTCGCGCTGCAGTTCCTCAATCGGCTTGCCGGGCTGGTAAGGCCTCAGCGCCTGCACGCCGGGATTGGCCAGGCTGACAAAATCACAACTCATGACGTTCTCGCTTGTTCAGATAACCGCTTTGGGATAGGAACCCAGGATTTTCAGCATCACCGATTGTTCCTGCAGCTCGGCCAGGATACGACGGATGCGTTCATCGCTCTGGTGGCCCTCAAATTCGATAAAAAACACATAGGCCCAGTTTTCCGTGCGTGACGGCCGGGTATCAATACGGGTCAGCATCACCGACTCGCGGTGAAACGGCGCCAGCAGCTGGTAAAGGGCACCGGGACGGTTATGGGTGGAAACAATAATCGAGGTCTTGTCATCGCCGCTGGGACCGACTTCCTCGGTGCCGATGATCAGGAAACGGGTGGTGTTGCGGCTGATATCCTGGATGTTTTCCGACAACCTGACCAGGTCATACAGTTCAACGGCCATGTCGCCGGCAATCGCGGCAACACTGCTGTCTTCGGCAGCCATGCGGGCCGCCTTGGCATTGCTGCTGACCGCTTCACGCTCGACACCGGGCCAGTGGCGATCCAGCCAGCTGCGCGACTGGGCCAGCGCCTGCTGGTGGGCACAGATACGGGTTACCTGCCCGGCGCTGCTGTTTTTGTTCACCAGCAAGTGCAGGTGGATCGGCAATTCCACTTCGCCGCAGATTTTCAGCGCCGACTGCATAAAGCTGTCCAGCGTATGATTGACCATGCCTTCGGTGGAGTTTTCCACCGGCACCACACCGTACAGGGCCTCGCCGCTCTGCACGTCGGCAAATACCTGGTCGATGCTGCTGACCGGCCGGGCCAGCACCGCATGGCCAAAGTGTTTGATTGCCGCAGCATGGGTAAACGTGCCTTCCGGCCCCAGATAGGCAACCGTCAGCGGTTTTTCCAGCGCCAGGCAGGATGACATGATCTCGCGAAAAATGCGGGCCACCGCCTCATCCGGCAGCGGCCCCTGGTTACGCTGCTGCACCATACGCAGCACCTGCGCCTCGCGCTCCGGGCGATAAAACTGTACAGCATCCAGACCCTGCGCACGCGCCTCGGCCAGTTTTACCTCGGCCACCTGCTGGGCCAGACCGGCACGCCGGTTGAGCAGTGCCTGCAATTGTTCATCCAGCGTGTCGATCTGCTCACGCAGACCGGCAAGTGTCAGCTGTTGCCCGGTCATGGTAATTCCCTGCCGGCGTCAGCCGTTGGCCCTGGCAAACGATTGCATAAAGGCAATCAGGTCATCCACCGCCTGCTCGGTAACGGCGTTATAAATGCTGGCACGCATGCCGCCCACACTGCGATGGCCGGCCAGGTTCAGCAGGCCGGCCTGGTCTGCCTGGGCCAGGAAAGCCTTGTCCAGGCTGCTGTCGGCAAGGATAAACGGCACGTTCATCAGCGAGCGCGATGCTTTTTCTACCGGGTTGGAATAGAACGGACTGTCATCAATATAGGCATACAGTTTTTCTGCCTTGCGCCGGTTGATGGCTTCCATTGCCGCCAGGCCACCCTGCTTTTTCAGCCACTGGAATACCAGGCCGGCCAGGTAAATGGCGTAGGTCGGCGGCGTGTTGTACATGCTGTCGTTGTCGGCAGCGGTTTTCCAGTCCAGCATGGTTGGGGTTGAGGCCCGTGATTTGCCCAGCAAATCCTTGCGTACAATCACCAGCGTCAGGCCGGCCGGACCAATGTTTTTCTGCGCGCCGGCGTAAATCACGCCAAAATCACTGACATTGACCGGGCGCGACAGAATGGTCGACGACATATCGGCCACCAGCGGCACCGCCACTTTTGGTGTCCAGAAAAACTCGACGCCGCCAATCGTTTCGTTTGGCGTGTAATGCAGGTAGGCCGCGTCCTGTGACAACTGCCAGCTGTCAAACGCCGGAATGGTAGAGAAATTGCTGGCTTCGGCAGTGGCCACGACATTCACGTTGCCGTAGCGTTTGGCTTCCTTGATCGCCTTGATCGACCACTGCCCGGTATTGACGTAATCCGCGGTACCGCCTTCGGCCAGCAGGTTCAACG
>DATCSZ010000347.1:0-4496 GCA_036568205.1 Pseudomonadales bacterium
CCATCCAGATTGGCATCATAGGTGGCAAAGCCCGGTGCCAGACCGGATGTCCAGTCAACCAGCATGGTCCAGCCCTGGGTAGCACCCGTACAGCTGCCCACCACCGGAATCACGCTGTTGAAAACAAACAGCTGGTTGGCAAGGAACGGCCGGAACACCGAGCGCTCCCCTTTCTGTTCAGCAGATGAAAGCTGGCCATCTTCATTGATATCACTGGCCAGGTCGGCATACCAGCCAAACTGGATGGAAAGATCCACTGCATTGCCATTGACTTGCCGGTTGCGGATCGACTCGTCGCCAACAGTCAGCAGTTGCTCGGTAAACACACGTGGCTCCAGCATGGTACGGTTGGCATCAACCGGCGTATAGCGGTTAAGGTCATACACACCGCGGTCATGCACACCGTAAATGCTCTGCATGTCCATATCGCGCAAGTCACTCTCCTCCAGGTATTTACCGGTACCAAACACCACCATCAGGTTCGGCTGCGGTGCCCGGATGCTGCCATCACGGGCCACCATCGGTGCTGACGTGATCGGCTGCGGGCTGGCATTGGCTGCCGTTTTGGCAGTAAAAAGCCGTTTTGTTATCCAGTAATCACCCACGGTATCCGCGGTGGCCACGGTGGCAATCATGACATCATTCTGTTTGATCGCCGCCGGGTAATAATGAACATCACCAGGCTGGTTAAAATAAATTCTGCAGGTCCCGGTATCAGCAATCAGCATGATCTCTGCGGTATTCTCACCACCATCCTGGATCTGGCAGACATTGCTGACCGTGATTTGCACCGGCAGGCCGGAATCTGACGCTGCTGAAACGGAAAAGATATCGCCAAGATTGCCCGATGTCGGCGCAGCCACTACCACATCAATAGTCTGGGCCTTGCGTACAACCGCGGCTGCTGTAATCACGTTATCTGCGGCCTCATGTGTTGCATCACCGGACTGGCTGAAGGTAATGGTACAGGCCCCTTCCGATGCCATGGTAATTGATGCAGTGTCCATGCCGCCGGCAGTCATGGTGCAAGTGCCAGCCACGGCAATGCTGACCGGCAGGCCTGAGCTGGCGCTTGCCGCAACACTGACCACATCACCAACAAACACAGGGGATGGCGCCGCCTGGGTAACGGTGATCTGCTGGCTGTACAGGGTCACTGTGACATTTTCGCTAATGTCACTGGCAGGCAGATACTCCGTACTGCCAGCCTGGCTGTAACGGATGCTGCACGAGCCTGCCTGATCCGCCTGCACTACAATGCTTCCGGTGCCACTGCCACTGCAATCCCCTGTTGCCTCCATGCTAACGGGAAGACCTGAGCTGGCGCTGGCAGCAACGCTGAAGCTGGAAAAATTCTCAATACTGGCCGGTGCAGACGTGGTGACGGTAATGGCCTGTGCAGCCGGTACAATGGCAAACTTTTCCAGTACTTCCGGTGCCGGATCGGACAACACGTTACCAGGCTGGTTATAGGCAATCTGGCAGCTGCCCAGGGCATCCATGCGGATATCAGCCTGGTCCTGGCCGCCACTGATTACCGAACAGTCACCATCTACAGTAATACTGACCGGCAGCTTCGAACTGGCTTTGGCCTTGACCGTGATCACCTCGGCAAAACCGGCTTCGGCCGGCGCCCCCTGGGTAACAGTAATGGTTTGTGTGCCTTTGCTGATAACAACAATACGCTGCTCAGGTACTGCAGCATTGTAGGCGCTGCTGGCAGCACGGGTGTAGTCGATAATGCAGTCACCCAATGCAACAGGCACAATCGAAACCGGGCTAAGGCCGCTGCCTGTGCAACTGCCACTGGTGGCGATGCTGACACGCAGCCCGGAGCTTGCCGTTGCCGATGCAGTAAACGGCTCGGCTCCCTGATGGCTGGATGATACCGGTGCTGTGACGGTAATGCTCTGGTCCCGCTTTTTCAGGATAACGGAAGCCGTCTCTGACGGGGCGGCATTAAACTCTGCACTGCCCGGTTGCTGGAAGGTGATTTCGCAAACCCCTTCACTATAGCCACGTAGAATAAAAGTCGTGCCTGACTGGCTGCGTACAGAGCAGCTGGATGATGTTGACAGCACAACATTAAGACCGGAAGTAGCCGACGCTGTAACGCTAAAGTCATCACGAACAAAGGCCTCTGCAGGTGCAGTATGGGAGATACTCTGATCCTTTTTCGCTTCAACCTGCCAGCTGATTTCGTCACTGGCTGCTGACAGGTCAGCGGTTTCAGGCACCTCGGCACGGATAGTACAGGTGCCGGCTGCGATGTGAGTGACAGTACCGCCTGACAAGGTACAGACCGAGGGATCCAGGCTGCTCAGTGTCGCCGCACCGGTATTGACGGCACCCGTGCCGACAGTCCATGCATCGCCAGCCACGGCAACTACCGTTTCGGCGTAATAGGAACCGGATGGCTCGGATGACCAGATAATCTCGCGGTTGATTTTCCAGGTTGCCGTGGCTGAATAGGAAACCGTCTGCCAGTCATTCCAGTGCCACCACCGGGTACACCCGCCCCAGCGTGTGCAGGTACGGGTCTCGTGACTGACTCTCATGCTGATTTCACAACGTTCTGTCGCACCATCGGCAATGGTAATCGTTTCACTGACCGTACGGGTGTAGTTATTGTTGTTATCGCCGGTATAGGCAACCTCATCGACTGCAGTGCAGCCACCGGCTGTCCGCAGTTCGGCACGCTGGCGGCGCCATTGCTGGGTGGCTGTTATATTGCCCTGCTCTGCAGTCACCGTCACCTGTGCCGACTGGCCATTGTCAAAAAACTGCACCGGTGCCGTGCCATCCTGGTTGGTAAAGTCAAACCCCGGCCCCTGCATAATCAGGTTATTGGCCAGTGCCTGGCCTGTCATCAACAACAAGGCAAGCATGCCAAACGCACGCAGGCCAGCGGCACGCAAGCGGCCCAGTCTGGTGCTTGAAGTCCGGATAATGGTGATCTGTTGTGAGAATACGCGGTTCATATCAGATCTCCTCCAGCGACAGGGAACGATTAAGGTCAAATACCCACATCTGCCCTTTCAGGTCACCGGCATAAACACGGTCAATCAGCCCGTCACCGGTAATATCAATAGCTGTTGGGGACGACAGGCCGTTTTTGTCAGTTGGCGTATCGTCGGTAGCATTACCGGCAAACAATTTCAGGTAATCGCGGCCGTTAACCCAGCTGCCGTCCAGGCCACCATCAAGAAACAGGATAAACAAGGCCGCCCGGCCGCTGGCCGAGTTATAGCCGTTGGAAACAATCACGGCCCAGCGACCGGTGCCGTTGCCATTACGTTCATCGGCTTCGCTGAGGCCGGCGCTGAAGTTCACCTTGGCGATAATCGGTTCGGCAAATGTCAGGCCCAGATCCGGGTCATCGGCACCGCTGAACTCCCATAACACATTTTGCTCGGTAAACTGCTCGTCATCACAGGTGCTGCCGGTTGCCGTGGTCTGGTACGGACAGGTGATATCCAGTGCAAACAGGCCCTTTCCGCCACCACGCAGGCCGCCGACCAGTATCGTACGCCATTCCGGTGCCATCGGTGCTGACGTGCTGTAAAAATCCATAAACACATCGCTAACGGTCGGTGTCAGATCAACATAGTAGCGGTGTTCATAATTACGGTTGGCCAGGTAACGCAGGCCGCTTTTGCTGGCTGTGGAGGCCAGCATGCTTGGAATGTAGGCAAACAGCTCACCACCGGCCGGGTAATTGATGCCATCCCGGCTGCCCGCTTCCACGGTAAACGCATGCAACATGCCATCATTGGCACCGACATATACCATCGCCTGGCGATCTGCCAGTTGGGTACGAAAATCACTGTAACGCTGGCCAGGCTTGCCGAAATGGATGTCATTCCACGGCCTTGGCGGCTCACGAACATACATTGGGGAACTGTGGGTAATATCACCCAGCAGGCCGCCGGACAGCACGGTATCAATCGCATTGTCATTGTCGCTGTCGAGGAAAATGCCGCGCCGGCGGTATTTTTCGGCCGGTGCGGCCGACGGGTAGGCCACCTCGTTGCTGGCATCGCCCATCAGGAACATCATCAGGTCATAACGCTCCTGCCAGTTGTTGCCGGCACGCATGGAAATGTCATTACGAATCGCCAGCGGCAGGTTGTCAAACTCGGCAAAACTGGTGCTGCTGCTGGCCGGTCGTGTCATGGAATCGCTGCCAAATCGCATGCCCTGGCTGCCGGTCCAGGTGTAAATGCGGCGTTTTTTGACACCGATATAGTCACTGTGATTGGCCATCAGGTACATGCGGTGCATCACATCCGATGCCTCCCATACCGGGATAATATCGGCTGATGAATCAGAGGCGCCTGTGCCATCAGGATTGGTGAACTGGCCATCCTCATTAACCCGCAGGCCTTTCAGCACACTATTCCAGTACTCGGTTTTATAGGTGGCCTGGAAGGCGTAGTTGTCAGCACGCAGTTCGGATACCGCGCTGACGGCAATCGCGGTCACCGAGGCAGAAT
>DATCSZ010000348.1:0-28030 GCA_036568205.1 Pseudomonadales bacterium
GGTAGACATTGGCATCACAACCGGATACCTGATACCCCATCTCCCTGGCCAGCACAGCCAGCGAGCCCATGAACGTGCCACAGATTCCAAGGATATAAATGTGCATAAGCCACCCGCCCGACAAACGGCAAACATTACCACGGGCAGCCTGACAATGAAATTGTCCGTGGTAGTTGCAGGCAATTTTCAGTATCATGCGCGGCTTTGAGCAACAGCGATCGGGAGCCTCGCATGGCCAGAAAAAATGCCTTTTACGCCCAGTCGGGTGGTGTCACCTCCGTTATCAATGCCTCTGCCTGTGGTGTCATCCAGACCGCAGCGCAGTACCGGCAGATTGGCAAGGTGTATGCCGGCAACAATGGCATTATCGGCGCCCTGAAAGAAGAGTTGATCGACACCAGCAAGGAAAGCAAGGCCACTATTGAGGCACTGAAGCATACCCCGTCCGGTGCGTTTGGCTCCTGCCGTTACAAGCTGAAAAGCCTGGAACAGAACCGCGCCGAATACGAGCGCCTGATCGAGGTCTTCAAGGCACACGATATCGGTTACTTCTTTTATAACGGTGGTGGTGACTCGGCCGACACCTGCCTGAAGGTGTCACAATTGTCAGAGCAGATGGGCTACCCGATCCAGGCTATCCATATCCCGAAAACCGTCGACAACGACCTGCCCTTTACCGACAACTCACCCGGCTTCGGCTCGGTAGCCAAGTATGTGGCAGTATCCACCCGCGAGGCGGGCCTGGATGTGGCCTCAATGTGCGACACCTCCACCAAGGTGTTTATCCTGGAAGTAATGGGTCGCCATGCCGGCTGGATTGCCGCTGCCGGCGGCCTGGCCAGTGAAAGTGAAGGCCAGCCACCGCATATCATCCTGTTCCCGGAGATTGCCTTCAACCGCGAAAAATTCCTGAAAAAGGTACAGCAGACTGTCAAACGTTATGGCTATTGCGTGGTGGTTGCCTCGGAAGGCGCCCAGTACAAGGACGGCACCTTTCTGGCTGATGCCGGCACCACCGATGCGTTTGGCCACAAACAGCTGGGCGGCGTGGCACCAACACTGGCAGCGATGATCAAGAACGAGCTGGGCTACAAATATCACTGGGCGCTGGCCGATTACTTGCAACGCTCCGCGCGTCATATTGCTTCTGCCACCGATGTGGAGCAGGCCTATGCCGTGGGCGCTGCCGGCGTGCACCTGGCCATGCAGGGCAAAACTGCCGTGATGCCAACCATTGTGCGCGGCAAGGGCAAAAAATACAGCTGGTCGATCGGTGAGGCACCACTGGACAAGGTAGCCAATGTGGAAATCAAGATGCCACGTGACTATATCACCCGCGACGGCTTTCATATTACCGAGGCTGCCCGCAATTATCTGTCACCGCTGATCCAGGGTGAGGATTACCCACCGTACAAGCATGGCCTGCCACAATACGCATCACTGAAAAAAGTGATGGTGGCAAAAAAACTGAAAAACGGCTTTACCCCCGGCAAGGCATGACTTTTACCAGCCGGGCTGTATATAATTCGCGCACTTTTGCGCAAGCCCGGGCTTGCCGGAACCTGACAACCATCAACCCATAGGGAAAACGACATGAGCTACAACCACATCCCCGCCGGCAAAGAACTGCCACACGACATTTATGTCGCCATTGAGATTCCGGCCAACAGTACACCGATCAAGTACGAAATCGACAAGGATTTTGATGCCCTGATGGTCGACCGTTTTATGGCCACCCCGATGTTCTATCCAGCCAACTACGGTTATATTCCCAACACCCTGTCAGAAGACGGCGACCCGCTGGACGTGCTGGTGGTAACCCCGTACCCGGTGGTGCCAGGTTCAGTTATCCGTGCCCGTCCGGTTGGTATCCTGAACATGAGTGACGAAGCCGGCCAGGACGCCAAGCTGCTGGCCGTACCACATGACAAGCTGACCGTGCTGTACAAGGACGTGAAGGAGCCTTCTGACCTGCCTGAATTGCTGATCAAGCAGATTGAGCACTTCTTCGAGAACTACAAGGACCTGGAAAAAGGCAAGTGGGTAAAAGTTGATGGCTGGGCCGGCTCCAAGGAAGCCCTGGCCGCAGTCGAAAAAGCCGCCGCCGCTTACCAGGCACAAGCCAAGTAAGCCGACAGCGCTGGATAAAAAAAGCCGGGGTATTTCCCCGGCTTTTTTGTTTTCAGTCGGCAGGCTTTATTTCTTTTTGCCAGCCGCCTTCTTTTTAGCTGGCGCTTTTTTTGCTACTGCCTTTTTGGCCGGGGCCTTTTTGGCAGCGGCTTTTTTGCCGGCGGTTTTCTTCACTGCGGCTTTTTTGGCAGGTGCCTTTTTCGCTGCAACGGCTTTTTTGGCGAGTGCTTTTTTGGCTGGTGCTTTTTTAGCCGCCGCTTTCTTTTTGGCAGGCGCTTTTTTTACTGCGGCTTTTTTAACTGCTGCCTTTTTGGCTGGCGCTTTTTTCGCCGCCGCTTTCTTCACCGTACCGGCAGCCGGCACATCCGACAGGTCAACCGTTGGCATACTGGCCATGATCTGCTTGAACAGCTTGGTGTTCTTGCCGATATTCTTGTGATAGGTGTAGGACTCAACGGCTTTTTCCCAGGCACCTTTCAGGCCATGCGAGTTAACGGAAAAACTGGTGCAGACAATCTTGTTTTCCACATCAGAGGCAATGCCCACCTGAAAAATCGGTGTCACATTGCCGCTTTTTTCGCGTTTTTTCAGGAAGCTGATGCCCTTGACTGTGCCATCTTCACGGAAGCTGCGATCGGCCTTGTTTTTGTCCCTGGCTTTGGCCTGCAGGATTTTCAGCTCCTCATCGCGGGCAATCGCTACCTGCTCCACGGCTTTTTTGTCCTTGCCGGCCACGCGTTTGGTCTTGCCCGTTTTTTCATTCTTCGCTTTCAGCGAAAAGTACTCCTGGTACAACTTGCCATCTACCGTGCGACGCACGCGATAGCCATAAAAGGCTTCATTATCAATCAGTTTTACACTCACGGCTCTCACCCCACTTTATTGCTGTTGTTGGCTGAAATTACTCTGACACACCCTTTACAGCAACGTTATCGAATGTCAAGCATAATTTCATTGCAGCAAGTATAATTTACTATTCCCGCGGCGCAATCACTTTCACCACCATAACAGTGTTTTTTTTGCGGGTTTTTTTGCGTTTTCTCTACCGATTGACATGTATTTTGCCGATTACGGCATTTTCCCGCCCGCTGATCAGACATGTCGTTAGCCCGACTCCTGCTTTTTATCACCGATACCGGGCCACCCAGTCCGGCAGGCGCGTGGTGTCCAGGCAGGCATAATGCCGGTAAATCCACTGTCGTTGCTCCAGCAAGGGCGCAAGCAATAACAACTGTTTTTCCTGCCATAACACTGCCAGCCTGTCAGGATCAATCAAGGCCTGGCAATGACGGGCCAGCGGCAGGTAACTGAGGTGCCACTTCTCTTCAGCCACGTCACAGGCACCCTGGCTGTAGGGGCGAAAAAAACCGTACGAACGGTTTTGCTGTATGCGCTCTGTCAGCCAGTCATGCAGTGGCGCACAGGGACCACCGTCATTCACTTCCGCAGGCACCAGTTGCACATCGGCAGCAGCCATTGTGGCCGCATCGTAAACATCCATATCGCAACCCCAGTGATGGCGTGACAGGCCGGGCACAGCAGACCAGCGCAAAATGGCAAGCAGCCGTTGTGCATCGCTCAGGCCGGTCATCACCATGGGCTGCCCGTCAGCATCCAGTACCGGCCGCTGGCCACCGGCTTTGCCATTCCAGATAAGCAGCTGGCGATCAAAACTGCGGTAACTGCTGACCAGCGCCAGATCAAACCCGGCAGCAGCAGCATCCTCCCGTAATGTCTGGAACGCCGCCAGCGCTTCTGCCTGCAGCAAAAACACCCTGCCCTGCTGTTGATACTCCTTCAGCCTGCTGCTGTCCAGGCCATACACCTGACGTTCTTCGTCTGTCAGCATCATTGTGTTACCTTAATGCCCGCAATTTTGCATCCAGCATAGCATTTTCACACACGATGGGCGCGCCATGACCATGACTGCAGATAACACCCTGAGATTTTCTGTTGATGATGTTGAGCAAGGCGGCAGCAAGGGCTTTCATGCCAGCAACGGTCAATCCGTTTTTGCCGTCAACAAGGATGGCCAGCTCTATGTTTACCTGAATCGCTGCCCGCACCTGGGCATTGAGCTGGAATGGCAGGAAGACCGGTTTCTCGACAGTGAGGGAATGATGATCCAGTGCGCCACCCATGGCGCACTGTTTGTGATTGAGAACGGTGAATGTGTGGCCGGCCCCTGTGCCGGCGAGGCGCTGACTGCACTGCCTTTTGTGATTGACGACAGAGGGCAGGTTAGCGTCTGCCTGGATCAACCGGGCTGACGCAGCTTCAGCGCAAGGCAGCGCGCAAACGTTCGACCCCTTTTTCTAACTGCGTCATGCTGGTGGTGTAGGCAAAGCGCACATGCCGGTCAGCGCGATAATGGCCAAAATCCGCACCCGGCGTCAACGCCACTGCGTGCTTTGCCAGCATCTGCTTGCAAAATGCGGTGCTGTCTGAAGAAAAACGGTCGATACCGGCATAAATGTATAACGCACCGGCCGGGGTGTGGGGAATGTCAAAACCAATCTCACGCAATGCCGGCAACAAAAAGTCACGCCGCTCGGCAAAAATATCACGACGCTGGTTCAGGATCGCCAGTGTTTCCGGCTCAAAACCGGCCAGCGCACCATACTGGGCCATCGTCGACATCGAGATAAACAGGTTTTGCGCCAGCCGCTCCAGATGCGGCACGGCCTCTTCCGGTGCCACCAGCCAGCCGAGGCGCCAGCCGGTCATGCCAAAAAATTTGGAAAAGCTGTTGATCACAAATGCCTGGTCGGTAATTTCCAGGATCGATGGCGCGTCCTCACCATAGGTCAGGCCATGATAGATTTCATCCACCACCAGCACACCGTTTTTGCGAGCCGTCAGTTGGTACAGATCCTGCAACTGCTGGCGGGTCAGGATCTCGCCGGTCGGGTTGGCCGGTGATGCAACAATGGCGCCGACGGTATTGGCCTGCCAGGCCGCTTCGGCACGTTCGGCCGTCAGCTGGTAACGGTCGTTATGATCAACCGCCACCAATTGGCCTTCGCCCTCCACCAGACGCAGGAAATTGCGATTACACGGATAGCCGGGATCGGCCATCAGCAGGCCTTCACCAGGATTGATCAGCAGCGAGGCCACCAGCAGCAAGGCACCGGAAGCACCAGGGGTGACCAGGATACGCGACGGTGACACATCAATATGGTATTGCTGCCGGTAAAAGGCCGAAATCTGCTGGCGCAGCTCGGGCAGTCCCAGCGCACTGGTATAATACGTAGCGCCATTATCAAGCGCCCGCTTGGCGGCATCAATAATCGGTGCGGCGGTAGCAAAATCCGGCTCGCCGGCTTCCATATGCACCACATCCACCCCGCGGGCAGCCAGTGCACGCGCCTCGGTCAATACCTCCACCACCCGGAACGGTTCAATATCCTGCAGGCGCCTGGCAATTCTCAATGACATGTCTGTCTCCGCAAGCATCGGTTAAAACGGCATTTTATCAGTGCTTGCAGCGCTGTGCTGCCGCTGGCCGGAAAAACTTTCCCTTTTGCATTATTCGTTCTAAACTTAGCGCCCTCTGAAAACCGGACCAGCCAACTGCAGTGTGCCGCAACGCCGCTGCCTGCAACACGGACACGATAAACATGCCAAGCAAAGATAACCAGTTTCGTAACTTTGAACCGTACAAGCCCAAGCGCGGCGAAGAGTACATGAGCCCGGCCCAGCTGCAGCATTTTCGCGATATTCTCAACAACTGGAAGGCCCAGCTGATGGCCGAGGTTGACCGCACCGTTACCCACATGAAGGACGATGCAGCCAACTTTCCTGACCCTGCCGACCGTGCCACCCAGGAAGAGGAGTTCAGCCTGGAACTGCGCACCCGCGACCGTGAACGCAAGCTGATCAAGAAAATCGAATCCACCCTGGAGCTGATCGACAAGGACGATTACGGCTACTGTGAAGCCTGTGGCGTGGAAATCGGCATCAAGCGCCTGGAAGCGCGGCCAACAGCCACACTGTGCATTGACTGCAAAACCCTGGCCGAAATCAAGGAAAAACAGGAACGCGGCTAAACCCCGCACAGCCGGCGGCAGCAACGCCGCCGGCCTTGTTTATGCCCCGCTATATCGGCCGCTTTGCCCCCACCCCTTCCGGCCCGCTGCACCTGGGCTCTCTGTATACTGCTGTTGCCAGCTACCTGGACGCACGGGCCAACAACGGTCTGTGGTTGCTGCGCATTGAGGATATCGACCCGCCCCGCGAACAACCTGGCGCCAGCGACGCCATTATTGCCTGCCTGAGCCAGCACGGCCTGTTATGGGATGGCGACATTCTGTACCAGAGCCGGCGCAGCAAGGCCTATGACCAGGCCATTGCCTTGCTGCAGGCTGCTGGCCACTGCTTTTATTGTGATTGTTCACGCAAGCAGCTGGCCCACTGCCAGGGCGAATACAGCGGCCATTGCCGCCATCGCCAGCTGACTGATAACGGCAAGCGGGCCCTGCGCCTGCGTACCGACACCCCAATCAATTGCGATTTTGACGACCGGCTACAGGGGCACCAGCAATTACCGCCAGCACCTGCCGGCTGCTGCCATGATTTTGTTATCCGTCGCCGTGATGGCCTGTATGCCTACCAGCTGGCCGTGGTGGTTGACGATATTGCCCAGGGCGTCACCGATGTGGTGCGCGGCAGTGACATCCTGGATTCCACATTCAGGCAGGCCTGGCTTTACCACTACCTGGGCCAGCCACGCCCTGCCTGGCTGCACCTGCCGGTACTGACCGGCAGCAACGGCCAGAAACTCAGCAAGCAGAATCTTGCCGAGGCCGTGGACGACAATCACCCGGCTGACAACCTGCGGACGGTTCTGCGACTGCTGCGCCAGCCTGCCCCGCCAGCTGACTGCCGCCAGCCTGGCTCGATCCTGGCATGGGCGGCACAATGCTGGCAGCCGCAGCGTTTGCCACGCCGCCTGTCAGTGCCGCTTGATGACAGGTGTTCCTGAACGCACACTGCTATACAATCAGCAGCGACTGAGGCAAACGGTTCTCCCCATGTACATTCATCGCGGCCTGTTACTGGTCATCATGGTCATTTTTATTTTCTCGCCAGCCATTCTGGACTGGATTACCGACAACCATGCCGCCTGGTATCGTCCATTTATTGCCTGGCTGCTGGTTATTTTGCTGGTCTGGACAGCCCAGTGGTGGAGCGGCAGGAAAGATCATCATGTTTGACTGGCCTTGGTTGCTGGCTGCCACACTGCTATGGCTGACCGGCATTTTCCTGATTGGCCGGCTGGCGGAAACATCACCGACCGCAGCCCGCCTGGTTGACCACCCGCTGACCTTCACCCTGTCACTGGGTGGTTATACCGGCGCCTGGGCGCTGTTTGGTTCGGTCGCGGTGGCCGCTACCGATGGTTATGCCTTTACTGCGTATTTTTTCGGCACATCGGTACTGTTTATTTTTGCCCCGCTGCTGCTGCAACCGTTTTTCAACCTGTCGCGCACCCATCGGCTGGGCTCACTGGCTGACCTGCTCAGTTTCCGCTTCAACAGCAAATGGGTTGGCGCACTGGTCGCCATCGGCACCCTGGGCGCGGTACTGCCACTGCTGGCACTGCAGATTAGCGCCGTCAGCCATACCTTTGTGTTGCTGAGCGACAGCCGTGACTCATCACTGACCCCGCTGCTGGCGCCACTGGTTTTTTGTATCGGCATGGCATTGTTGACCATCCGGCTTGGCTCCACCCATGTCAATGCCAGCAGTCGTCACCGCGGCCTGGTGCTGGGCGTTGCCGTGCAATCACTGTTCAAGCTGCTGGTTTTCCTGCTGCTCGGCAGCTGTGCACTGGTTAGCGTGTTTTCCTCCCCGGCGCAACTGGAGGCCTGGCTCAATACCCAGCCGGGACGGCTGATGATCCTCAATGAATCACTGGTTTCCAACAGTTCACGCACCTTGATGCTGATTTTTTCCAGTGCCGCACTGGCCATGCCGCATCTGTATCATCTGGCGCTGACCGAAAACCGCAGCCCGGCCCAGCTGCGTTATGCCAGCTGGGCATTCCCGCTGTACTTGCTGCTGTTGTGCCTGCCGGTACTGCCGATCCTGTGGGCTGGCGAGGCCAGCGGCATTGCCCTGTCACCGTACTTTTTCACCCTGATGGCAGGCACCATCAGCAACAGCCCGGTATTGTCCCTGCTGGCCTACCTGTGTGGCCTGGCTGCCGCCAGCAGTTGCATGATGGTCATTCTGCTGGCGGTAGCCTCAATGTGCCTGAACCACCTGATTTTGCCATTTTTCCCGCCCGTACGCCGGCACAACCTGTTTGGCTGGCTGCAACGCTGGCGCAATGGCCTCATTTTCCTGCTGCTGCTGGCTGCTCTTGCCATTTATGCGGGCGCCTCACAGCATACCCTTGGCAATAGCCTGACCTTTGTTGCCTTTACTGCTGCATTCCAGTTCCTGCCAGGCATTCTGGCTGTCCTGTACTGGCCGCGCGCCAATCACAAGGGCCTGATTGCCGGCTTGATCACCGGCTTCGGCCTGTGGCTGGTTACCATCGTGCTGCCGTTGCTGTCCAGTGACGCCTGGGGACTGCGGGATATTTTATTGCGCCTGCTGGATGTGCGTGACGGCAGTTATCCGCTGATGGCCGCCATCGCCAGCCTTGGCTTTAACATGCTGGCTTTTGGCCTGGTCTCCCTGCTGACCCGCACCTCAGATGAAGAACGCAATGTGGCAGAAATCTGCTCACAGGATGACCTGAACGTGCCTAACCGCCAGTTGCTGCTGGTCGACAATGTTGAGGGTTTTATCGACCGGCTGGCCGATGTACTGGGACAGGAAATAGCCGGGCGAGAGCTGGACCGGGCATTGCAGGATCTCGGCATGACTGCCGGCGAAACCCGGCCGTTTGCACTGCGCCTGCTGCGCCGCCAGCTTGAGGCCAACCTGTCCGGCATGTTCGGCCCCACCGTGGCACGCCAGCTGATCAACCGCCAGCTGCCGTGCAGCGGTGATGCACCGCTGTCCAGCGCACGCGACATCCAGCTGATCGAACACCGGCTGGAACATTATCACCTGCCATTGTTCGGCATTACCCGCGAGCTGGACAATTTGCGCCGTTATCACCGCAACACGCTGGAGCAATTACCCATCGGTGTCTGCACCATTAACAGTGACCAGGAAATCCTGATGTGGAACCAGGCCATGGAAAACCTGACCGGCATTGCCGAATCCGGCGTGGTAGGCTCGGCAATCACCCGGCTGGCCGACCCCTGGGGCAGCACTTTTTTGCAGTTTATCGCCAGCAATGCCAATCACAGCCACAACCAGCCGTTGACCTGCAACGGTGAAAAACGCTGGTTTACCCTGCACAAGGCCAATGATGCCGGCCAACTGGATAACCAGACCTTCCTGGTTGAGGAAACCACCCCGCTGGTGCAGCTGGAGCAGGAATTGCTGCACAACGAGCGGCTGGCTTCTATCGGCCGGCTGGCTGCCGGCGTTGCCCATGAAATTGGCAACCCGGTCACCGGCATAGCCTGTCTGGCACAAAACCTGAAATTCGACAGCCAGCAGCCGGAAATCCAGTCAGCAGCACGCGACATCCTGACCCAGACCCAGCGCATTACCCGCATCGTGCAGTCACTGGTCAACTTTTCCCATGCCGGCAGCCATCGTATCGATTTTGCGCCACAGCCGGTGCGGCTGTTTGCCTGCATTGATGACGCCATCCACCTGCTGTCGCTGGATAAAAAACGCGCCACCGACATGATTGACAACCGGGTTGACGAGCACGTCATGATCAATGGCGATACCCAGCTGCTGTTGCAGATGTTCCTGAACCTGATCAAAAATGCCCTGGATGTGCTGGACCCCGCCAACGGTCGCATCCTGATTGACAGCCAGCAGCGCACCGGCGAAGTGGAAATTCGTATTGAGGATAACGGCCCTGGCATCGATGACAACGTCCAGCAACATATTTTCGAGCCGTTTTTCACCACCAAGGAGCCGGGGCTGGGCACTGGCCTTGGCCTGTCGCTGGTTTATGGCATTGTCGAGGAACACCAGGGCTATATCAGCGTGCAGAGTCCGCCGCCGGAGGCCAGTCACGGGACCCGCTTTGTCTTGCGTTTCCCGCTAATGCCGCAGCCGTAAGCTGTTCAATGGACGATGCTTTGCTTATCATGGGCGCCCAGCGCCGGCGCGGCCCGATAACTGCTATGATTCAAGACTATGAAACATATCCTGATCGTTGAAGATGAACCGGTGATCCGCTCGGCACTCAAGCGCCTGCTGGAAAACAATCACTATCAGGTCAGCGAAGCCGGCTCAGTAAAGGAAGCGACCAGCCTGCTGGATCAGCACCAAATTGATTTGCTTATCAGTGACCTGCGGTTGCCAGGCGCTCCCGGCACCGACCTGATCCAGCTGGCCGGTGACATTCCGGTGCTGATGATGACCAGCTATGCCAGCCTGCGCTCAGCGGTCGATTCGATGAAAATGGGCGCAGTGGACTATATTGCCAAACCCTTCGACCACGATGAAATGCTGCAGTCCGTACAGCGCATTACCGATACCTTCACCGTTGATCATGCGCAGGCAAACGATCCGGCGCCAGCTGTCGCCGATGGTGTCATTGGCCAGTGCCCGGCCATCAAAAAAGTGTTCCAGCATGTGCGCAAGGCAGCCCCCACCGACTGCAACGTCCTGATCCAGGGAGAAAGCGGCACTGGCAAGGAACTGATTGCCCGCGCCATTCACAACCTCAGTCCGCGGCGCGGCAAACCGCTGATCTGTGTCAACTGTGCTGCCATCCCGGAAACCCTGATTGAATCCGAGTTGTTCGGCTATGAGAAAGGGGCTTTCACCGGTGCCAACAGCAGCCGTATCGGCCTGATTGAAGCCGCCGATCAGGGCAGCCTGTTTCTTGACGAAATCGGTGAGTTGCCACTGGAGGCGCAGGCCCGCCTGCTACGTTTTTTGCAGGAAGGCGAAATCCGTCGCATCGGCTCGGTCGATACCCAGAAGGTGGATGTTCGCATTATTGCCGCCACCCACCGCAACCTGAAAAAGCTGTCCCAGGAAAGCGAGTTTCGTCTCGACCTGTTCTATCGACTCAATGTGATGCCGCTGAGCCTGCCACCACTGCGAGAGCGTGGCAAGGATATCCTGACGCTGGCCGATGCTTTTTTGCAGCGTTACTGCGAAAAAATGCATAAACCGCTGATGCACTTCACCCCCAAGGCTATTCAGGCGCTGACCACCTACCAGTGGCCTGGCAATATCCGGGAAATGGAAAACGTCATTGAGCGCGCCGTCATTCTGGCTGACGACCTGGCGATTGACAGCGATGCGCTGGATATCGATCTGCAGCTGGTCAGCATCGACAGCCTTGACCAGGATGCCGGCAAGGGTCACAAGCCGGGGCAGGACTTTTTTGACTCTACCGAAGAAGAGGGTTTATCGCTGGAGGATTACTTCCAGCGTTTTATTCTTGAGCATCAGGAATACATGAGCGAGACCGAGCTGGCACGCAAGCTGGGCATCAGCCGCAAATCCCTATGGGAGCGCCGCCAGCGACTGGGTATCCCGCGCAAAAAAACGCATACCGGCAACAAGGCAGGCAACTGACAAACGTTACCCACCTGGCGCCTTTGTTACGTTTTGTGTAGCAAGGTAACAAAAACCTCCGCTGCCGCGACCGGCCATGCTACCCGCAAAAAATATAATCCATTGAAATTATTATGTTTTTATTTTTTGGCACGCATTCTGCTACATTACAGCCATAATAAGAATAAAATCGAATAAAAATAATAACCAGACAACAACAATAACAATAAAAAATACGGCTTGGACGAGGGAAGCATTGCTTCCCTTCTGTTTGTTTGGACTGTCGCCCCGTTAATTTTTTGCTTTAACCCGCCAGCGCGATTTATTTGCCGGACGTTCCCTGCTATCATCGCGAAAACAGCCGTGTCCAGTCGCGAGGGAAATCGCCGTCCGTGTCAAATCCTGTAACACCTTCCATGCCGGGCCTGGAAAAAGCCCATGTCTACCCACGCGACCAGCATCCTGTATCCCGCAAACTGATTAGCAATCAGGCGCTCAAGGTAATGAAGCAGCTTCAGGCTGCCGGCTTTGCCGCCTACCTGGTGGGCGGTGCCGTTCGTGATATGCTGCTGGGACAACGACCAAAAGATTTTGACGTTGCCACCAACGCCACGCCGGAAGACATTCGCAGGATTTTTCGCAATTCCCGCATCATTGGCCGTCGTTTTCGTATTGTGCATGTGTTTTTCGGCCAGGAGATCATCGAAGTGACCACTTTTCGTGGCCACCATGACAGCAGCGATGATCTTGATAAACACCACTCCGCCAGCAATGACCAGGGCATGCTGCTGCGCGACAATGTGTTTGGCACCATTGAGGAAGATGCACTGCGCCGGGATTTCACCATCAATGCCCTTTATTACAGCTGCGAAGATTTCTGCATCTACGACTTCACCCAGGGAGTCAGCGATATTCGTAACGGCCTGTTACGCCTGATCGGCGACCCCGCCCAGCGTTACCGTGAAGACCCGGTACGCATCCTGCGCGCAGTCCGTTTTGCCGGCAAGCTGGGTTTTGAACTGGAATCCGAAACCCGTGAAGCCATCGCCGCACAGGCACCGTTGCTGGAGAAGGTCTCACCAGCCCGCCTGTTCGACGAAATGCTGAAACTGCTGTGTACCGGCTACGGCCAACAATCCCTGCAACAACTGCTGAAGCACAATCTGCTCGGTTACCTGATCCACAACAGTGAACTGATCATCCATAATCCGGCGGCGCTAAAGCTGGCAACGCTGGCACTCGGCAACAGTGACCGGCGCCTGCACGAAGGGAAAAGCATTACCCCCACTTTTATTCTGGCAGCACTGCTGTGGCCCCGGCTGCAGCGTGAACTGGCAGCACAAAAAGCTGCCCGCCCGCCACCCCTGCCCGCCCTGCACAGCGCCACCCAAACCGTGATGCTGGAACAGAACCGGGTTGCCTCCATTCCCAAACGCATGCAGCTGGGCATTCGTGACATCTGGGAGCTGCAACAACGCCTGGAACAGCGCCATGGCAGCCGCGCCATCAAATCATTGCAACACCCGCGTTTTCGTGCCGGCTATGATTTCCTGCTGCTGCGCGAACAGTGCGGTGAAACAACCGGCGAACTCGGCAGCTGGTGGACCAATATACAAACGCTGGCACCCGAAGAACAGCTGGCCATGGCCGAAGCCCAGCCAGCGGCCAATGCCGGCAAAAAACGCCGGCCGCGCCGGCGCAAGCCCGCCAGCGCCGGCTGATGGACAACACCTGTTATATCGCGCTGGGCAGCAATCTGCAGGACCCGCTCAACCAGGCAGAACAGGCCGTTATTGCCTGCGCAGCGCTGGGCCGCATCAGCGCTGTGTCACCCTGGTACTGCAGCAAGGCCATAGGCCCCGGCGAGCAACCCGATTACATAAACGGTGTCTTGTGCCTGCACACGGCACTGGAACCCCTGCAATTGCTGGCCAGCCTGCAGGACATTGAAAATCGCCAGGGACGCCAGCGACACATTCGCTGGGGCGCCCGCACCCTGGATCTGGACATCCTGCTGTACAACCAGCTCAGCCTGTCACTGCCTGACCTGAACCTGCCGCATCCGCGCATGCATGAACGCAATTTTGTCATCTATCCGCTGTATGACATCGCCCCGACACTGACCCTTCCCGACGGCCGGACCATTGCCACCATCAAGGCACAACTGGACCAACAAGGGTTAGAAAAATACCGGCAAACACGCTAAGCTAGGCGCCATCGTCAGCCAGGCAGATCGACTGTGAATAACGACCTGTTTCAACCGGGCAGCAGCCAGCCGCAACTGCCCCGCTACATTGTTGTCGAAGGCCCGATCGGCGTCGGCAAGACCGCCCTGGTCAAACGCATGGCCGAGGCCTTTCATTACCAGAGCCTGCTGGAGCAGGCGGACAGCAATCCGTTTCTGGAAAAATTCTACGAAAACCGCCAGCAGAATGCGCTCGCTACCCAGTTGTTTTTCCTGTTCCAGCGTGCCCGCCTGCTGGAAGACCTGCACCAGCAGGATCTGTTCGAGCCGCTGCGCATCGCTGATTTCATGATCGAAAAAGATCGCCTGTTCGCCGAGCTGTTACTGGCTGATGAAGAGTTCAAACTGTACGACATGGTTTACCAGCGGCTGGCTATTGAGGCACCCAGGCCAGACCTGGTCATCTACCTGCAGGCGCCGCCACACATCCTGCTGCAACGCATCCAGCAGCGCGGCCTGCGCGCCGAGCAGTCAATCAATGTCGATTACCTGGAACAGATTACCGAAGCCTACAGCCGTTTTTTCCACTTCTACGATGACGCACCACTGCTGATCATCAATGCCGAGCAGATGGATATGATTGATGACGAGCGTATTTTCCGCAGCCTGACTGACTATATGCTGGGCATTCGCAGCGGCCGGCACTATTTCAACCCCAGCTTTTATTCCGAGGCACTGCTATGAAACCGGTCACTGTCAGCACGCTGCAGCAATGCAAAATCGCCGGCGAAAAATTCAGCTGCATTGCCGCCTACGATGCCATTTTTGCCCGCCATATCAGCCAGGCCGGTATTGATGCCATTCTGATTGGCGACTCTCTGGGCATGGTATTACAGGGACATGACAGCACCTTGCCGGTTACGGTCAACGACATCAGCTACCACACCCGTGCTGTTGCGCGCGGCAACAGCCGCTCCCTGCTGATTGCCGACATGCCATTTATGTCCTACAGCGACACAGCCAAGGCGGTCAACAATGCCACATTGCTGATGCAGGCCGGTGCCCATATGGTCAAGCTGGAAGGCGGGCAGTGGCTAGGCAACACCATCAGCACCCTGGTGTGTGGCGGCATACCGGTATGCGCCCACATCGGGCTGACGCCGCAAACCGTCAACACCATGGGTGGCTACAAGATCCAGGGACGCAGCCCGCAGCAGGCAGACCAGCTGGTCGAAGACGCCGTTGCCCTTGAGGCGGCCGGTGCCCAGCTGCTGCTGATGGAATGTGTGCCGGCAGCAGTGGCGCGGCGGGTGGACGAGGCAGTCGACATCCCCACCATTGGCATTGGCGCAGGACCTGCCACCACCGGCCAGGTCCTGGTACTGCACGACATGCTGGGACTGAATAGCCGCCCCGCCCGTTTTGTCAAAAACTTTATGGCCGATGCCGATTCGATTCAGGCAGCCCTGGCCGCCTATGATTCAGCGGTCAAATCCGGCCAGTTCCCGCACAGTGAGCACTGCTTTGACTGACATGAAAACTGTTGTCACCGTCAACGAGCTGCAAACCACCCTGAGCCCGCTGCGCCGGTCAGGCCAGCGCATCGCTCTTGTGCCCACCATGGGCAACCTGCACCGGGGCCATCTGGCACTGGTCGATCGTGCCCGCCAGCTGGCAGACGTCGTAGTGGTCAGTATTTTTGTCAATCCGATGCAGTTTGGTGCCAACGAAGATCTCGACAAATATCCTCGTACGCTGGCAGAAGATCAGCAGAAACTGCAGGCCGCCGGCACCGATCTCCTGTTTACCCCGCCAGTGGACGAGATGTACCCCAATGGCCTGGCCAGCCAGACCCGCGTGCAAGTGCCCGGCCTCACCGAACGTTTCTGCGGTGCCAGCCGACCCGGTCATTTTGACGGTGTCTCTACCGTGGTCTGCAAGCTGTTCAACATGGTACAGCCCGATGTAGCGGTGTTTGGCGAGAAAGATTTCCAGCAACTGGCCGTCATCCGCAAGATGGTGGCCGATTTGTGCATGCCAATCCAGATCATTGGCCAGGCCACCTGGCGTGCTGACGATGGCCTGGCATTAAGTTCCCGTAACCAATATCTCAGTGCTACCGAACGAAACATTGCGCCGTTACTGTTCCGCACACTTGAATCCTGTCGGGCAGCCATCCTGACACAACAAAAACCCCTCTCCGACATCCATCGCGAAGCCGTGGTGACACTGGAAAAAGCCGGCTTCCGGGTCGACTACCTGGCCTTCTGCGATGCCCTGACGCTGGCAGACATTAGCGCTGAAACCCGCGAAATTGCTGTATTGGCGGCCGCTTTTCTCGGTCATACACGGCTTATTGATAACCTGCATTTTTCATTGAACACACTTTCCATTTAGGGCATACTTCACCGCCACTGTGGAAGGGCAGTAGAAATTGGTTATTATCTGAGCAAATTAGTAGCACTTTGCTGCTAACGTACTTGTGTATAATCTAAAGGTTTATCGATATGCAATCGACTATGTTAAAAGCCAAGTTGCACCAAGCTCGTGTTACACACGCGGTCCTCGAGTATGAAGGCTCTTGTGCAATCGATGGTAGCCTTTTGGATATGGCTGGCATTCGTGAATACGAACAGATCCAGATTTACAATATTGACACAGGTGATCGCTTCACCACCTATGCCATTCGCGGCGAAGAACGCACTGGCATTATTTCTGTCAATGGCGCTGCCGCACACAAGGCCAATGTTGGCGATCGTGTGATTATCTGTGCCTATGCATCCTATTCCGATGCTGAACTGATCAACTTCAAGCCGCGCCTGATTTACATGACAGAAGGCAACCAGGTCAGCCATTCGAGCAATGCCATTCCGGTGCAGGTTGCCTGATCTTCACCGATGGATAAAACGCCGCTACTTGCGGCGTTTTTTTTGCCCGGCGAAAAATTGCCAGTACCGGCAAACACCCGTATATTTCTGTTTTTGCCCTGTACTAATAAGGATAACAACATGCAAAAGCCGCATCTCTATCCGGTTACCGATGCCGCCCGTAAAAACAGCTACCTGAATGATGAGCAGTACCAGGCCCTGTACCGCCAGTCACTGGAGCAGCCGGCGCAGTTCTGGCAGGAACAGGCCAGCCGGTTTCTCGACTGGCAACAGCCCTGGGACAAGGTCAGCGACGGTGATTTCAGCTGCGGCGACAGCCGCTGGTTTATTAACGGCAAGCTCAATGCCAGTGTCAATTGTATCGACCGTCACCTGGCCGACCATGCCGACACCACCGCGATTATTTTTGAATCGGATGATGGCCGGTCACAGCATATCAGCTACCGGCAACTGCACGACAAGGTCTGCCAGCTGGCCAATGCACTGATACAGCGTGGTGTATCGAAAGGCGACCGGGTCTGCATCTATATGCCGATGATTCCGGAAGCAGCCTTTGCCATGCTGGCCTGCGCCCGTATTGGTGCCATTCACTCCGTGGTATTTGGCGGTTTTTCACCGGAAGCCCTGAAAGACCGTATCCTGGATGCCGACTGCCGCTTACTGATCACTGCCGATGAAGGCCTGCGCGGCGGCAAACCGGTGCCATTGAAAAGCAATGCCGACAAGGCGCTGGCACATTGCCCGGCAGTGCACACCTGCCTGGTGGTCAGGCGCACCGGCAATACCATTGACTGGCAGGCAGGGCGTGACATCTGGTACCACGAGCTGGTCGACTGCCAGGCTACGCACTGCGAACCGGCGCTGATGGATGCTGAAGACCCGCTGTTTATCCTTTACACATCCGGTTCCACCGGCCAGCCCAAAGGCGTGCTGCACACCACCGCCGGCTACCTGCTCGGCGCGGCGATGACCCACCACTACGTCTTTGACTATCACCCTGGTGAAGTTTACTGGTGCACCGCCGATGTCGGCTGGATTACCGGCCACAGCTATATTGTCTACGGGCCGCTGGCCAACCGTGCCACCACACTGATGTTTGAAGGCGTGCCCACCTACCCCGATGCCTCACGCTTCTGGCAAATCATCGACAGGCACCAGGTCGCCATTTTTTATACTGCCCCGACAGCCATCCGCGCCCTGATGGCCGCCGGTGACCAGTTTGTCCAGTCATCGTCACGCCAGTCCTTGCGCCTGCTCGGCAGCGTCGGCGAACCGATCAATCCGGAAGCCTGGCAATGGTACTACCGGGTAGTCGGCGACCAGCGCTGCCCGATTGTTGACACCTGGTGGCAAACCGAGACCGGCGCCATCATGATTTCCCCCACACCCGGCGCTACCGCACTGAAACCGGGCTCTGCCACACGTCCGTTTTTTGGCGTCGAACCGATGCTGCTGGATGAACAGGGCAAGGAACTGCAGGGTGAAGCCAGCGGTAATCTGGTTATCCGGCGCAGCTGGCCGTCACAGATCCGAACCGTGTACGGCGATCACCAGCGCCTGATCGATACCTATTTCAGCACCTATCCCGGTTATTATTTTACCGGTGACGGTGCCCGGCGTGATGCCGATGGTTATTACTGGATTACCGGCCGTGTCGATGATGTGCTGAATGTCTCCGGTCACCGTCTCGGCACCGCCGAGATAGAAAGTGCGCTGGTACTGCACAACAGCGTGGCCGAAGCCGCTGTGGTCGGCTATCCACACGCCATCAAGGGCGAAGGCATTTATGCCTACGTGACGCTGGTCAATGGCTGTGAAGGCAGTGAAGCCCTGCGTAATGCCTTGATGCAGCAGGTTGTTGATGAAATCAGCGCAATCGCCAAACCGGATTTTATCCAGTGGGCCGATGAACTGCCCAAAACCCGTTCCGGCAAGATCATGCGTCGTATCCTGCGCAAGATAGCGGCCAATGAACTGGACAATCTCGGCGACACCTCCACGCTGGCGGCCCCGCAGGTGGTCGACACGCTGATCGAACAACGGCTGAACCGCTGAACTGACGTTTGCGCTTTTACCGTGAAAAGCATTGGCAGCCACGGTAAGATAGGGCACGTCTTTTTACTCAATACAGGGAATTCCCATGCATGTGCTGGTCATCGGTGGCACCGGTTTTATTGGCTACCACATTGTCAAACAACTGCAGGCCCAGGGGCACTGCGTGCGCCTGCTCAGCCGCCACCCGGAACGGGCACGCAAAACCTTCGGCCGCGACGTTGACTACCAGGCTGGCGACCTGAATTTTTTCCGCGACATCAATTTTCGCGAGCTGTTTGACGGCATTGACGCCATTATCTATGCCGCCGGCAGCGACGAACGACAGACACCGAGCGGCGACCCGTACACCTTTTTCTACCAGGACAATGTCACCACCTGCATCAACATGCTGGAGTTCGCCCGCGAGGCCGGCATTCACCGTGCAATCGTGCTGGGATCGATTTTTACCTACTTTGCCCGCCAGCACCCGGAACTGCAGCTGGACCGCCATCACCCGTATATCCGTTCACGGGTGGAACAGCAAAAGCAGGCGCTGGCGCTGGCTGGCCCGCAATTTACCGTCAACGTCATCGAGATACCGTTTGTCTTCGGCCACACCCCCGGCCAGCCGACCATCTGGAAAAACCTGGTGCACTACATCCGGGTCGCAGCACCCATGGTGGCACCTCCCGGCGGTGCCAACATGATCAGCGTCAATACGCTGGCAACTGCTATCGTCAACACCCTGCAACAACCGCAGGAAAGTGGCCCGCTGCCGGTTGGCGACGTCAACCTGACCTGGGTGGAACTGATGCAACGCCTCGGCACCATCCTCAACAAAAAGAACGTAAAAATAACACACATGCAAAGCGGCGTACTGGCCGACCTGACACGTATGGGTGCCTTTTTCCAGGATCTGGTCGGCTTCAAATCCGGCCTGGATCACCACCAGATCAGCCAGCTGATCACCTTTGAAGCGTTTTTTGATACCGGCGAGATCAAGCAGCGCCTGCACTATGAAGGCGGTGACCTTGACCAGGCGCTGGCTGATACCGTCAGGGCCTGCCCGGACAACCCGCTGGTCAGCGGCTTGCAAAAAGCGGTGGACTGGCTTGACCACTACCTTAACACCAACAGCAAAAAACCCGGGTGAATACCATCATGAACAGACTGAACGGAAAAACTGCCATTATCACCGGTGCTGCACGCGGCATGGGCGCGGTCACCGCCCGCCTGTTTGTTGAAAACGGCGCCAATGTCGTGATCGGCGACATCCTGGAAAAAGAAGGCCAGGCGCTGGCTGCCGAGCTGGGCAAGCAGGCACGCTTTATCAAGCTGGATGTCACCTCGGAACAGGACTGGCAGCAGGCCGTCGCGGCAGCTGAAGCGATGGGGCCATTGAATGTACTGGTCAATAACGCCGGCATTTTGGTGTTCAAGCCGATTAGCGAACAAAGTGCCGACGAGTACATGAATGTACTGAACATCAACCTGGTCGGCTGTTATAACGGCATCCGGGCAGTGATCGAGCCGATGAAACGGGCCGGTGGCGGCTCAATCATCAACATCTCGTCAATTGACGGCCTGCAGGCGAAAAACTCGCTGTCTGCCTACGCGTCCTCAAAATGGGGCATGCGCGGGCTCACCAAATCGGCTGCACTGGAGCTTGGCCACTACAATATCCGCGTCAACACCGTTCACCCGGGTGGCATCCATACCGCCATGGGAGACCAGGACAAAATCACCGACGACTCCATGAATGTGTTCTACAAAAACCACGCCCTGCCACGTGTTGGCATGCCGATTGAAGTAGCACGCATGAGCCTGTTTCTGGCCAGCGACGAGGCCAGCTATTCGACAGCTGCCGAGTTTATTGTCGACGGTGGCTGGAGCGGCGGCCTGACGCTTGATTTCCTGCCCAAGTCATAATGACAGCAGGGAGCATAATATGAGCCAACTGACCCGCGAATTTGTCCAGCAGCGCGCCAACGACCTGATCCGTTATCATGGCGAAGCCTCACAGAAAAACGAATGGACGTTTTTTGTCGACGAAATGTATGCCGATGATTGTGTCTACACCTGCGAATACGCCGGCACGTTTCTGGTGCGATCGCAAGGCATCGACACCATCAAGGCCACCCATTACGGTCGTGACATGGCCTACGGCTGGGAAGACTGGACATTCCCGTACATGGGCGTCTATGTCGGCGATGACCAGCGCATCGTCACCCACTGGATGAATCGCGGCCCAGGCAAACGCGCCGACGGCAGTTTTTATGAAACACCCGGTGTGTCGTTTATCACCTTCAACAACGACGGCAAGATCGTGCGCCAGCTGGACATGTTTGACCTGGCCCACCAGATGCATCTGTGCGACGAACTGGAAGATGCCGGCCTGCTGTCACCGGCACTAAAGGAAAACTGGGTGTTGCCAATGAAACAGAAACTGATTGACATGCTGTCGACCAAGCGCTGACAGCGGCCAGCTTACGGCAGCAATTTGCCACGATTGAGGATGCCGGCCGGATCAAACAGCTGCTTGATCTGCCGGTAAAACTGCAACTCAGCATCGCTGCGTGAATACGAAATCAACGATGTTTTCAACAGGCCAATGCCGTGTTCGGCACTGACACTGCCATGATGTTGCGCCACCAGCGAGGCCAGCTGCAAGGCAAGGCTATCCTGCCAGGCGGCAATACCAGCCGGGTCCAGCTGCGCTGGCGGCAGGATATTCACATGCACATTGCCATCCCCCAGGTGACCAAACAGCAGCAAATGACCATCTCGGCACTGGCGCTGCACAGCCTCACAAAAACTGCCCAGTTGTGACAGGTGGCAGGCAATGTCCTGTTTGCACGGCTGCAAATGGCGAATACTGGCTGAGATCCATTCACGCAACTGCCACAGCCGGCTGGCCTGCTGCCCGCCGGCAGCCAGCAAGACCTGGCCGGCATCCGCCAGACAGGCTGCCAGCTGCTCATCAGCGAGCGACTGCCGGTCAAACTCCAGCAGCAGGTAAAAAGCCGAGGGCTGGTCAAACGGCGATGTAATGTCATTGTCGCGGCACACCGCCAGCAGGGATTGGTGACAGAAAAACTCAGCGGCATTCAGGCTGACTAACTGGCGCAGCCGGCAAAACGCTGCCAGCAACGCCGGCATGTCAGCAAAGGCCGCCAGCACCGTTGCCTGTAGCGGCAGCGGCCGCTGCAGTTTCAGTGTTACCGAGCTGATAATCGCCAGCGTGCCTTCCGAGCCAATCAGCAGGTGTTTCAGGTCATAACCGGCATTATCCTTGACCAGATTACGGTCGATGGCCAGGGTCTGGCCGCTGCCGGTCACCGCTGTCAGGCCCAGCACCTGGTCACGCGTCATGCCATAACGCAGCACCCGTATGCCACCGGCATTGGTCGCCAGCGCGCCGCCGATCTGTGCCGTATCACGCGAGGCGTAATCGACCGGATAAAACCAGCCGGCATCGGCAGCCAGTTGTTGCAGCCGGGCTATTGTTACGCCGGCCTCAACGCTGATCTCGCCCAGCTGGCGGTCAAATGACAACAGCCTGTCCATGCGCGCCAGCGATACCACCACATCACCCTCACCGGCACAGGCACCACCGCCAAGACCGGTGCGACCACCGGATGGCACCAGGTTGACCCGCTGCCGCCTAGCCCAGCCAAGCAGTTCCACTATCGCCTGATGATTACGAGGAAAAACCACCGCCAGCGGCACACCGGCGACTGCGCGGCTCTGGTCGGCAGCATAATGCACAGCATCTGTGCCGGTCAGGATGTCAGCGGCGGGCAAAAGCGCAAGCAAATCACGCAATAATGCAGTATGCCGCATGGCTCAGATAATTTCGGCCATATTGCCTTTTTCTTCCAGCCACTGTTTGCGATCAGGCGAACGTTTTTTGGCCAGCAGCATATCCATCACTTCGTCGGTTTCATCACCGTCACTGATCAGCAGCTGCAGCATGCGCCGGGTATCCTTGCTCATGACAGTTTCACGCAGCTGCAACGGGTTCATCTCGCCAAGGCCCTTGAAGCGCGTCACCTGCACCTTGCCTTTTTTGTTTTCCGCCTCAATGCGGTTAATCACACCCTCTTTTTCCGCCTCATCCAGTGCGTAAAAAACCTCCTTGCCAACATCAATGCGATACAGCGGTGGCATCGCAACAAACACATGACCAGCCCTGACCAGTGGCCGGAAATGTTTGACAAACAGCGCACATAACAGGGTGGCTATGTGAAGGCCATCGGAGTCGGCATCGGCGAGAATGCAAATCTTGCCATAACGCAGGCCGGAGAAATCGTCCGAACCGGGATCAACGCCGAGTGCTACCGAAATATCATGCACTTCCTGCGACCCCAGCACCTGCAAGGGGTCGACCTCCCAGGTATTGAGGATCTTGCCGCGCAACGGCATGATGGCCTGGAAGGTGCGATCACGAGCCTGCTTGGCCGAGCCACCGGCTGAATCGCCTTCCACCAGGAACAATTCACTGGCCATCGCATCCTGGCCGGAGCAGTCGGCCAGCTTGCCGGGCAAGGCAGGGCCGGCAGTGGCTTTTTTGCGCACCACAGTCTTGGCCTTGCGCAGCCGTGTCTGGGCATTGCTGATCGCCATGTCAGCCAGCTTGTCGGCCTCTTCGGTATGCTGGTTCAGCCACAGGCTGAACGCATCCTTGGCCACCCCGGCAATGAATGTCGCGCACTCGCGAGACGACAGGCGTTCCTTGGTCTGGCCGGAAAACTGCGGATCTGCCAGCTTGGCCGACAGGATGTAGTTGCACTTGTCCCAGATATCATCCGGCCCCAGCTTGACCCCGCGTGGCAGCAGGTTGCGGATCTCGCAGTACTCCCGCATCGCATCCAGCAGGCCGGTACGCAGGCCGTTGACATGGGTACCGCCCTGGGCCGTCGGGATCAGGTTGACATAACTTTCCTGGATCAGCTCGCCGCCTTCGGCAAACCATTGCACTGCCCACTCGGCGGCTTCGGTAGAGCCACTGAACTGGCCAACAAATGGCTCGGCCGGCAACACATCCTCATCATGGGTATGCAATTGCAAGTAATCTTTCAGGCCATCCTCGTAATACCATTCATCCCGCTCACCGGTGGCCTCATCAAGAAATGTCACCTTCAGGCCGGGACACAACACCGCCTTGGCACGCAGCACATGGCGCAGGCGCGGCACGGAAAAACGCGGGCTGTCAAAATACGATGGCTCAGGATAAAAACGCACCATGGTGCCAGTGTTACGCTTGCCACACTGGTCAATCACTGCCAGGTCGGATGACTTTTCCCCCTGGCGAAACTGCATGTGATAAACCTGCCCGTCACGGCGGATAGTGACATCCAGCTGCGCTGACAAGGCATTGACCACTGACACGCCAACCCCGTGCAGGCCACCGGAAAACTGGTAGTTTTTGTTGGAAAACTTGCCGCCGGCGTGCAAGGTGGACAGAATTACTTCAACGCCGGGCTTGCCCTGCTCCGGATGGATATCAACCGGCATGCCGCGTCCGTCATCAGTGCAGCTGAGCGAACCATCCTTGTACAGCACCACGTCAATCTGGCGGGCATGGCCAGCCAGCGCCTCATCAACACTGTTATCGATGATTTCCTGCGCCAGATGGTTGGGACGGGTGGTATCGGTATACATGCCCGGCCGTTTGCGGACAGGGTCGAGGCCGGTCAATACTTCTATCGATTGTGCGGTATAGTCTGACAAGATGTTACTCCAGTTCGAACCAGGAACAGATAAGCGGTAAATGGCGCTGAAAACCCGCAAACCGGTGGTTGCCACCCGGCTCAATCAGGCACTGACAACGACGGTAATAGCGCAGCGCAGCACGGGCATCGAGTACCTCATCGGCCATTTGCACCAGCAACAGAAAGCGCCGCGGGTCATCAGGGGCTTCCAGGCACAGCGATTGTAAGGTTTGCATATGCGCTGTTGTCAACTCATATTGCTCACCGCTGTAGGGATTACGCTGCTGGCCGAGGCGGCTTTGCAGCAAGCGGTGCGCCGCTACCGCCGGGTTGACCAGCACTGCCAGGCAATCAAAGCGGGCCGCCAGCCAGCTGGCATAAAAGCCGCCCAGCGAGCTGCCCACCAGGCAGACACGCCGGCCGGCCAGCATCGTTATCATGTCCGACAGGCTTGCCACCGCCTGGTCCGGCGGGCCGGGAATATACGGCCGCCGGTAATCAACCCGCGGGTGGTGCTGTTGCAGGTAATCGCCCAGCTGCTGCGCCTTCAGCGCATCCGGCGAACTGTTGAAACCATGAAGATAAATCACTACCGGCGGGCTGCCGCTCATGCAACACCTGCCGGATCAGTAACCTTTTGAGCCTTGTTCGATGGATAATTCCCTGTGGCGAATGCGGTTGACGCCGGTCTCATAACGACCGTCATCATGCAGGGTAAGCCAGCGGAACCCCGGCATTTCGCTGCCAACAGCAAAATCATCACTGGCCGGCTTGAACTGGATACAGGTGGACGGTGTGGAATACAGGTCGATATGGGCAAAACGCTGGTGGCTGTCCTGATGCACATGGCCGCAGATAATCATTTTCAGCTGCGGGTAGGCCTGCAGCGCAGCCAGCACCTCACCGGCATTGTCGATGACCTGGGTATCCAGCCATCTGCAACCGACCGGCTGCAGGTGATGATGCATAAACATCAGGTGATGGTGCTGCGGGTATTGCTGCAATGTGGCTATCGCCCGCGCCAGTTCGCTGGAGGCAATCGAACCCGGCACCTCCTCGGGGATAGATGAGTCGAGCAAGGTGATGCACCAGTTGCCCAGCAGGTAATGGCCGAGAAACTGGCGCTGGCCATCCATCACGGATTGCATGCAGGCATTGTCATCATGATTGCCGGGCAGCCACAGCTGGGGAATATCCTGCGGCAAGGTATCAATCAGGCGACGATAGGGTTCGACAACACCATGATCATTGCTGAGATCACCGGAACACACCAGCACGTCCGGCCGGGTGAACTCGGCAAACATGTCATCCAGCACGTATTGCAGGCTCAGGTCGGTATCCAGCCCCAGCAAACGGCTGCCGGCTTTTGCACCGAGATGGCAGTCAGTAATCTGTAGTAACGTGTATGGCAAACGGCGCCTCTCCCTACTTGTGCGTGTCAATGCCTCGCCTGATCATAACCACAGGCTTTTCATGCGTCAGCGCCTTTTACAACAGCGCCGTTTTTTTTGTGACCTGCATTCTATTTATACCATCTGCCTGTCGACTACCGGCGCCAGCCCATTTTCCACACAGTAGCGCAGGCATTGTGACAGAAAACGATGCTGCTGCCATTTCTCATCCTGTTGCAGCATGCGCTGGTTCGGATACGGATAACGCGGCTGAATGCGCCGCTGTTGCTGATAGGCGACCACCTCCACCATCCGCGCATCATGGTATACACGCAGTTCAAACTGCTGCCCCGTTGTATACGGCGCGCTATGCGACAGGCTCAGGCTGACCATGCTGGTATACTTGCAGCGTTCCTGCACCGTGATGGTCAGCCGGCCGCTACGATCGCCAGGCAAACGAATGCAATAATCCACCCTGTCATCATGGGCTGCCAGCAAACTGGCCAGACGCCGATAATTGACCTCACACTCGGCCATATAGTCACCCAGACGGATCTTGTATTGTGACTGCGACATGGTTATGGTGTTTTCCAAACTGGTGGCTGGCATACGGGTCATATACGACTTCGCAGGCCAGATGGTCTGCCGCTAACTTAACGAATTGCCATCTTTCAGCCGCATTTTTTTTGCTAAGATGGCGCGACAATGATACTCAGGATGTAATGGCTTATGCGTTATCTGACTTCCGCCTTTATGTGTCTGCTATGCAGCACCTTGCCTTTTTCAGTATATGCAGAAAACCTGCAGGATATCTACAGCGCCGCAGTGGAAAACGACCCCATCATGCGGGCCGCCCAGGCTGAGCTGAATGCCGGCCTGGAGAACAAGAATATTGCCCGTGCGGCATTGCTGCCACAGCTGCGCCTGAATGCCAGTGTTGGACGCACTGACACGGAAACCGAAGCTGATGTTGGCAAGCCGGTTGACCCTGTTGCCTCGGCACTGGCCAGCTCATCATCGGATACCACTGCCGAAAACCTGTCGCTGACCCTGTCGCAACAGATTTTCAACCTCAGTTCCTGGTACAACTTCAAGAGCGGCAAACTGGCCAGCCGCCAGGCTGAGCTGGAGTTTGTCAATAACCAGCAGGACCTGATGCGCCGTGCTGCCTCGGCCTACTTCCAGGTGCTGCGTGCCAACAACAACCTGGCGTCCGGCATTGCCGAGGAAAAAGCCGTCAAGCAGCAGCTGGACCAGATGCAACAGCGCTTTGACGTGGGCCTGGTCGCCATTACCGATGTCAACGAGGCACAGGCCGCCTATGACCTGGCCAAGGTCAACCGTATTGCGCTGGAAGGCAACCTGAAAATTGCCTACGAGGCACTGACTGTGCTGACCGGCAAGCAGCACCGGCAGCTTAACCGCCTGTCTGCCAGTTTCCCGATCAGCGCACCGGAACCGGCTGACATGGACAGCTGGGTGGAAACTGCCACAACCAATAACCTGGACCTGCAAAGCGCCCGCTCATCGGTGGATATCGCGGAATACCGGGCCAAGGCCAGCCGCGCCAATCACTATCCGGTACTGGCACTGACCGGCAGCCTCGGCAAAACCAGCACCGATGGTGAACGCAGCTCGTATGTTGTTTCCGGTGGCGGGCTGGACAATGTCACCCGTGACTTTGCAGCGGACACCGACAACAAGGCGATCGCCCTGACCCTGACCGTGCCCCTGTACAGCGGCGGCGCCGTTGGTGCCCAGCGCCGCCAGGCCTGGGCCAACTTTGAACAGGCCCGCGAAACCATGACCGGCACTGAACGTGCCATCACCCAGCAGACCCGCAGCCAGTATATTGCCGTTGCCACCCAGATCCAGAAAGTCGCGGCCCACCAGCAGGCGATTGTGTCGGCACAAAGCGCACTGGATGCCATCCAGGCCGGTTATAACGTCGGCACCCGCAATATCGTTGACGTGCTGAATGCCCAGCACAACCTGTTTGCCGCCCAGCGGGATTACGGCAACTCACGCTACGATTACATCTTGTCGATGCTGGACCTGAAATACCTGGCCGGCGCACTGACCCCGGAT
>DATCSZ010000349.1:0-7115 GCA_036568205.1 Pseudomonadales bacterium
GGTCAGGCAGGTCAGGCCGGTACAGGCTTTCAAACAGTATCGAAAACACCAGGATGCCGGACAGGATGGCGACCATGATCAGCCCCTGGACAATGCCATTGGCGCGTGCCAGCTGGCGGTTTTCCACCAGTTCTTTCAGCAGGCCGTATTTGGCCGGGCCGTAAAAGGCACTTTGCACGGCCATTAACAGGGTCAGGAAAAATGCCGCCCAGAACCAGCCCTGGCTGTAGCAGATAACCAGCCCCAGTGTGGTGGCCAGCGCGCCGAGTGCGGTGATGCGCAGCACCAGGGTTTTGCTGAAGCGATCCGAACAATGGCCGGCCGGGCGGAACAATACAATAAATGGCAGCAGGATAAAGGCATTGACGATGGCGGTCAGCAGGATCATCGTGCTGCCGTCATACAGCTTGAAAATGGTGTTCTGGATGGTGATCTTGTGGCCGAGATCAATGAACGCATTGAGGAACATGATCACGGCCAGCGGCACAAAGCCGGGTGTTTTCCATAACGGTCGGCTGTCTTGCATCAGCGGCTGCCGTCCAGGTGACGGCTGTATACCCATTCAGCAAAGCGGTGCATGGCGTTGACACTGTGCACACAGCGTGGCGACCAGAAAATATCAAACGCATGCTGGGCCTGGCTCAGCTCGGCCCAGGCCAGCGGCGCATCGCCGGCGGCTTTCATCGCTGCAGCAAAGTGGCGGGCGTCTTCAACAAACGCCAGCGTGTCCAGCTCGCCATGAATCACCATAAACGGTGGCCGCTCGGCCTGTACCTGGGCGACGGGCGAGGCGATATCCCACAGTTCGGGGTTGTCGGCCAGGCTGTCCGGCATCACATAATCCTGCAGGAAATCAATCATCGGCATGTCGGCACGGTGCTGGTGGCGGTCGGCAAAATCGTAGACACCATACATGGAGATGCAGCCCTGCACGGTGGTGTCAGCATCGGCAAAACCGGGTTGCAGCAGCTCCTGGTGGCGGTTGGCAGTCAGTGCCAGCAGCGAGCACAAATGGCCGCCGGCCGAGCCGCCGGTGGTCATGATGAAATCCGGGTCGCCGCCGTAATCGGCAATGTTGTTTTTAATCCAGGCCAGTGCCTGCTTGCAGTCGACCAGGTGGGCCGGAAACTTGTGATCCGGCGACAGGCGGTAATTGATGGCAACAAAAATCCAGCCGGCTTCAACCAGTTTGTTGCGCAGCGGCAGGGCCTGTTTTTCGCCGTAGCCCAGCGTCCAGCCGCCGCCGTGAATCTGCAGCATGACCGGGCGCGGCTTGTCGCTTTTGGCCAGTGGCCGGTGCAGGTCCAGTGTGTTGCGCTCATGCGGGCCGTAGTTGATGCCGCGGATGGTCTCCATGCCGGGGCAGGCAAACGAGAACGGTTTCAGCCACTGTTGCGGGTCGACAGAATCCAGCAGGCTGCTGCGTGCCGGGTTGATGGCCTGGCGATAATCATCACCGAGGCCGGTTTTCAGGGCTGTTTCCAGTTCGCGACCGGCGGCATCGCCATGGCGATGGATCAGCCAGAAACGGTAGATATTGAAACCGGTCAGGCCGACACCGATCAGCGTGCCGAATGACCAGTCATTGAAATCGCCCAGAGTCATCACCAGCAGCACGGCATGGATCACGCCATGCAGCCAGGCCAGCTCCAGCACCAGCCAGCCGACGATAAACTGGGTGATCAGTGAAAATTTCCAGCGGATACGGGTTTTGGCGTACTGGGTCAGCAACCAGGTGAGTACAGCGATGGTGAGAATGCATTCAGCCATAAGGATTAACGGTCGTTGCGGAATTTGGCCAATGATAGAATGCACGGCAGATGAATACCAGCCGGGCAGGAGGTGATATGAAACCGGATCTCGACAGCAGTGAACATATCCGCGAATTTGTGCAGCGGTTTTACGACAAGGTGCTGGCGGATGCGCTGCTGGCACCGATTTTTCTCGAGGTGGCGCAGATTGATCTCAGTGTGCATCTGCCGATTATTGCCAGCTACTGGGAAAAGCTGCTGCTTGGCGATACCCGCTACCAGCGCCATACCATGAATATTCACCGCGAACTGCATAAAAAACGGGCGCTGGGCAAGGCCGAGTTCGAGCGCTGGCTGTCACTGTTTATTGCCACTGCTGATGAGTTTTATGCCGGGCCAAAAACCGAACGCGCCAAACAGCTGGCGCGCTCGATTGCCTATAACATGGATGTCTTGCTGAATGGTGACAGTGCGATGGCAGAGCCGCCCCGTTCGCGGCACTGAGTTCAGCCGTTTTTGCCAAACAGCCGGCTGGCTACCTGCAACATGCGTGGATCGCTGAACTGCTGCCGGCCATCCTGCAGGCAGTCCAGCAGTTCACGGCTGGCCTTGCTGAGTGGCCGGTAGCCGGCCAGCTCAATGGCGAATACAGCCGGGATCAGCGCCAGTTGGTGGCGCCTGGCGTAGTCTTCGGCACGTGCCAGGTAACCGGGGTCGGCGTTCAGTGGCTGCTCACAGCCGGGCGGCGGCCCGAGCCGGTTGATGCGTTCACAGACGGCAGCAATGCGGTCTTTCAGCAGTAACGGACGCAAGTCCTGTGGGGCTATCGGGCTGCCAATGTAGCAGTCCTGCTGGCCAAACTGCCACGGGAACTCCTGTTTTTCCGTGGACGCCTGAAGTGGCAGGCCGCCGGTAAAACGCACCGGCACAATCATTGCGCCGGCTTTTTCTGCCAGATCCAGGTTGATGGCACTGAATTTTTGCACCGGCTGGCCGGCCTGCAGTGCCCGCGTGCCTTCCACATGAATCAATACCGAGCGCTGGCCTGATGCCAGCAGGTGCTGCAGCTGGCCGAAGGTAGCCAGCATTTCACCGGCATTTTCGCGACTGGCAAACACCAGCTCGACCGGGGTAACCGGGAAACGGCCGAGCCGGGAGATGGCCAGGATGGTGCCGTAAAAACTGTCGCTGTGTTTGTCCTTGGCCAGTGCGCACACCGGTGTGCCGGTCAGCCAGTGGCTGATCAGCATGAACAGCAGCGATTCAATGCCGGTCTGGTGGTTGGCCAGGTACAGTACCGGCCGCTCGTGGCATTGCTGCATGGCGGCCGGGTTTTCCAGCACCACGCGGCGAAAAAAACGGCTGACCAGTGCCGATGACTGGTCGTGGATATAGGCTTCCAGGCTGTTGTCATGGCAGCTGCCCTGCCATGGTTTGCGGGCTACCTCCAGTGCGGCAAAAGCCGGTTCGCCATGGCGGTCGCCAACGGCATTGAACGGCAGGTTGGCGCACTGGCTGTTGCTGTCCAGCTGGATAGCCGCAGCCGGCAGGTGCAGGGCGTCAGCCAGCGTCTGGCATTTATCGGTCGTCGGGATGGGCAAGGCTGTCATCTATTGTTGTTATTTTGTGGTGCCATGGCCGTCAGGATAGCCGTTTCATGACACAAAATTCATTTCGTCGCGCAGTGTAGCAGAGCAGTTCCGGCAAATGAATAGCCGCAGGTCGCAAGATTCAGCCTGACAGCCGGATCACCAGCAGGCCAAGCGGTGCTGCCAGCAGCAGGCTGTCAAAACGGTCCAGTACGCCGCCATGGCCGGGCAGCAGGCGGCCAAAGTCCTTGATGCCGCACTGCCGCTTGATTTGCGAGAACAGCAGGTCGCCGGCATTAACCAGCACAACCGCCGCCAGCCACAGCAGCGGCAGCAACAGGGCATGGCGGATGGACTGCAACAGCGGGAACACGGTGGTAAACAGCAGTATTGCCAGCGCCATGCCGGCGGCGCCGGCCAGATAGCCTTCCAGGGATTTGTTCGGGCTCAGCCGGGCAAATGGCCGGCTGAGCCCCAGCGTCTTGCCGGCCAGCAGGCTGGCGTTGTCGTTGAACTGCACCAGCAGCAGCAGAAACAGCACGGCAGCCAGGCTGGCCTGGTAAACATGATCCAGCGTCAGCAGGGCGGCCAGCAGCAGGGATAATGCCAGGCAGGGGCCGGCCGGTCGTTGTTGCAGCAGGCTTGGCCGGGCAAACAGCAGCGCTGCCAGTACCGGTACCACCATGGCCGTGCCGTTGGCCGGCAGGCCGCAGGCCAGCGCCAGCAATAGCAGCAGTACACTGGCGGCGGCAGCGACGACAGCGGCGCGCTGGCTGCGGTAAAAGGCGCGGCCCAGTTCAAAACCACCCAGCCCTGCCAGTACCAGCAGCAGCAGGCGAAAGCCGTGGCTGCCGCTGGCAACTGCCAGCAACACAATATGCAGAATCACCAGCAAGGTCATTCCCCGCACCAGCAGTTCGCGCCGGCCGCGCACGGCAAACAGTGCCAGCATCGGCAGCAACAGTGCAATCACCAGCAGGTAAAAATGAAACAGCATGGCAGGCAGGTATCCGCATCGGTCAGCCGCCGACTATAGCAGAGGCCGGTGCCAAACCCCACTGTCTGGCCTGTACCCTGGCATTCTTTTACAATGCCGGCTCTGTCAATCTGTGGTATCTGTGATGAAAAACCTGTTTGCGATTGTGATACTTGTGATTACCGGCCATGCCTGTACCAGCTCGCCCACCGGTCGCAGCCAGCTGATCCTGTTTTCCGACAGCCAGATGGCATCCATGGGCGCGGCCAGTTTCCAGCAGATGAAGCAGCAGAATCCGCCACGGGCGGATGCTGCCACGGCCGCTTATGTGCAATGCCTCAGCAATGCCTTGCTGCTGGCCGCCGGTGAGCAGCCGCAGCAATGGGAGGTGCAGGTGTTTGAGCATGAATCACCGAATGCCTTTGCCCTGCCGGGGCGCAAGATCGGTGTGCATACCGGCATGATTGAACTGGCCGCGACGCCGGCCCAGCTGGCGGCGGTGATTGGCCATGAAATCGGTCATGTGCAGGCGCGCCATGGTGCCGAGCGGGTTTCACTGGCGTTTGCCAGCCAGGCTGGCCAGCAGCTGGCGGCAATCACGTTGCAGGATAACGAGAATGCACCGTTGCTGATGGCAGCGATTGGTGTTGGCAGCCAGCTCGGGGTGCTGTTGCCCTATAGCCGCAGCCATGAATCCGAGGCTGACCAGATCGGCCTGCAGCTGATGGCCCGGGCCGGTTTTGATCCGGCCGATGCCGTGGCGCTGTGGCGCAACATGGCCGCTGCCGGTGGCAGTGGCATGCCGGAATTTTTGTCGACCCACCCATCCAGTGCCAGCCGCATCGAGCAGCTGGGCAGGTTGCAGGCAGCCGCCGAACCCTTGTACCAGCAGGCGCTGGCGGCCGGCCGCCGGCCGGATTGCCGCAAGCCCTGACAAGGAAAACCTGCCAGATTGTGGCCGATGGTGCTACAATGCCGGCCTTTTTGCGTATCACCCTGTGGGCCAACCGGGCCTTGACCAACCACCTTAGGGGGAATTGTGAATGGAGTTTGCTTTCACTGAAGAGCAGCAGATGATCCGCGCCACGGCGGAAAGTTTTTTTGCTGATGTCTCCGGCTCTGAAGCCGTGCGAGCCGCGATGGCGACCGAGCAGGGCTTTGATGCGGAACTGTGGCGCCAGCTGTGTGAAGACCTGTACCTGCAGGCGATTATTGTGCCGGAATCACTGGGCGGCATGGGGCTTGGCTTTGTCGAGCTGGTTGCGGTGATGGAACAGATGGGCCGTTTTGTTGTGTGCGCGCCGTATTTTTCCAGCGTCTGCCTGGCTGGCACAGCGCTGTTGCTGGCGGCCAATGAAACGCAACAGGCCGAGTATTTTGGCCGCCTGCTGGAAGGCGGCACCGCCACGCTGGCGTTTACCGGCAATGGCCGCTGGGATGCCACCGGCGTGACAGCCAGCTTTCGCCGTGACGGTGACGGTTTTGTGCTGAATGGCGATTACCGTTATGTGATTGACGGTCATACAGCGGATTTCCTGGTGCTGGCTGCGCGTGAACAGGGCAGTGAGGGTAATAACGGCATTGCACTGTTTGTACTGCCGGCCGACACCGCCGGCATCACGCGCCAGTGGCTGCCAACCATGGACCAGACCCGCAAGCAGGCGGCGCTGTCCTTGAACAATGTGCAGCTGCCAGCCAATGCGCTGATGGCCGACAACGCCGCTGGCAAACTGGCACAGATTATTGACCTGGCGACGATTGCGCTGGCTGCCGAGCAGGTTGGCGGTGCCACCGAAGTGCTGGATAAAACCGTTGCCTATACCAAGGAACGGGTACAGTTCAACCGGCCGGTGGCCAGTTTCCAGTCGGTCAAGCACAAGGCCGCCGACATGATGACCCGTGCGGAAGCCGCGCGTTCTGCCGTGTATTACGCTGCCTGTGTTGCCCAGGAAGCGCTGGATGGCGGCCCGCTGGCCACTGAGCTGGCGGAGGCTGCCAGCATTGCCAAGGGCAGCGCCTCCGAGGCGTATTTCAGGAATGCCGGTGATGCGATACAGCTGCACGGCGGTGTCGGTTTTACCTGGGAATACGATGTGCACCTGTATTTCAAGCGTGCCAAGGCCAGTGAGCTGTATCTGGGCAACACTGCCTTTCACCGTGAACGACTGGCAGCCCTGCTGCTGGATGCCTGAACCGGACGGGACAGAGAATCATGAAACTGAGTTTTAGTGCAGAAGACGAAAAATTCCGTGAAGAAATCGCCGGCTGGCTGAATGCCAACCTGGTCGGTGAGTTTGCCAAGCTGAAATTCCGTGGCGGCCCGGGTGACGAACATATGTTCCCGGAAGAGCGCAAGGCCTGGGAACAAAAGCTGGCCGAAGGCGGCTGGACCTGTGTCGGCTGGCCGAAAGAATACGGTGGCCGTGGCTGCTCGATTGAGCAGCAGGTGATTTTTTTTGAAGAATACGCCCGCGCCGGTGCACCCGGCCGGGTCGGGCATATCGGTGAAGGCCTGACCGGCCCGACCCTGATAGCTTTCGGCTCAGAGGCGCAGAAAGCCAAATACCTGCCCGGCATTGTCAATGGCACCGAGCTGTGGTGCCAGGGCTATTCCGAGCCCGGTGCCGGCTCCGACCTGGCTAACGTCAAGACCAGGGCGCGTTTTGACGAGGCACGCGGCAAGTGGGTGATCAATGGCCAGAAGGTGTGGACCTCGCTGGCACATGAATCCGATTACTGCTTTGTGATTGCCCGCACCGATCCCGATTCGGTGGCGCACAAGGGGCTGGGCTTTTTCCT
>DATCSZ010000350.1:0-3073 GCA_036568205.1 Pseudomonadales bacterium
CGGGCTGGCGGTGGATATCCTGGAAGATGCCGGGGGCATTGCGCTGTATGCGCGGTTTCGCTGCGAGCAGCCGCAGCTGGAGCTGGAGGACTGGCAGGGCCTGGCCGCGTGCCGGGGTTCAGGCCAGCAGGATTGCTGTTAGTGGCATGGTGCGTACAGCAATAATATGCCATTTGGCAATATTATCGTTTTCTTGACTGCGTAACCATAGGGGTTACAATACGCCATGATCAAGAGTTTTAAACACAAGGGCCTTGAGCGCTTCTATCATCGTGGAACCACCTCTGGCATCCAGGCAGTTCATGCCAATAAGCTGCGCCTGATATTGTCGAACCTTGATCAGGCTGAGTCCCCTGATGATATGGATTTACCCGGCTTGCGCCTGCATCAGCTAAAAGGAAGCCGGCATGGTATCTGGTCTGTGTCTGTCAGTGGCAATTGGCGGGTAACATTCCGGTTCCATGGCCGTGATGCAGAAATTGTAAATTACGAGGATTATCACTAATGTCCATGCACAATCCAGCGCACCCGGGAGAAATTCTTCGAGAGCTGGTGATAGAGCCACTGGAATTGACTATCACCGATGTGTCAGCGCACTTGAATGTCAGTCGTAAAACCTTATCGAAAGTGTTGAATGGCCATGGCGCTATCACCCCGGAGATGGCACTTCGTCTGGAGCTGGCATTTAACAAACCGACAGCAGATCATTGGTTGCGATTACAAAATGCGTATGACCTGTGGCAAGCCCGCAGCCATAAAGCAGAATTGCATGTTCAGCCATATAAACTCCATTATGCGTAGTGGCTTAACCAGCCAGATCACGGAAAAAATCATTCCCGGTTGCCGGTATAAGACTTACAAAGTCACAGCTGGAGGACTGGCAGGGCCTGGCCGCTTGCCGGCGTTCAGGCCAGCAGGATCAGGGTGAGCAGCCCGGCGGCCAGTGACAGTAGCATCGGCAGGCCTACCCGCAGGCCCAGCCGGCTGCCACCCAGCGCCTGCGCCAGGCCGGCCTTGAACAGGTTGTTGACCGAGGCGGCAATGATGATGCCGGCCGCCGCTGCGGTATTGGCCAGGCTGCCATTGTGTGCCAGCCGCGACAGCGACAGGCTGATGGCGTCGACATCGGTAATGCCGGAAACCGCCGCCAGCAGGTAGATGCCGGCATTGCCCAGCCACAGCCGCAGCCATTCGGCCAGCAGCAGGATGATTACCAGCAGGCTGCCCAGTATCAAGGCCGCTTTCAGCTCCAGCGGGTTGCTGTGCAGTGCCGGCTGGTCGATCGGGCTGTGTGGCTGGCGGTGGCCGATGATCCAGGCCGGCAGGTACAGCAGCACGGCCATGACCAGCACCGGCAGCAGCAGGCTGTGCAGCAGTGCCGGGTGGATGATCAGGCAATACAGCAGTATGCGCGGGAACATGGTGCCGCAGGCCAGCAGGATGCCGGCGGCCAGCAGAGGGGCATGGCCGGGTGCGCGCCGTGCCAGGCGGGCGAAATGCAGGGTCAGCGCGGTGGAGGAGCTGAGCCCGGCAAACAGGCTGGTGAACAGCAGGCCCTTGCGCGGGCCGGCAATGCGCACGGAAAAGTAGCCGATAAACGAGATCGACGCGATCAGCACCACCATCCACCAGATTTCATACGGGTTCAGCACCTGGCCGGGGCCGATGCCGTGGCGTGGCAGCAGCGGCAATACCACCACCGAGATCAGCAGCAGTTTCAGCGCGGCATCCAGTTCGTGCTCCTGCAGTTTTTGCAGCGCGCTGTGGATCTCGCGTTTATTGTCGAGGATCAGCGTGGTGATTACCGCCGCCATCGCCGCAATCACCACCTGGCCCAGTGCGGCCAGCGCGCCGAAGCAGAAGGTCAGCAGCAGGCCGATCACGCCGGTAATGCTGAGGTTGCCGGTTTGTGCCAGCTGGGCGCGGTAGGCGCTGATTGCCACGGCGGCTACCACCAGCAGCATGGCCGGCAGCATCCACAGGCTGAGTGTCTGCGCCAGCAGTGTGGCGATGCCACCGGCCAGGCCGGTCAGGGCATGGGTGCGGATGCCGGCTACCCGTGCGCCGGCCTGCTGGTCGCGTGCCACCCAGCCGCGCTGCAGGCCGATCAGCGCGCCAAGCAGCAATGCCACCAGCAGCTGGAAGGCAGTTTGCAGCAAGGGGTCGCCCGCCAGGGCGGTGTGGGTGAGCTCCATTGGCAGTCCGTTGGTGTATGAAATAACCGCAATAATCGGCGATTCTGGCACGGATGGCGGCGATGCTACAGGCAAACGGCAAAAAAATTTTTTCAACCCCCTGCCAATGGGTGTAAAATCGCCGGTTTCTCGCCGCAGGCCGGGCAGGCCGGTTTTCGTTTTCTGATCAACCATTGGGGTCACACATGTTCCGTAAAGATATGACAATTGCCGGTTTTGACGATGAAGTCTGGGCTGCCATCCAGGCCGAGGAAGTGCGCCAGGAAGAACACATTGAGCTGATTGCCTCGGAAAACTACACCAGCCCGCGGGTGATGCAGGCGCAGGGCACCGGCCTGACCAACAAATATGCCGAAGGTTATCCCGGCAAACGGTATTACGGCGGCTGTGAGCATGTTGACGTGATCGAGCAGCTGGCCATTGACCGCGCCAAGGCGCTGTTTGGCGCCGGTTATGCCAATGTGCAGCCGCATTCCGGCTCGCAGGCCAATGCGGCGGTATTTATGGCGTTGTGCCAGCCGGGTGATACCGTGCTGGGCATGAGCCTGGCGCACGGCGGCCACCTGACTCACGGCGCGGCGCCGAATTTTTCCGGCAAGATCTACAAGGCGGTACAGTACGGCCTGAACCCGGAGACCGGCGAGATCGACTACGCCGAGGTGGAGCGCCTGGCGCTGGAGCACAAGCCAAAGATGATTATTGCCGGTTTCTCCGCCTATTCACGGGTGGTGGACTGGGCGAAGTTCCGCGAGATTGCCGACAAGGTTGGCGCCTGGCTGTTTGTTGACATGGCCCATGTGGCCGGCCTGATTGCTGCCGGTGTTTACCCCAGCCCGATGCCATACGCCGATGTGGTGACCACCACCACCCACAAAACC
>DATCSZ010000351.1:0-4498 GCA_036568205.1 Pseudomonadales bacterium
GTGACGGAAAGTTAAAAAGGGCCCCGGCCTTTTGCCGGTGTGACGGAAGGAGTGAAAAAGGACACCGGCCTTTGCCAGTGTGACGGGAAGTTAAAAAGGACACCGGCCTTCGCCGGCATGACGAATAGTTGGAGCTATCGACAAAAAGCTTGCCATGACTGTCCCGAATGTATTCTGGACAGTCATGGATGCCAGCGCGGGCTTGCCGGGCGCTGGCCGGCTAGCGGTTTTCCAGCCGGTTGTAGTCCAGCAGGCCATAGCTGACCGGTGACTGCTGGCGGAAACTGTCATGCAGCTGGTCACTGGTTGCCCAGAAGCTGTCGCTGGTGCGGCGCACGCCAAACCGGTCGAGCAGGGCAATGTAGTCCGCTTCGCTGCGCAGGGCGGCAATGCCCTGTGCCAGTTGTGGCAGCTGTGCTTCATCCAGCTGCAGGATAACCGACGGGTAGGCGGTGGCAATGCCACGGCTGACGGTCAGGTTGTCCTCGGCCGGCACCCGGTTTTTCATCTCCTGCAGCAGGCTGGTGATGTTGTAATAGGCGCGGTTGGACAGCAGGGTGTAGATATGACGGCCACCGGCCGACTCCACCAGCAGGATGGCGGATTCCGGCATCACCGTAGCCGCAACGCCCTGCAACTGCATCAGCGGTGCCAGTGCCTCGCGATGGCTGGCCGGCACGGTGGCATGGCTTAGCAGGTGTTCATCATCCAGCACCGGCTGCAGGCGCTGTTGCAAAATGCCGTGCAGTTCAGCCAGCGGCTGGTCGCTGTGATAGACAATGCCGGGCGGTGCGTTCAGGTAGGCACGCGAGCCGTGCAGGAAGGATTTGACGTCATCGCTGGCATTGCGATACCAGTAATCACGCAGGCGCAGGCGCTCCTGCTGCGGCAGCAGGGCCAGGAAATTAAACTCGCCTTCAAGGCGCAGGAAATCCATATACAGCCGGGTCAGCAGCTGGTGGCTGACATTGCCGTACACATCAAAACCGGCCACCAGCAGGTAGTGGATGCGTTCCAGCAGGGTGTAATCAATAACCCAGGCGGTTTTTGGCTGCTGGCCCACCAGGCCTTTCAGCACGGTTGCGCTGTCGTAATGGCGGAACACTGTCAGCGCGGCATTGTTGTTAGTGCCATCACCATCCCATACCAGCTGTTCATCCAGCGCCAGGCCGTTGCCCAGGCTTTTTTCCAGTGCCTCGCTTTTGGCCATCAGGTAGCGGGTCTGCTGGTCGGAGTAACTGAGGAAATAACGCAGTGCGGCCGTCATGCTGTCCTGCTCGGCCGGCATCTCCAGGTTATCCTGCTGCAGGATCAGAAAATCATCCGCCTGCGACAGCGGCTGTTCGGGATCAACAAAATACACCCAGAAATGGTCGTTGATCACGTTTAGCGCCGTGCTGCCACGACACACCGGCCCCTTGATAAAGCCCATGATGGTAAATTGCGCCTCATCCAGCATGAACTTGTAGCGTGATTGGCTGGGCAGCGCGGCAAAGGCAACAAACGGGTTGGCGGCATCCCTGTCATAACCGGGCAGGCTGGCAACAACAAAATCTGCATCAACAAACAGCTGCTGCAGGCGGGCCATGCGCGCCGGGTTCAGTTTATAGGGCATATGGGTCTTGTTGGTGATGCTGGCATCCACCGGCCGCAGCCGGTAATACACCCGTGCAACACCGGGGTCATCAAACGGCCGGCGGGTGGCAATCAGCTGTATTGGCTCGCCGGGCGGGGTGGCCGATCGCACCAGCTGGAAAAACCGCTCGCTGCTGACCTCATCAAAATACAGCGCAGCCAGGAACCAGTGCTCATAGATATAACGCGCCACCAGCTGCTGTTTGGCCGAGTCGCCATTGAGGAACTGCTCCCACACCGCGATACGGCTTTGCAGCTCCACCAGCGGCTCCGGCGGGTAGGCCATCAGCGCGCCGTTCTCCAGCCAGCGGGTCAGGATGGCCATCTCCTCATCGGCAATCGCCGGCAGGCCATAGGGCATGCCCCACAGCGGCTTTTTGCGCAGGTAGCTGGCGTAATTCTCGTTGGAAGGGCAGCTCTGGTCACGGTTCAGCGACAGGTCAAAGCTGTCCGGCAGGTGGCGGCCCTGCGGCAACGGGTGCTGCTTTTTCTGCGTCAGCAGGCGGTGAATCAGGCCGGCCTGCAGGTTGGCCGAGGCCTGTTGCCGGCGGTCATTCAGCACCGGGTAAAAATCGCGCTGGCGCCAGTCGGCGGTGGTTTCGGCATCGTAATCCAGCCGGGTCGGCTCGGCATCACGCAGGCGATAACCATTGTAAACCAGCGCCTGGTTGGCGCCGCGATCAATACCACTGGGTGAGGACAGCTTCAGCTGGCAGGGGGCATCATAACAGCTGTGACATACCACACAGCGCTGCTCGATTACCGGCTGCACCTCATCCAGGAAAAAGCGGCCAGCCTCGCTGTCGTGGCTGACAATGCGCGGCTGCAGATCCGGCTTGCCGTATTTGCGGTTCATCTGGAAGGTGGTCAGTGCGGTGCAGCTGGCCAGCAGCAGGCACAGCAACAGCAGGGAAAGGCGGGTAGTCATGGTCACATCCTGTCGTGGGTGGCTTGGCCTATGGTAATCCAGCCGGCGGCAAAGGGCCAACCATGCACAAGCGACAAAAGCCGCTAGACTAGTAACCCGACACATACCGTTGCCCGGCAACGCATCAAAACGCCAGAAAGGAGAAGACCCATGTCAGCCATCCGTTCCCTGCTGTTGCTGTGCACAGCCCTCAGCCTGTCGGCCACCGCCCTGGCCGACATCACGGGCCGCTGGAAAACCATTGATGACGAAACCGGCGAAGCCAAATCCATCGTCAACATCTACCGCGATGGCGACCGATATTACGGCCGGGTGGAACAACTGCTGCTGAAGCCGGCCGATACCGTGTGCGACAAGTGTGAAGGCGAACGCAAGGACAAGCCGGTGGTCGGCATGGTCATCCTCAGCGACATGCAGGCCGACGGCAAGGAATACAGCGGCGGCGAAATCCTCGACCCGGCCAAGGGCAAGGTCTACCGCTGCAAGCTGTGGCTGGAAGATAACAACACCCTCAAGGTGCGCGGCTACCTGGCGTTTTTCTATCGCACGCAGAGCTGGTATCGGGTGGGGGAGTGAGGGGCAGGTGTGAAGGGTTAGGGGTGAGAAGTGAGGGGGCAGGTAACGAGCCGGCCGTGGCGGGTTATGCAGTGGTAATACGGGGTGGCGATGAGATCAATCAGGGAGGGTTGTGGAGGCGTGATTCCTGATATGCTTGTGCGGCGACCCTGGCTATAGACAAAACGCACAGTGCTATTGTACTACTGTCAAATTGGGATGCGTCACTCGCCAGTGCCAAATCTTCATGAGAAACGCTCATTCCTTAATCTCCTTTTCGCACAAATTTACTATCTTTATTGTTGTTTCAGAGCCTTCTTTGTAATATTTATGATCAAGTGCCAAATAACACCCATTAGGGGAAAGCTCCGTAGACCGTGACACCCCTTTTATAATCTCAATAAAATCAAAACGACCATCTCCCACCTTCAAGAAGCAGCCTCTTATATTTGCATAACGTTTATTCTCAAAGTCATAATCAAAACGCCGATCAATACCTCCCACTAAATACCCAGCCTTTGTAGGTTTTAGCCAGCCATTCTTATCCCAAGGCTCTTGCAACTGAAAAGGCTTTTCCATCACACCCTCACCATTCAAAAAACTGAACTGATAATGCTTCGGGTCATCTCTTGTGTAACCAGTACCACTAGCTATTTGATAAAACAAATATTTCTTTAAGTGGGGGAAATACCCGAGATTCTGCAAGCTGAATTTATCGGCATCGTATGCCAATATATTCACAACTCTCGAATCCCCTTTACTTTCTATAACAACTTTGTTGTCAGACTCTTTAGATCTATATGCAAAAAAACCAAACTCCTTAAAGTAATCAAGTGGCCATTTATCCATTTTTTTCAGTTTTTCTCGACCCAAGCAATGAATATCCCTGAAAAAAGTTTTTTCCACATCACTTTCTTCCTTTTTCATAACAACAAAACGGCCCTGATCATTATTAACTAAGTGTATTTTAAAATGGCCATCCATATTTTTCTGTAGATGTGCTTTATCAACCCATAAAACACCGTCTGTATAGCAATAGTTCTGCAAATAGCTCACCTTCATCGGGTGAATAAAATTTAACTCCTTCTCTGGCCAATAATACAGGTGCAACCCCTCACCTTGTTTTGAAAGCGCATAAAACAAAAATGTATTATTATCCAGCCAGTAAATTTTTTGTTTACTCCTTGGTACTGTCTTGATTCCAGTATCAATAACAGTATATGGGCTTTCCAGCTCATAATAGCCTTCCGGCTTATCTTCTGAACAAGCACAGAGAATATTGGCAACCAATAAAAAAGCAGCCACTTTCAAATATTCTTTCAATTTCAAATACTTCATATAGATCTATGGTTACCTTTCCCTAACACTCTCTTTAAAACC
>DATCSZ010000352.1:0-15870 GCA_036568205.1 Pseudomonadales bacterium
GTGACTGGCATGACCCGCGCTTTAACGGATGCGGTCAGCCGCGCACAAAGCCCACCGCCTGTTCACCAAACGCTTTTTTCAGCTGCTCGATAGTTTGCTCATCCGGGGTAATACGTCGCTCGGCCGGCAGGCGCAGCACAGCGCTTGCACCCGCCTTGCGTGACGTGTAAGCCACCTCCAGACCACAACCTTCAGTCGCCTGCGCCTGCAGCAGTGATTCCAGCAGGCTGCGACTGTGTGCATGCCAGTTGCCATCATCCAGTGTGATACGCAGGCGCTGGCCGGCACCACTGCGGATCTCCTGGATATCGGCAATCGACTCGGCGCGCATACGCAAGCCACCGGAGAATTCATCCATTTCTGCCCGCCCGCGCACAAACAGCACGGTGTCTTTTTTCAGCTTGTGCTCAACCTCCGGCAACAGTTTGGCAAACACCGTCACTTCAATGCGGCCAGTGCGGTCGTCCAGGGTAAGGATCATCAGCTTGTCGCCACGGCGTGTCTTCACCGGGCGCAGGGAAATGACCAGGCCAGCCACCTGCTGCTCGGCATCATCTGCCTGCAGGTGCATCAGCCGCCGGCAATTCATCTGCTTCAATTCCTGCTCATAATCATCAATCGGGTGACCGGTCAGGAACAGGCCCAGCGTTTCCTTCTCGCCGGCCAGCCGTTCCTTGCGGGTAAACTCGGCCACATGGCGCTGGTTGGCATAGACATCGCCCTGCCCGCCAGCCTCTGCACTGCTGTCTGCAGCAGCAAACAAGTCCACCATGCCGGCATTGTCATTTTGCAGCTGCTGCTCGGCTGCTTGCACTGCCTCAGCCACTGCAGCCAGCAGCAGCGCACGGGATTCCCCCAGGCTGTCAAAGGCACCGGAACGGATCAGTGCTTCCAGGGCCCGCTTGTTGATCCGGCGCAAATCGCAGCGCCGGCAAAAATCATACAGATCACTGAACAGCCCCGCTGCACGCGCCTCAATCAATGCGTTAACAGGCCCTTCACCCAGCCCTTTTATTGCCCCAAGGCCATAGACAATACGATTATCAGCATCAACGGTAAAACGGTATTCGCCAATATTCACATCCGGGTTGCAAATCGTCAGGCCCATGCGCCGGCACTCTTCAATCAAGGTGACGATCTTGTCGGTATTCTGCAGTTCAGATGACAATACCGCTGCCATAAACTGGGCCGGATAATGGGTTTTCAGCCAGGCAGTCTGGTAGGACACCAGCGCATAGGCGGCCGAGTGTGACTTGTTGAAACCGTAACCGGCAAACTTCTCCACCAGGTCAAAAATCTTCATCGCCAGTTCGGGATCAATGCCCTGGGCCGCAGCACCCTGGCGGAACACATCACGCTGCTTGGCCATTTCCTCGGGCTTTTTCTTGCCCATCGCCCGGCGCAACAGATCCGCCTCACCCAGGCTGTAGCCAGCCAGCACCTGGGCAATCTGCATGACCTGCTCCTGATAAACAATAACGCCGTAGGTTGGCTCCAGGATCGGCTTCAACAGCTGGTGCTGGTATTCAGGGTCCGGATAAGCCACCTGGGCGCGGCCATGTTTGCGGTTGACAAAGTCATCCACCATGCCGGAATCGAGCGGCCCGGGACGGAACAGCGCCACCAGTGCGATCAGGTCTTCCAGTGAATCCGGCTGCAGGCGCTTGATCAGTTCCTTCATGCCGCGCGATTCCAGCTGGAAAACAGCCGTGGTTTCCGCTCGCTTCAACAGGCTGAAGGTTGTGCTGTCAGCAAGATCAATACGGGCAATATCAATTTCCGCTTCGCCGCTGCGACGTTTGCCTTCATTGATAATCGCCAGCGCCCAGTCAATAATCGTCAGCGTTCGCAAGCCCAGAAAGTCAAACTTGACCAGCCCTGCTTCTTCCACATCGTTCTTGTCAAACTGGGTAACCTTGCCATCACCCTGCTCATCACAATAAATCGGCGAGAAATCCGTCAGTTTGTTCGGCGCTATCACCACACCGCCGGCATGCTTGCCAACCCCCCTGACGACACCTTCAAGCTGCACCGCCATATCCCATATTTCCTGGGCTGCTGAATCGGCCTGCAGAAAATCACGCAGCACCTCTTCCTGCTCATGAGCCTTGGCCAGCGTCATGCCAACCTCAAACGGAATCATCTTCGACAACCGGTCTGCCAGGCCATAGGGCTTGCCCTGCACCCGGGCCACATCGCGCACTACCGCCTTGGCAGCCATGGTGCCGAAGGTGGCAATCTGTGACACCGCCATCTCGCCATATTTTTCGGCCACGTACTGGATCACCTCGCCACGGCGCTCCATGCAGAAATCAATATCAAAATCCGGCATTGATACCCGTTCGGGGTTCAGGAAACGCTCGAACAGCAAGTCATACTGCAGGGGGTCCAGGTCGGTGATTTTCAGTGCATAGGCCACCAGCGAGCCGGCACCGGAACCCCGGCCAGGCCCCACCGGCACCTGCATGCGCTTGGCTTCGGCAATAAAATCCATCACGATCAGGAAATAGCCGGGAAAACCCATCTGCAAAATGACGTTCAGCTCAAAATCGAGCCGCTCGCGATAGCGTTTTTCAATAGCGGGGAATTCCGCAGAGGCCGGATCAAACAGGAAATGAAGGCGCTCGGTCAGGCCGTCATGTGACACCTGGCGAAAAAAATTTTCCTGGGTCATGCCTTCAGGAATCGGGTATTCCGGCAGGTAATAGGTACCCAGTTTTAATTGCACATTGCAGCGCCGGGCTATCTCAACCGTGTTATCAATGGCTGAAGGAATGTCAGCAAACAGGCTGATCATTTCCTCATTGCTGCGCAGATACTGTTCGGCAGAATAGCGCCGTTCACGGCGCGGATCATCCAGCACCTGGCCATCCTGGATGCACACGCGCGCTTCATGGGCATCGTATTCATCCGGCTCAAGAAAACGCACATCATTGGTTGCCACCACAGGACAATCGTTACTGGCGGCCAGCGCCACGGCGGCATGCAGGTAGTTTTCATCATCCATGCGACCGGTGCGCTGCAATTCCAGATAAAACCGCCGCGGGAACAGCTGCATCCATTTTTGCAGCAGTTGCTGCGCCATATCCTGGTTGTCATTCAGCAGGGCCTTGCCAATGTCACCGAATTTTGCCCCGGACAGGGCAATGACCCCGTCACTGTATTGCTCCAGCCATTGCCAGCGGATACGCCCGATGCCCAGCGATTGCCCTTTCAGGTAGGCCAGCGAGATCAGTTCGGTAATATTGCGATAACCCTGCTCATTCATTGCCAGCAAGGTCAGCTGGCTGGTTTCGTCATCATCACCCAGCAGCAGGAAATCACTGCCGATAATCGGCTTGATACCGGCCGCCAGCGCTGCCTTGTAAAACTTGATCAGGCCATAAAAATTGCACTGGTCGGTCAGCGCCAGCGCCGGCATGCCCAGCCCGGCCGCTTTTTTTACCAGTGGCTTGATGCGGATCACGCTGTCGATCAGCGAGTATTCCGAGTGAACACGCAAATGCACAAACGAGGCTGTCATCTGTCCAGCCACTCCTGCTGTAGCAACAGCTGTTTAACCGGCCCGTAACTCTTGCGGTGAATGGCGGTGACACCCAGGGTTTTCAGTGCATCCAGGTGCTGGCGGCTGGGATACCCCTTGTGGCCGGCAAAACCATAACCCGGATATTGACGGTCCAGCACCTGCATTTCACGATCACGTGTCACCTTGGCCAGGATGGATGCAGCAGCGATTGCCGGCACCTTGTCATCGCCCTTGACGATGGCCTGTGACGGGTAATGCCAGGCCGGCAGGCGATTGCCATCAACAGCAACAAAATCCGGCGTTTGCGACAATGCATCCACCGCACGCTTCATCGCCAGCAGCGATGCCTGCAGGATATTCAGCCGGTCGATTTCTTCTACCGAACAACGGCCAATAGCAAAGGCCAGTGCCTTGTCGCAGATCTCATCAAACAGCTGCTCACGTTTTTTTTCTGACAGTTTCTTGGAGTCGCGCAAACCGTCAATCGGCCGCAGCGGGTCCAGAATCACGGCGGCAGTCACCACATCACCTGCCAGTGGCCCGCGGCCAACCTCATCAACGCCGGCCAGCAGGCGGTACGCGCTCAGGTCGATCGTTTGCATAACAATTGCTCTATGGCTTTGGCGGCTGTGGCACTGGCATCAGCCCTGAGACTCTGGTGCAGCTGGCAAAATTCCTGCACCAGAGCCTCGCGCAGGTCACGGTCGTGCAGCTGGCGCTGCATGGCAGCCACCAGGTTGGCCACTGTAGCCTGGTCCTGGATCAGCTCCGGCACCAGCTGGCGACCCGCCAGCAGATTCGGCAATGACACATACGCTGTTTTCACCAGCCGCGAAATAATTGCAAACGACAGCGGTGCCATGCGGTAGGCCACCACCATCGGTTTCTTGAACAGCATGGCTTCCAGTGCCGTGGTGCCCGATGCCAGCAACACCGCATCAGCCGCTGCCATCGCCAGATGTGACTGGCCATCCAGCAAACGCACCTGCAGTGCCGGGTAGCCGGCAAGCAGCTGCTGCAGCTGCGCCAGCCGCTCGCGGTTGGCAGCCGGCAGTACAAACAGGTAGTCGGCATCCTGCTGCAAATGATTGGCAACCTGCAGGAACAGGTCTCCCAGCAAGGCCACTTCGCTGCGCCGCGAACCCGGCATCAGTGCCACCACCTTGCTGTCAGCAGCAATGCCCAGCTGCTGGCGTGCTGCCGCCACATCAACCTGCATGGCAATCTGGTCCGCCAGCGGATGGCCGACAAAACACACCGGCACCTGGTGGCGCTGGTAGAATTCGGCTTCAAACGGCAGCAAGGTCAGCATCAGGTCTACCGATTTTCGTATGCCGCGAATGCGTCCCTGACGCCATGCCCACACCGACGGTGACACATAGTGAACCGTGGCAATGCCGCGTTTTTTCAGGAACCGCTCGATATTCAGGGTGAAGTCCGGCGAATCAATGCCGATAAACACATCGACCGGCTGCAGCAGGCAATAGCGTTTGATGTGCCGGCGTATGGACAACAGTTCAGGCAGGCGTTTCAGCGGGTCAACAATGCCCATCACCGACAGCCGTTCCATATCAAACAGGGAATGAAAACCTTCAGCGATCATGCGCGGGCCGCCGATGCCGGAAAAATGCGCGTCGGGATAAATCTGCCGCAGCGCCGCGATCAGGCCGGCGCCGAGAATGTCTCCGGAGGCCTCGCCCGCGACAATGGCAACATGCATCAGCGCACGATGCCCCGGCCCGATTGCTGCAGGGATTCAATCAGCGGCAACAGCACCGGACTCTGCGACTGCCAATCCTGCAGCTGGCGAATGGCCTGTTCCGTGGTATTGCCCTGGCGGTAAACCAGCTTGTAGGCGCGCCGCAGCAGGCTGATTTCCTCGCTGCTGAAGCCACGGCGTTTCAGGCCTTCAACATTGATATTATGCGGTGCCGCCGGGTTGCCGCTGACCATGACATAGGCCGGCACATCCTTGCCCACTGCCGTACCCATGCCGGTGAACGCATGCGCGCCAATCCGGCAATACTGGTGTACCAGGGTAAAACCGGACAAAATCGCCCAGTCGCCCAGTATCACATGGCCAGCCAGTGCGGCATTGTTGACCAGGATACAATGGTTGCCGACCACACTGTCATGGCCGATATGGGCATAGGCCATCACCAGGTTGTGATTGCCGATCACGGTAAGACCCTGATCCTGCACAGTGCCGCGATGGATGGTGACACCTTCACGAATCACATTGTCATCACCGATTTCAAGACGGGTGGGCTCACCCCTGTATTTCAGGTCCGGGGTGTCCATGCCGATACTGGCAAACGGATAGATACGATTGCGCTCGCCAATGCGGGTTGGCCCCTGGATGACCACGTGGGAATCAATAACACTGCCGGCCCCAATCTCGACACCGGCACCAATTACACTGAACGGGCCGACCGTGACATCGCCGGCCAGCCGTGCGGCAGGATCGATGATGGCACGCGGGTCAATCACGTTGGCTGCTTCCTGTCGGCACACAGGATGGTGCCACTGGCGGCCAGCTCACCATCAACCAGGGCACGGCAGGCGAACTTCCAGATGCCGCGTTTTTCCGACACGATGCGGGCCTCCAGCGTCAGCCGGTCGCCGGGAATCACCTGGCGTTTGAAACGCAGGTCATCGGCGCCGACAAACAGGTACATGGAGCCTTCCACCGGCTTTTTGCCCATCGTTTTGAAGCCCAGAATGCCGGCCGCCTGGGCCATTGCCTCGGTGATCAGCACACCCGGCATGACCGGATACTGGGGAAAATGGCCGTTAAAAAAAGGCTCATTGATGGTGATATTCTTGTAGGCAACGATGCTTTCACCCTCAATCAGTTGTTCAACACGGTCAACCAGCAAAAAAGGGTAACGGTGAGGCAAATACTCACGGATTTCGGATACCAGCATCATGAAAGAGTCCTATGCAAAGCAGGTCGCCAGCGACAACCCGGGAAGCCGGCTATTGTAACCAATTAGCCTTGCGAAGATGAATGTTGATCCAGCAATTTTTCCAGTTTTTTTATTCTTTGCTGCATTTGCTCCAGCTGGGTAAAACGCACCGCACTCTTGCGCCATTCCCGGGTTGGCATCATCGCCGTGCCGGAGGTGTAGGAACCCGGCTCACGGATGGTGCCGGTCACGGCCGTCATGCCGCCAATATGCACATCATCGGCAATGCTGATATGGCCGTTGATGGCCACCGCACCGGCAAAGGTGCAGTTTTTGCCGATCACCACACTGCCGGCCATGCCGACACAGCCGGCCACCGCCGTGTTGTCGCCAATTTCGCAGTTATGGGCAATATGCACCAGGTTATCGATAATCACCCCGTCATGAATGATGGTATCGGCCAGTGCACCGCGATCAATGCAGGTATTGGCACCGATATCCACCCGGTTGCCGATACGCACCCCGCCGAGCTGGTAAATTTTCTGCCATTTGTACTGGCCGGTAGTCGGGGCAAAACCAAAACCGTCACTGCCAATGACCGTACCGCTGTGGATATTGACGTCATCACCGATGCTGACATTGTGATAAATCGTGACATTGGCATGCAGGTGGCAGCCGCGCCCCAGCACCGTGCGATCGGCAATCACACAATTGGCTTCAATCACACAATCGTCACCGATCACACAATGGGCACCGATAACCACATTGGCGCCAATGCTGGCATTGCTGCCAATCGACGCGGTTTCATCAATACTCGCCGAGGCATGGATAGCAGCTGCTGCTTGCGGCGCATCATTAAACAGTGCTGTCAGGCGGGCAAAGGCCAGGTAGGGATTGTCACTTAACAACAGCGCTGCCTGGCTGTGGCCCTGGTATTCCGGCCGGACAATCAGCGCCGAGGCACGGCAATCCGCCAGCGCTTTTTCCAGCTTGCTGTTGGCCAGAAAACTGATCTGGCCGGGCTGCGCCGTTTCCAGCGCAGCAATGCCTTCGATCATCAGTTGCGGGTCGCCCTTCAGGGGCAGTTGCAGGTAATCGGCGATATCGCCCAGGCGCTGTGCAGTCATGGCATTATTTTTTGTTTTTGTCGTTGTGCAGGCGGTTCAGCCGATCGGTCAGCTTGGCGGAAATGTCGTAGCTGGTATCGGCATGCAGCACCAGCTGCGGGTTGGCATTCAGCAGCAGGCCAATGCCTTCGGTTTCAATCAATTCACGGATGGCGCGGGTGGCAGATACGTTCAGCTCCTGCATAACCCCTTCCAGCAGGCCATCACGGGCGGTCTGCAGCTTGCCGGCAATATGCTCCAGGTCAGCCTGCTTTTCACGGATCTGCTTTTCCATGTCCTGCTTCTGGCTGGCAGCCATGGTCGGCAGCTCTTTCTGGTACTGTTCAGCCAGCTTGCGGCCTTCATCCTGGATTTTGCGTGCCTGTTCCAGGTTCGACTTGAACGAGGCGTCATTTTCCAGCTCGGCAATCCGGGCCTGGGCAAAATCGGTATTCAGCACGGCCTGCTGCAGGTTGACCACGGCAATCTTGCCGGAAGCCATGGCCATGGTGCTGCAAACCAGCAGCGCTGCTGCACAGATAAAACGTTTCATATAGTCACCTTCTTTAATTGTATCCAACAAAAAATTGCCCTGGCAGGCATTAAAAACCGCTGCCGATGGAAAACTGGAAAAACTTCGGCCGGTCATCTCGCGTGTCATTAAACGGTCTGGCCAGACTGAATGTCAATGGCCCAAGCGCACTGATCCAGGTCAGGCCAAAACCATAGGAACCGCGCAGCTGGGTCAGGTCGACATTGTTGCAATTGCGTTGTGCGTCACCGCAACCGGTATCAAACACATTGCCGACATCGACAAACAGCGTGGTGCGCAGGGACCGGCGATCCTCAACAAACCACAACGGGAAAATCAGCTCGCCACCGCCTTCAACCAGCACATTGCCGCCAAAACTGTCTGCCGAGCTGCCAATATCAAAAGCAATCAGTTTTTGCGCCAGCTCGTCATAGGCATAGGCCTGGTTGTTCAGCGCCAGGTAACGGGTCGCCGGTGTGCCGCGCGGCCCGAGACTGGAGCGCTCGTAACCACGCACCGAACCAAAACCACCGGCAAAAAAGTGTTCAAAAAACGGCAGCTCGCCGGTATCACCAAAGCCGTCACCATAACCAAGGCGGGTATGGAAGCGCAGCGACAATTCTTCAGCCAGTGGCACATAAATCTGGCCGGCATAGTTGAGCTTGTAATATTCCAGGTCACTGCCCGGCACACCGAGATCAATACTCAATGACTGCGAATGGCCAGCCGTCGGCATCAGGCCACGGTTCAGCTTGGACTCGCGGATGCTGCCATTGAGTGTATAGCTGTCATAGGTATCGCCGTGCAGGTCAACAAAACCGGGGGTCGGCTGCAGATACGGATCAATACCGGCATTCAGCAAGGTATCCAGGCTTTTCACCACACCGTCAACCGGCAGGATCTCGCCATTGACTACCTTGTAGCTGACAAAATAATCCAGCGACAGGTCGCGCGGGCTGCCGATTACCTCCTGCGGTGCATAGGGGCCAACCTCCAGCTCAATACGTGCATAACCAACACCAAAGCCGATGCGGGCGGTTTCACTGATTGGGTAACCATAAGACAGTGACGCGCCATAGCTGTTGGAGCTGTACTCGGCCACCCCCAGCTTGTCAAAATCGGTCTTGCGATAAAACAGGTTAAAACCGCGGCTGACACCATCAATGGTGTAATACGGGTTGTTGTAACTGAAGCTGTAGCGGGTCTGGTAATCGTTACGGTCTACACCCACTGACACCTGTTTGCCACTGCCCAGAAAGTTGTTCTGCTGCAGGTTGGCCGACAACACCAGGCCGGAACCATCGGCATAACCGATACTGGCACCGACACTGCCGGAATGCTGTTCCTCGACATTGAACACCACATCCACCTGGTCATCCGTGCCCGGCACATCCACCATCTCGGACTCTACCGATTTAAAAAAGCCAAGCCGCTCCAGGCGCACCCGCGATTGCTCAATCAGCTGGCCGGATGCCGGCGCCGCCTCCATTTGCCGCACCTCACGGCGCAGCACCTCATCCTGGGTGGACAGGTTGCCGTAGAATTTGATGCGGTTGACATAGGTACGTTTGCCGGGGTCAACAAAAAACGTCAGCTCAACCGTGCCATCGGCTTCATTGATGGTGGGATAACTGCGTATGCTGGCATAGGTATACCCATTATTGCCCAGCAGCCGGCTCATCAGCTCCTCGGTCGACGTCACCTTGCTCTGTGAATAGGTGTCACCGGCTTTCAGCAGCACCAGTGACTCCATCAGTTCCTGCGGCAGGATCAGCTCACCGGACAATTTGGTATTGGCTACCTTGTACACCTTGCCTTCATCAACACTGATGGTGATAAACACCGCATCACGCTCAGGACTGAGGCTGACCTGGGCCGAGACAATATTGAACTTCAGGTAACCCTGGTCACGGTAAAAGGATTCCAGCTTCTCCAGGTCGGCCCGCATACGCTCACGGGCATATTTGTCCTCACTGTTGGTCCACGACAGCCAGCCGGTCGGCTGCATCTCGAACTGCTTCAGCAGGGTTTTATCATCAAACTGCAGGTTACCGACAATATTGAGATGCTTGATCTTGGCCACCGTGCCTTCATCAATATCAATATACAAGGCCACCCGGTTGCCGCCCAGCGGCCTGGCTTCCACCACCACCCGGGCATCATAACGGCCCTGTGCCACATACTGTCGCTGCAACTCCTGGCGCACCCCTTCCAGCGTGGCCTGGCGAAAAATCAGGCCTTGTGCAAGGCCGGATTTTTTCAGGCCGGCCAGCAGGTCCTCTTCCTTGATCGCCTTGTTGCCCTCAATCTTGATCTCGCCAATCGCCGGGCGCTCGACCACCCGCACCACCAGCACATCGTCTTCACGGCCCAGCTCGATATCCTGGAAATTGCCGGTTGCAAACAGGCGGCGAATAGCCTCGCCCAGCAAGGCATCATTGACCGGGTCATTGATGGAAAACGGCAGGTTGGCAAACACGGTACTGGCCGGAATACGCTGCAGGCCTTCCACACGGATATCCGCCACGGCAAAACCCTCGGTCGCCAGCACACGCAGCGACAAGGCCAGCAGCAATATTGTCAGCAGTATATTCCGCATGAAAACCCGTTATCAGGCCGCTACAGGCGACCGAGATCGTTAACCACCGCCAGCGCCATCAAGGACAAAACCAGCACCATGCCAAGCTGATAGGCAATCATCTGTACCCGCTCCGGCACCGGCGACCCCTTGATCCACTCAATGGCATAAAACAGCAAATGTCCGCCATCGAGTACCGGCACCGGCAATAAATTCAATACCCCCAGGCTGATGCTGAGCAACGCCAGCAGGCTGAGGTAACTGTAAAGCCCGGTATACGCCGATTCAGTGGCCACCTTGGCAATACTGATCGGCCCGCTCAGCTGCTTGTAGGAAATATCACCCAGCAGCATTTTTTTCAGCGATACCAGGGTAAATACCGACATTTGCCAGGTATTATCCAGCGCCGGCAACCAGGCTGTCAGCAACGAATAGTCGGTATGCCGCAGCAGCTCCGGCGGCAGCTCGGGCACCTTGACCCGAATGCCCACCTGGCCTACCCATTGCCCTTCATCACGCACCCGCTGTGGCGTCAGCACCACTGGCAGCAACTCACCGGCACGTTCCAGCAATACGTGGATACGCTGTTCCGGCCGTGCCCGCACATAGTCCACCCACTGCGTCCAGTCACGGATCGGTTCACCATCGGCCTGCAGCAAGCGGTCACCGGCCAGCAGGCCTGCGGCGGCGGCCGCCGAACCGGGCAGCACGGCATCAACAACCGCCGCTACCGTTGGCTGGTAAAAACCGATGCCCAGCTCGGCCAGTACATCAATGCGGTCATCGCGCCCGGCCTGCCAGCTGTCGATGGCCAGCTGATAGCTGTTTGCTACATCACTGCCCGGCAGCACTGCCTGCAGTTCAATATGACCGCTGTCACCCAGCCGGTGGGCCAGCGCCATTGCCACGTCACGCACCGTCCTGCTTTGTTCACCGTCCACCGCAACAATTTCCAGCCCGGCGGTCAGCCCGCTGCGCGCAGCCGGCGAACCTTCTTCCACCGTCATGATGCGCGGCACCAGCCCGGTAGTACCCTGCATGAAGACCAGCCAGTAAACCACAATTGCCAGCAGGAAATTGGCCAGCGGCCCGGCGCTGACAATCGCCATGCGCTGCAGAACTGTTTTGTTGTTAAAGGCTAACGGCCGCTCAGCCTCGTCTACCGGTTGCTCACTTTCGCGCTCATCCAGCATCTTGACATAACCACCCAGCGGCAAGGCCGACAAGGCATACTCGGTGCCGTGACGATCACGGTAGCGCAACAGCACCGGGCCAAAGCCAATGGAAAAACGCAGCACCTTGACACCACAACGGCGTGCCACCCAGAAATGGCCAAACTCGTGGAAGGCAATCAGCACACCGAGTGTCACCAGCATCACCAGCACTTGCTGTATTACCGACATCAGATCAACGCTCTCGCCAATTCCCGTGCACCCAAATCCGCCTCTATGACTGCCGACAGGGTTGCCGGTTCAGAAAAAGCAGCCCGTGCCAGCACCTCGCTGTTGATGCGCGCGATATCGGTGAAGGCAATCCGCTGTTGCAGGAACGCATCAACCGCCACCTCATTGGCGGCGTTAAGCACAGCCGGTGCACTGCCACCTTGCACAAACGCCTGGCGCGCCAGCACCAGGCATGGAAAACGCTGCTCATCCGGGGCGCTGAAACTGAGCTCAGCCAGGCGATGAAAATCCAGCGCCGCCACACCGGCATCCATTCGCTCCGGCCAGGCCAGGGCATGGGCAATCGGCGTGCGCATATCGGGATTACCCAGCTGCGCCAGCGTCGAACCGTCACTGAACTGCACCATCGAATGCACAATGCTCTGCGGATGTATGACAATCTCGATATCATCCACACCGGCATCAAACAGCCAGCAGGCTTCAATCAGTTCCAGCCCCTTGTTCATCATGGTGGCCGAATCGACAGAAATCTTGCGACCCATTGACCAGTTGGGATGCTGGCAGGCCTGTTCCGGCGTGACATGTGCCAGCTGCTCCAGCGGCAGGGCACGAAACGGCCCGCCGGACCCGGTCAGCAGGATGCGGCTGACGCCGGCAGCACGATCAAAATAACGTTTATGCTGTGGCAGACACTGAAAAATGGCGTTATGTTCACTGTCAATCGGCAGCAGGATGGCGCCGGATTCACGCACCGCCTGCATAAACAGGCCACCGGCCATCACCAGGCTCTCCTTGTTGGCCAGCAGCACTTTTTTGCCGGCCTGCACAGCCGCCATGGTCGGCAGCAAGCCGGCCGCGCCGACAATCGCCGCCATCACCACCGCCACCTCGTCTGCCGCGGCCACCTGCGCCAGTGCCGCAGCACCGCTCAGCACATCGGTATCCACACCGCTGCCAGCCAGCCGGGCAGCCAGCGTGTCCCGATCCGCCTCGCTGCTGATCACCGCATAACGCGGGCGGAACTGCAGGCACTGCTGCAACAGTGTGTCAACATCACTATGGGCAGTCAGCGCATACACGGCATAGCGGTCCGGGTGACGGGCAATCACATCCAGCGTGCTCTGGCCAATCGAGCCGGTGGCGCCCAGCACGGTGATCTGCTGAATCATGCCGCCACCTGCAACAGCAACACCTGCAACAGTACAAACACCGGGGCTGCCGCTGTCATGCTGTCGATACGGTCCATCACGCCACCATGGCCGGGCAGCAGCTGGCTGCTGTCCTTCAGGCCACGGTGACGCTTGACCATGCTTTCCACCAGGTCACCCAGCACCGAGGCCAGCGAAGCCACCAGCGATACCATCACCAGTTGCATCTGTGTCAGCCCGGCCACCTGCCACTGGCTGCCCACCAGCAGGGCCAGCAGCGCGCAACAGGCGAGGCCACCAAAAAAACCGGCCCAGGATTTGCCGGGGCTTACCTGCACCGCCAGCTTGCGTTTGCCAAATGCACGGCCACAAAAATAGGCGCCGATATCAGCGGCGGCAATAATCGCCACCAGATAAACGAAATACCACTGGCCGTGCGGCTGCACGACAAGGTATTGCAGGGCCAGCGCGGCCGGCACCAGCACCAGCAGGCCCATCAACAACCGGGCCGGCACACTGCCCCACAGCCGGGCACTGACCGGATAAGACATCACCCACAGCAGGGCCAGTGCCCACCACAGTCCGCCCAGGACAAGAATGTCCCGCAACAATGCCGGCTGCAGCGCTGCAAACAGCCCGCACTGCCAGGCCGCCGCCAGTGACAACACTGCCACTGCCAGCGCATACAGCCAGCGCCCCGGCTGGCTGGCAATACCGGACAAATCCGCCCATTCCCAGCCGGCCACGGCAAACACCAGTACAATCGCCAGCATAAAGCCCTGTGCCGGCAACAGCAGCAAGGCCGACGCAATCACCAGCGCCATGATAATAGCGGTGATCACACGATCTCTAAGCATGGGAATCCTGTCGGCGGGCACCAAAACGACGATCCCGCCCGGCATAACTTGCCAGCGCGGCATCAAAGGCTGCCTGGTCAAAATCCGGCCAGTACACATCGGTAAAATACAATTCGGCATAGGCCAGCTGCCACAGCAGGAAATTGCTCAGCCGGTACTCACCGCTGGTGCGAATCAGCAAATCCGGTGCCGGCAAATCGGCCAGGCACAGCTCAGCTGCAAGGCGGTTTTCGTCAATGTCGGCGGCCTGCAAGCGACCGGCCTGAACCTGCTCAGCCAGCTCACGCGCTGCGCAAGTGATATCCCACTGACCGCCGTAGTCGACCGCCAGGGTCAGGTGAAACTTGTGATTGGCCGCCGTGCGTTGCTCCGCCTGGGCAATTTTTTTGCCCAGCGCGGCAGAAAAACGGTCACGCCGGCCAATAAAACGCAGACGCACCCCGCGCTCGGCCAGGGTGGCCACTTCACGATCAAGGTAACTGGAAAACAGCGTCATCAGCGCGCTCACTTCCAGTGCCGGCCGACGCCAGTTTTCGCTGCTGAATGCAAACAGGGTCAGGGCATCCACCCCGCGCGCCTCACAGGCATTGAGTACCGTCCTGACCGTCTCGACACCGGCCTTGTGGCCAGCGGCAACCGGCAGGTTTCGCTGTCTGGCCCAGCGGCCATTGCCATCCATGACAATGGCGATATGGGCGGGCGTTGTTGTCATTATTGTCATCAATTTCAAGTCTGTTGCCGGAGACAATCAGATTTCCATCAGATCCGCTTCTTTGGCCTGCAACAGTTTTTCAATCTCGGCAATGTTTTTATCGGTGATTTTCTGCACGTCATCCTGCGCCCGGCGCTCATCATCCTCACTGATGGCCTTGTCTTTCAGCAAGTCCTTCAGGCGGTTGTTGGCATCACGGCGGATATTGCGTACCGACACACGCGCCGATTCGGCTTCGGTACGTGCCTGCTTGATATAGCCCTTGCGGGTTTCCTCGGTCAGTGCCGGCATTGGCACCCGGATGGTATTGCCGGATGTGGACGGGTTCAGCCCCAGGTCCGACTTCATGATGGCCTTCTCGACTTCCGGCACCATTTTGGCTTCCCACGGGATCACGGCCAGGGTACGCGCATCCTCGACGTTGACGTTAGCCACCTGGTTGATCGGCATGTCGGAGCCATAATAGTTGACCACCACACTGTCCAGCAGGCTGGGATGCGCACGGCCGGTGCGGATCTTGTTGAAGGCCGATTGCAGTGCCTCCAGGGTTTTGCCCATACGCAGGCCGGCATCGTTCTTGATATCGTTGATCATCATTGCTCTCCTGTTATCGACCGGTGGCAGGGCCTGCGTGAATCAGCGTGCCCTCGTCACCGCCCATGACAATGCTTAACAGTGCGCCCTTGCTTTCCATCTCAAAGACCTTGACCGGCATATTATGGTCACGGCACAGGCAAATGGCCGTCAGATCCATCACTTCCAGCTTGCGGTCCAGCACTTCGTCGTAGGTTAATTGCTTGAATTTTTTGGCTTTCGGGTTTTTGGCAGGATCTGCATCGTAGACGCCGTCCACCTTGGTGGCCTTCAGCACCAGGTTGGCATCAATCTCGATACCACGCAGGCAAGCCGCCGAATCGGTGGTAAAGAACGGGTTGCCGGTGCCGGCAGAAAAGATCACCACCTCACCATGGCTGATCGAACGGATCGCCTTGCGACGATCGTAATGGTCAACCACCCCGCTCATCGGAATCGCCGACATCACGGTGGTGGGAATATTGGCACGCTCCAGTGAATCGCGCATGGCCAGCGCATTCATGAC